>CAMWUL010000009.1 GCA_947177445.1 uncultured Lachnospiraceae bacterium | reverse complement strand
CCGTCCTCTCCTTCCTCCGGCTGCTTATCACCTTCGGATGACCCTCCGGACTCCCGGCCGTCCTCTCCTTCCTCCGGCTGCTTATCACCTTCGGATGACCCTCCGGACTCCTGGCCGTCCTCTCCTTCTTCCGACTGCTTATCATCCTCGGATGGCTCTTCGGACTCCGATTCATCCTCTTTGCTTCCCAAGTCAGCTCCGGTGTCCGGCTCCGATGTCCCGGAAGCCGTCCCCGGCCCGCCTGAAGCCTGTGTGTCCGTCAATTTCAGGGAATTGCTGTCCACCATGCCGATCTCCAGCGCCATGGCTCTGATTTCCGCATCCGTAAGAGGTTCATTTCTGTCTTTTGTGATCCCCATCACCAGGGCCGTCACAATGATTCCTATGCCCAGCCCCCTCAAATAATATTGTAATTTCACAGGATTCCTCCATTCAGCGCGCCGTGCCGGTAAACAGGTCAATCACAAGCTTTACCTCGCCCACTCCCAGTCCCAGGGCCTTGGCAATATCCACGGAAGATTTTCCCTGTCTGTAAAGAGCCAGGATTCTATCGTTGGAATTGGGCTTTTCTGTTTCCTCTCCATCCTCCGCCGTCTCCTGCTCCCCGAAGGAAGAAGGCTCCTCCTGCCACACCGCGGATTCCTCCTGCTCTTCAGGCTGCGGCATCTCCCGCTGAAGGCATACGACCGCATCCTCCGCCGACTTTACCGCACGATGAACCTCCGACAGAGTCTTTTTCATACTGTCATGCTTGTTGTTGAGCATATCATATAAAAACATGGCCTCTTCATGATCCTTATGAATCTGGGCAAGCACTGTGTCGGAGTACTCGTTTACCGCCATGATTTTTTCATTGGAAAGCCTCTCCAGCGATCTTTCCGTTTTATCCGCAGCATATGCCGCAGCCTCGTCCGCCGCAATGTCCATCCGGCCTCTGAGCTGATCCAGCTCCTGATTTACCATCTCGCGGACCTGCTCCCGAACCAGCTTTTCCGAAGCGGCTGACGCTATCCCTTTTTTTCCGGGGATCAAAAAGCTCAGAATAAAAACGATCCCTCCTGTCGCCAGCAGCACGATTTCCACTATATCCATACCTTTTTTCCGCCCTACGTTTTATTTCCGCAGACAATAAGCCAAGCGGATGTCTTGATATCCACTTGGCAAATGCCGCGGGGATAGAATGTCCCGCAGATTCCTGTAAGTATTACCCGTTAATAAGATCTCAGGCCATACCGGCCTCCGGAAAAGGCGTTTATATCTTCATATCAAATCCGCCCTGTCCCTTTACCACCACGCGTTCCTGGGAAGATTTTTTCTGCCTTCTCCTGCCGCCGTCTCCAAAGTAAGTCCCGTTCCCCTTTTCCTTTGCATCCGGCTTCCGCTCCTGCCACTGAGTGTCGTCACTGCTGTGAACCTCCCGGGTCTTCTGCTCTGTGGTTTTCTGAACCTGTGCACTGAAATTGGACTGATCCACCATTCCTTTGTTGTCTTCATTCTGCTTAATGGCCGAATAATCCTGTGCTCTGGAAATGGTTGTCAGCTCTATGGAACCAAACGCCATACCGATACCTCCCCGTCCGCTTCTGCGGACATCACATCAACATCCAAAAAGCATGCGCCGAATAAACGCCCTATAAAGGCAGCATCCGCACTTCGCCCTGTTCCCGCTTGAATTTGCAATACTGGTAGCTGGTCTGCAAAATTTTAGTTGCATCCCCGATCACAATAGTGGTACCGGGAAAGATCTCGTCATATACCAGGATCTCGGACAATTTCTGTATTTCCAGCATAGCCTGAAGCTTCTCCAGCTGCCGTCCCATTTCCTCCAGCTCAGCCGCCTTGTCCTTTACCGTCTTTGCAAGATCTTTGATATAATTGATCTGGGCCTTATTGTATTTGACCCCTTTCTCTACCTTTTCCTTGAAATTAGATAAAATGACTCCTGCATTGCTGATACTTTCATTATGGTCGGACATGGCCTTCCGTATACGGCTGTACTGGGTTTTCACCATAGGGTTGACCCCTACCTCCAGACTCGTGGAAGTTCCCATGTCGGAGCCGATGGTCTTGGCAATGATTTTGCTCCGGGCCTGGACATAGCCGCCCATGATCGTCCCCTTTTTACTCTCCACGCGCACCTCCGTGCCCGCAGATACACGGCTGTTGATAATCGACTCCGTCTCCACATAGCCCGCGGATACCGCTTTGGTATTCTCCAGGAACTTAACTACGATATCGCCGCCTGCCTTCAGGGATCCCTTTCCCATTCCATTCATGCCCTTGGCAATAATAATATTGCCGCCTGCAACGATTTTTGCGCCCTCCACCAGACCGTTTACGATGACATTGCCTCCAGCCTTCACTTCGTAATTGGCTGACACGTCGCCTCTGATCTCAACGCTTCCCTCAAAATCTATATTTCCGGTGGACACACCTACACAGTCCAGCTCATAAATAGCCGACACAAAAACCTTGTCGTCCACCAGAATCACATGACCGTCCACCGCCGAGGAAATGCTGCGCTTATCCTCGGACAGGTCGATATTTCTGCCGAATTTCAGCGATTTTCTCTTGACCCCCTTGGGACGGAGCGGCTTGCCGTAAATGTCAAATCCGTTTTCTCCCTGTACCTCGGGAATAATTCTGGCCAGCTCCTCCCCCTTGTGACAATGATTGATTGTGGTCATATGGAAATAATCCACACTGCCGTCCTCCCGCTGAGCCGGACGTCTGTGCAGATCAGTGTTAAAATGATATACGATCCTGGCGTCCTCTCCCTGAACCGGCAGTTTCCCTCTGGCAATCACAAGGTCGGTGCAGTAAACACCCGTGGTCTGAAAATGCTCCTGAAGCACCTCCATATCGATACCGTGGGTAATATTTCGGGCTCTCAGCTCCCGCATAAACGCGTCAAAGCTCACCCTGCCCCCGCACTCCGAGGGAGCAATGAACCGAACCGTGGCGGACATGCCGTCCTCGCTCACCGTCAGCCGATACTGCTCGGCGCATGCAGGACAGGTTCCAGATCCAAGCCTGCATACCGCGTCTTCTCCCCGCATAATAGCCAGTTCAAACTTCTTTCTCTCGTAACCGATCTCCAGACTGTCCAGATAATCCAGAATTTCTCCTATCTGAACCTCTTCCCCGTCCTCCTGGGGCTGATATATCGCCACACCATATCCGTCGGGCATGCCCACCAGTCGAAAATAACCATTCCGCATAAAAACGCCCCCTTGCACCGCCTGCAATCCCGCAGATTCCAGGTCAATTAATCTCGCAGATTCCAGGTCAATTTCCAGTCAAAAATCCCATATATGCACCCATTTTTGTCTTCATCTTCTGCAATGCCCTGGTATGAAGCTGGGAGATCCGGGATTCCGATACTTCCAGGATATTACTGATTTCCTTCAGGGTCAAATCCTCGTAATAGTATAATGTTATAACCTTTTGCTCTTTTTCTGTCAAAAGCTGAAGCGCTTCCCCCAAAACCCTGGTCAGCTCCTCCCGCTCCACTCTTTCCTCCGGAGCCTCAAACCGGGAAGTGGTGTTTCTCCCATAGTCCTGCGATACATCGCTTCCCTGCTCCATGTATTCGTTCAGAGACACAAGACCTGTAATATTCATCTGGGTCTGCCAGTCCGTATACTCGTCCTGGGTTATCCCCAGCTTAACTGCGATCTCCTCATCCGTGGCGCTGTGTCCGGTGCTCTGTTCGATCTCCCGGACCACCGCCTCAATCTTTTTCTGCTTCTGTCTGACAGTCCTGGGAATCCAGTCCATCTTCCGGATCTGGTCCAATATAGCCCCCCGGATCCTGAGACTGGCGTAAGTCTCGAATTTCACTTCCTTCAGACAGTCAAACTTATCAATGGCATCAATCAGCCCAAATATACCGTAGCTGACCAGATCCTCATATTCCACATTATATCCCAGATACATACTCAGCCTTCCGGCTACTACCTTCACAAGGGGAGCATATTCAAGAATGATCTTCTCTCTCGCTTCCGATGATTTGGTCTTTCCGTATTCCTCCAGCAGTTTTTTTCTGCCCGCCTCATCCATGAAGCATCGCTCCTTTCTGTGTTTTTATTCAGGCTTTGGACTCCTACTCTTCGGCACCGCTGCCTTCCTGCTCCCCGGGTTCCTCCGCATCCTGCTCTCCGGAATCCTGGGCCTCTTTTTCGATGACCTCTCCTTCTTCCTTCAGCCGCTCCTCATTCTGAAGATCGAAAATATCCAGCATCCATTTAAATATATATCCCAGCAGACAAAATGCTGCCATGACTATAAACAGCGTGACCAGTCTGGTAAGGACGGGAGCGCGCTGCACAAAAGTGACAATACATGTCACAACGCCGGCTGTCAGCATCAGCAAAAGCGGCAAATTCTTCCTGTTCATATAATTTCCCCATCAAATGATCGATTCCGGCTTCCCTACTGCCCGGATATGAAAGTCCCCTGTTTCCGGATAAAATATAACGGTTCTTCCGTAGTTTGCACCGGTATCCTGGGCCAAAATGGGAATCTTCAATTCCCTCAGCTTTGTTTTGGTGGCCTCCACATTCCTGTCTCCAACCTGCCCAATACTGCTGTTGCCTCCCTGAAAGGCAAACATGGTCGCCCCTCCCGCTATCTTTGCCACCATACGGGCACGCTTCGCTCCCAGCCTTTCCATCTGCTTTACAAGCTCCTCTATCCCCGTATCGGCAAACTTGGCAACATTCAACTGACTGTTTCTGATGGCCTTACTGTCCGGCAGCATGATGTGTGCCAGACCGCCTATTTTTGTCATGGGATCCCTAATAGCAATCCCCACACAGGACCCGAGTCCCAGCGTCGTGGCGCCGTCAGGGCTCACACAGGTTTTCAGGTCCGCCATTCCTACTTTCACAATTTCACTCATCTGTCTCTTCCCACATCCTTCACAGCCGCTTGTCTCCTATTATTATTTATTATTTCATCACACCACAGGCAGTCCCAGCGCGGTCAATATCTTCGCGTAGGACTCCAGATCGGGGATCATAATAAAATAGCCGTCCAGTTGCACATCATCGTTAAACTGAGATTGGATCAGAAGAATCTTGTCTCCGTACACACCAAACTGAATCGCGGGAACACTTAAGATCGCTCCCGCCATGTCCACAGTCAGCGCCGGCGGAGTAGGCGAAATACTCAAATTCGTCATAGTTGACAGAGAATTCAGATAGGCTCCGGTAATGATATTTCCCAGCTCCTTCATGGCTGACAGCCCCATTTCCTCGAACTCGGAGCCGGGAGGCAGCATCCCCATAGTCATCTTTGCAATCAGATGTCTGGCGCTCTCCTCCTCTACCATAAACATCATGCTTCCGGTAATATCCCCCTTGACTCCCAGGAATACGCCTGCCATGATCTGTTCCTCGCCGCCTATCATTTCCCCCACTTCGGAAAATTCCAGCAGTCTGACCTGGGGAACCTGCATATCCACCTTGCACTGCAGCATCTGGGACAATGCCGTTATGGCATTGCCCGCGCCGATATTCCCGAGTTCCCTGAGAACATCATAATAATTTTCCGTAACCTGTTCCAAACTCATGTCTCCCATGGGATCACTCTCCTTTATATCTTTTTAAGCCTTTTCCCAAGCCGGGTCAATTCCCCTCAAGACTGATGGTATTCAGATCCAGCAGAGTTATCAGCTCACCATTGTGCTTGCCCACCGCGCTGATCAGATTTGATTTCTCATCATTTGCATTATATGCATTCTTCTCGATATCATTATCGGAAAGCGTCACAACCTCCTTGACCTCATCCACGATAAAGCCCACATTTCCTTCCTGCTCCAGCTTAAGAACGATGATCCGGGTCGCCTTGGTATACTCGTCATCGGACAATCCCACTCTCAGACGCATGCTCATAACGGGGACCACCTCTCCCCGAAGGTTGATAACACCCTTCAGATAACCGGGCATCTTCGGCACACGGGTAATGTGCTGCATCCTGATAATATTGTTTATATTGCGAATATCGATTCCATATTGCTCCTCGCCCAGCCGGATCACAATATACTGAACGGTCTCCACAGGCTTTCTGCCTTCCTCACCCAACACATTGGGTGCATTGTTTGCACTCAGTTCCATAGATATCTTCCCCTTTCTAAATCAAGGCATTGGCATCCAGGATCAGGGCGACCTCGCCGTCTCCCAGAATGGTTGCGCCGCTGATGAACTTGCACTGCTTAATATACCTGCCAAGAGACTTGATAACGATCTCCTGCTGACCGATCAGCTCATCAATCACAAGACCTGCGGTCTTATCGCCCTTCTTGACAATGACCACGATCAGATTCTCATCCTTGGATCTTTTGCTTTCACAGTCCAGTACCTCGTTCAGCCGGATCAACGGAGTCACAGTGCCGCGAAGGTTGATGACCTCCTTATTCTGCACAAGCTTGATATCGCTGGTGGGAATATCCTCAAGGCCCTTGATGGATCCCAGGGAAATAGCATATTTCTCATCTCCCACTACCACCATCAGCGCCTGGATGATGGCCAGCGTTAAAGGCAGACGGATGGTCCAGGTACTGCCCTCTCCCAGCTTGGACTTTACCTCCACCTCTCCGCTTAGGGATTCGATCTTGGATTTCACCACATCCAGCCCCACGCCCCGGCCCGATACGTCCGTGACCTGCTTTGCAGTGGAAAAGCTGGGCAGAAACAGCAGGTTGATAATTTCCTTATCTGCCATATTGGCCGCCTGCTCGGGAGTGACAGTGCCCCGCTCGACGGCTTTCGCTCTGACGGCCTCTACATCGATTCCGTTGCCGTCGTCCCTCACTTCGATAACTACATTGTTTCCATCCTGATACGCATCCAGGAATATGGAGCCCACATCCGGCTTGCCTCTCTGTGCGCGGACTTCTGCGGATTCCAGCCCATGGTCGGCGGAATTACGCAGCAGATGCATCAGAGGATCGCCGATCTCATCCACCACGGTACGGTCCAGCTCCGTCTCTTCACCGGTCATATACAGTTCCATTTTCTTTCCCAGCTTTTTGGACAGATCCCGGATCATCCTGGGGAACTTATTGACCACGCTCTCGATAGGCACCATTCGCACCTTCATTACGGATTCGTGGAGATTGGTTGTAACGCTCTCCAGATACTCCACCTGCTCGTTAAAGGCGCTGTTCGTCTTGGTCTGCTCCTTATCCGAGGCGGACACCAGGGAATTCTTTGCTATGATCAGCTCGCTCACCAGATTCATCAGGGAATCCAGCTTTTCAATATCCACGCGCACCGTGCGGTTTACCACCGGCTTCGCAGGCGTCTGCTTCTTATTATCCGTCCGGGCGGCAGGCGCCTTCTGACCCGCAGGCGCGGGAGCAGGGGCGGCGGGAACGGGAGCCGGCGCGGCAGTCTGTTCCTGCGGCTTTTGCTCCGCGGCTTCTGCCTTTTCCTCCGGCGCCGCTTTCCCAAAATACTTATTATTTTCCAATACAATGGGAGCTCCGGTCACACCCTCGATCTCGGACACGGCGGCAGCGGCTTTAATGATTTCATCCAATTCTGTCTCGGTGAGAACAAACAGCGTAAAATCCCTGTCAAATTTTTCTTCTTCCACTTCCTGGGCTCCGGGCTCGGAAAGAATAATCTCCCCCAGCTCCTCCACCGCCTTAAACACCAGAAATGCCCTTGCGGCCTTCAGCATACAGCCTTCCTGAACTACCACATTCAATCCGTATACCTTTTTCCCCTGGCTTAGCGCCTCCTGGATCACTGCGATCTGAGAATCGTTCAGGGCAATATTATCCCACTTGTCTCCCTCCGCGGCGCCGGCTGCCTCCTTCGGTGCAGCCTCCTTCTTCTGAGCCGGAGCGCCTCCTTCCGCATCCTTGCCGTCCAGGATATCATTCAGCTGCCGGATCAGATTCTCATTGTCATTGGAGCCTTCGTCCGCAGAAAACTGAATGCTGTCCGTATATTCCTCCAAAGCGTCCAGACACTGAAACAGCACGTCGATCATTTCCGGCATCACCTTAATGGTGCCGTTGCGCACCTCGGAAAATACGTTCTCCATGTCGTGAGTCAGATTCTGCATTCTCTTAAAGCCCATGGTCCCCGCCATTCCCTTTAAGGAATGCGCCGCACGGAAAATTTCATTGATGGTATCCATGTTTTCCGGATCGGCTTCCAGCTCCAGAATCCGTGTGTTCAAATTTTGCAAATGTTCCTTGGTCTCGTCAAGGAAGATCTCGAGATATTGACTTACGTCCATACTTACCCCATCCCTTTCTCTACTATAGTTCGGCTGCCGTAACAGTTCAAGCTTCGTCCGAACCGTTACATGCTTAACGTCTGACGCCGACGTTTAAAATGATCTCCTGGGCAATCTGGTCCAGAGGCACCACCTGATCCGCCATTCCCGCATTGACAACACTTTTGGGCATCCCATACACCGTGCAGGTGGCCTGATCCTGGGCAATCACATGAACCTTCTTTTTGGCCTCCAGATTCTTGATTCCTTCCGTACCGTCAGCTCCCATGCCCGTCATAACCACACAGACAATCTTGTCAAAGCTGCTGTCGGAAAGAGATTCGTACATATAATTGGCACAGGGCTTTACACCCTCCCGGTTCGGCTCATCCGTATAATGGATGGTATACCTGCCTCCCGCATGCCTCACTACCATATGCAGACCGCCCATGGCGATATAAACCATGCCCTTCTGCAGCTCATCCCCCTCCTGGGCTTCCTTCACCCCGATGGGGCTTATATCATTCAAACGCTCCGCCAGCGATGCCGTAAAGCCCTTGGGCATATGCTGCACCAGAAGCACCGGTGCATCCAGCTCTGCCGGAAGATTCGGTATCACATTGTGCAGCGCCTTGGGGCCGCCTGTGGAGCTGGCAATGGCAACGATCTTTGTCCCGGGAGTATTTTCCGAAAACTTTTTGGCGAAATCCACCATTTTCGTGGCAGTCTTTTTGATCTCAAGCGTCTTTTCCGCGGCGTCAAAAACAGGAAGTCTGCTGTTGGCCACCACATCAAGTGTACGCAGAAATGTCCGCTTGAAGCTATCCACCCGGCAGTCCACCGCACTGTCCGGCTTATGTACGAAATCGAGAGCTCCCAGCTCCAGGGCATCCAGAGTCGTCTTCGCCCCCTCCCGGGTGTCTGTGCTGGCCATCAGTACCCTGGCGGGAATCTTGAATTTCTGCAGTCTCTCCAGAAGCTGCAGCCCGTTCATTTTGGGCATATTCACATCCAGCACCACGGCGTCATACTGATTCCTGCTGAGCAAATCGAAGGCTTCAATCCCGTTTGTCGCCCTTGCTGCAACCTGAAATCTCTCATCGCTCTCTATTATATCACAGAGAACCCTTCTCATAAGTGCAGAGTCATCAACTACCAGAATTTTTTTTGCCATATCATTGACCTCTCTTCTTTCTGCTTTTTCTCTCTTCTTCAAATATATACCTGACAAGATCCTCTCTGGTTTCCGTATCCGCATCAAAAAAAACAATCCGATGCCGGTACTCTCCCTTTGAATCTCCCACGGCCGGCGCTTCGGCCACCCTGCCGATCATTTCGTACTTCCTTATCCCCTGTTCTCCCGGCAGATCATAGCAAAGGTACAGAAGACTCTCCGGTTCATAATATTGTGAAGAGCTGAAGCACAGCTCATCCGAACTGACATCCACCACCACACACCGCTCCATGGGACGCCCTCTGGTCAGCGCAAAAGGCAGCTTATCCTCCACGGCCTGCACCTCCTCCTGATCCAGACTGCGCACCAGGGTTTCCAGCGTGCAGTCAAAACGATAGTACTCCCGGCGCTGGTATCTCCTCAGATTGCTGGTAAGCTCCATGGCCATCATATACTCATTGTCTCTCCTGTAGCGGTCCGTGATCCTGGCAAAGCACTGATAAGAGACCTCTTCCCCGCAAAATACAAGGTCATATTCCCTGTCCACGGAAAGCAGCACCGGCTGCCCGTTTTCCACGGGCATGGCCGCCTCAAAGGTATCCTCCGTCAAAACGGCATACACCCTGCTGATATAAATCCTTCCCCTGTCTCCGGAAGCCTCCTCCGGCTCCGGTTCCGCCGGTCTCAGCTCTACCCTCACACCGGCATTTATCAATTTCGAAAGCACTTCCTCCACCCCAAATCTGTCTCTGACTCCAAGCTCCCCTGTAAAATTACTATTTTTTTCCGGAAAGGATATGGGAGAAAAACGCCGCCATCCCTCTTTTCGGCTGCCGCTCCTCCTCTTCCTTGTCCATAAGTCTGTCTGCTATCTTTTTATATGCCGCCGTAGACCGGGCGCCGGGATTCTGGATGGAAACCGGCATCTGCTGCATAACGGCCCGGGATAACTGCGTATCATCCGGAATGCTTCCCAGATATGTCATGGGAATCTTCAGGTAACGCTCCACCACGGCATTCAGCTTGCCAAACAGGATCTCCCCCTCTTCCTCTTTGGCCACCCGGTTGGCTATCATCTTCACCTTGGACGCTTCCTCGTCAAACCTGGGATGCCGGTACAGCGCCTTTAACAGGGAATAGGAATCCGTTATGGATGTGGGCTCCGGCGTGGTCACCAGCAGAATTTCACCGCTGGCCACCAGAAACTCCAGCACCGCATCCGAGATTCCCGCCCCCGTATCCACAATAATGATATCCGCCATGGTATCCAAAAGCGCCAGATTCTGGATAATATAGCTTAAATAATCTCTGCTTAAGTTGGACATTCCCGCGATACCGCTGCCGCCCGATATGAATCCCACCTCCATGGGACCCCATGTGATAATTTCCGTAATCTGCTTCCCCTGATAGATCAGATCGCAGAGATTATGCTTCGGAACGGCTCCGAACATAATCTCAATATTTGCAAGACCGAAATCGGCATCCAGAATGATGACCTTTTTCCCCATTTTTCGAAACTGTATTGCAAGATTGATGGAGGTATTTGATTTTCCCACACCGCCTTTACCGCTTGTGACCGTAATCACACGCGCCAGCGGACGGGACTGTCTGTTCGCTTTTATAATTCTTAACTGTTCTGCCTGATCCACCTTGTCCCTCCTCCCTTAGTGCCTCATACTCAATAATTGCTTCACCGTCTTCTGGGGGTTAAATTGTTCAATATCCTCGGGCACATTCTGTCCGCAGGTTACATAGGCAATCTCCGCATCCGTATAAAGCTTCAGATTGAGCAGATTCCCCAGCGTAGATGTCTCATCCAGCTTGGTAAATATCATCTGGTATTCCGAAACCTCCTCATAATTGGAGGCAATCCTGAGCAGATCCCGGTATTTGGTCGTGGCCGAAAGCACCAGGAAGGTCTGATATTCTCCTGCCTGCTTCAGGATATCCATCAGCTCCCTCATATTATTCAGCTGCTCTTCATTCTGATGAGAATGTCCTGCTGTGTCTACAAAGATATAGTCATAGTCATTAAAGTCCGCCACTGCCGCAGCCGCCTCTTCTTTCGTATATACCACCCGGAAGGGCACCTCCAGAATATTGGCATAGGTCCTCAGCTGCTCCGCCGCAGCGATGCGGTAGGTGTCCGCCGTCAGAAGCGCCAGACGTTTTTTTTCATCCATCACAAAATGGCTGGCAATTTTGGCGATGGTTGTGGTCTTTCCCACTCCGGTAGGCCCCATAAAAAGAACAAGTCTGGGGCCGTTTTCGGCCTCCGTGATCCCTTCTGCCTTGCCGAACTTGAGGATCAGCTTCTGATATACATTGGACAATATATAGTCAAAAGGAATATTGCCGTTCTTCCCCTTTTCCAGCTCATCAATGATCTGGTTGGCGTACTTTTCGTCCACCTCGTTTTCCAGCATGGTGTTGTACAGCAGCTTTACGAACCTTTCCTGTTCGGATATCTCCTGCTTTTCCTCCTCTGCCTCCTCCTGAGGCTCGGCGGCTGTCTGGGTATTTCTCGCCGCTTCCTCCTGCTGAAAACGACTGAGCAGAAGAGTCTGAAGGCTGTCCAGTTTCTTTTCGATGTTCTGAGAGTTCTCCTGCTGTGTCCCCCAGGCGCTTCCCTGGGCGGCTCTGCCTCCCCCGGCGCGGCTGTCTTTTTCCCCGGAGTCCGCAGCTCCTCCCCGGGTCTGTTCCCGGCGGATGGGCCGGGGCTCCTCATGCTCCTCCAGTGCGGCCGTTACCTCCACCTGCTTGGGAAGAAACAACGCTGCGATCCCCTTCCGTTTTACATCCTTAACGTTCATGACCACAACGCCGCTGCCCATATCCTTTCTGGCAGCCTCTACCGCTTCCTCCTTGGTCTTCCCGGTAAACTTTTTGATTATCATTATGCTGTCACCATCCCAACTGACTGTAATTCAACATTTGGCTCCACTTCATTGTATGACACTACCACAAGCTCCCTGTAATAGTCCTCAGTCAGCCGCCTGAAATACATGCGCACGATAGGAGATGTGATGATAATAGGACTCTTTCCCAGATTTTCCAGCTTCTGTATTTCCTTCCCCACGGCGTCGATGATAGCTCTGGACCGGTTGGGATCCAGATTCAGGAAGGCGCCGCTCTCCGTCTGTTTCACACTGCCCATGATCTCCTGCTCCACCTTGGGATCCAGCGTCACCACATTTGTGGTCTCATGGGAAGGAAAATATTTCGTGGATATAGCCCGTTTCAGGCTTTGGCGGACATACTCCGTGAGAATGTCCGTGTCCCTGGTGGTAGGCGAATAATCTGCCAGAGTCTCCATAATGGTCAGCAGATCCCGGATGGATATACCCTCCTGAAGAAGATTCTGCAAAACCTTCTGAATCTCTCCCAGTCCCAAAAGCTTCGGAACCAGCTCCTCCACCAGAGAAGGATTTGTTTCCTTCATATTGTTCACCAGATTCTGCACATCCTGACGGGTCAGAAGCTCCGCAATATGCTGCCTGATAATCTCAGTCAGGTGAGTGGCTATGATAGACGGGGGATCCACCACCGTATATCCCATGCTTTCCGCCCTCTCACGCTGGCTCTCCGTAATCCAGATGGCCGGCAGATGGAAGGAGGGCTCAAAGGTGGGAATTCCGGTGATCTCCTCCTCCACATACCCGGGATTCATAGCCATATAATGGTCAAAAAGAATCTCTCCCTCACTGACCTGTATTCCTTTGATCTTTATAATATATTGGTTGGGGTTCAGCTGGATGTTGTCCCGGAGACGGATAATAGGCACAACGGTTCCTAGCTCCAGCGCAATCTGTCTTCGGATCATTACCACCCGGTCCAGCAGGTCGCCGCCCTGGTTCATATCCGCCAGAGGGATAATACCATAGCCGAACTCCAGCTCTATGGGATCCACCTGCAGCAGGCTGTTCACATTCTCCGGCTGCCGGATCTCCTCGGCTGCCGCTTCATCCGCATCAATCTCGCTTTCAATCTGAGCAGTCTCCAGATTGCCGGCGATCAGTCTTCCTCCGATGACAAAGAGCATACCCATTCCCACAAAGAGAATGGTATTCAGATTTGTAACCACACCCAGAAAGGCAAGTGTCCCTCCTACCAGATACATAACCTTCGGCACGCCGAAAAGCTGTTTCATGATAGCAGGGCCGAACTCCGCCTCCTTGCTTCCCTTTGTCACCAGAATACCGGTGGAAAGAGAAATCAAAAGAGAGGGAACCTGGCTCACCAGTCCGTCACCGATGGTGAGAATTCCATAATTGTCCACGGCAGATGCCAGATCCATACCGTTTCGCAGCATGCCCATGGCCATGCCGCCCACCACGTTCAGCACCGTCAGAAGCAGGCCCGCCACCGCATCTCCCTTTACATACTTCACGGCACCGTCCATGGATCCGAAAAAGCTGGATTCCTGCTGGATCTTATCACGCCGCAGCTTGGCTTCCTTGTCATCGATGGCGCCGGTATTCAGATCCGCATCGATAGCCATCTGCTTACCGGGCATAGCGTCCAGAGTAAACCTTGCGGTCACCTCGGCCACGCGCTCGGAACCTTTGTTGATTACCAGAAACTGAACCATGATCAGGATGATAAAAATAATACCACCTATAATCAGGTCGCCGCCGCCCACGAACTGTCCGAAGGTCTTAACCACGTTACCGGAGGTACCGGTACTCAGAATACATCTGGTGGAGGAAACGTTCATGGCGATTCGGAAAATCGTGGTGAACAGCAAAATGGTCGGGAAGTAGGAAACATCCAGCACTTCCTTGGAAAACATGCAGACGAACAATATGGTAAAAGCAATGGCGATATTAAACGCCATAAATACATCCAGAACCGCAGCCGGAAGAGGAACAATGAACATGATAAACGCTACGAGCATGTAAATCGCTACAATAATATCTGTTCTGGCCAATTTCTCACTCACTTGCCCTGCTCCCCCTTTTCTATACTATACATAAAAATCCCCTTCTCCCCATCATACCGACGAAACCAATCCAACGGAACGAACAACCGCTCTCCCTGCAACCTGTCATTCCAAGAAGAATCGCTGTCCCTGCAACCCTTCTACACCTTCCCCTGCAGATGGTACACAAACGCCAGCACCTCCGCAACCGCCTGATACAGCTCCGGCGGAATTGCCTGACCCACATCCACATTGGCGTACAGCATCCGGGCCAGGGGTTTATTTTCTACAATCTCTATCTTATTTTCCTTTGCAATTTCCTTGATGCGCAGGGCCAGGTGATCCTCTCCCTTTGCCAGCACGATAGGCGCATCCGCCACATCCGGGTCATACTTGACGGCCACGGCATAATGCGTGGGGTTGGTGATAACCACGTCCGCCTTGGGCAGATCCTGCATCATACGGCGCATGGATGCTTCCCGCATCTTCTGCCTGATCTTACCCTTAATCTGGGGATCTCCTTCCTGCTGCTTGTACTCCTCTTTGATCTCCTGCTTACTCATTTTCATGTCGTTTTTGAATTTCACCTTCTGATAGATGAAATCCGCCGCGGCAATCAAAATGTAAATGGCAGAGATCCGGATTCCCAGATCCGTCACCACAGTGGCGGCCAGCTCCAGGGCCTGCATCAGGGTCCAATCATAAAGATTCAGCAGCAGTATCCACTTATCCTTCAGATAACCATAGCAGATATACAGAATCAACCCGATCTTTGCAATTGATTTCACCAGCTCCACCAGGGAATTCAGCGAAAAAAGCTTCTTGACTCCCTTCAGAGGATTCAGCTTGCTGAACTTGGGATGCAGGGGCTTCAAGGTGGGCTGCCACTTCACCTGGGCGATATCACAGATAAACGCCACAGCAAGCCCGACGAGCAGAATGGGCGCTATAATGATCAGTACATCCAGCAGCATGGTCCGAAAAACAATATTGATCTCCTTCTCGGGCATGTAACCCTGCCAGAAGGTAGTGGCATCAGGAATCCAATTGTAAATTCCGGGAAAAACCTCCATCAGCTGAATGCCCATGTGGCCCACCCAGAATTTCAGTACCAGAAACAGGGCCAGCAGTCCCATACAGTTTGCGATCTCACGGCTTTTCGCCACCTGCCCTTCCTTGCGGGCATCCGTCAGCTTTTTCTGGGTGGCCGGCTCCGTTCTCTCGCCGCCCATGCCCTCTTTGGCAAAAAACTGCAGATTATACCTTAAGATCATATCATATCACCCACAAAGGAAACGATCATTCTCTTCATCTCCTGAAAGATAAAATCTGCCGCTCCCGGCAGCATCCCCGCCGTAAAAAACAGTACGGAAAGACCTACCAATATCTTCATCTGAATACCCACCGCAAACATGTTCATCTGGGGGGAGACCTTCGCCAGCACACCCAGAACCGCATTCAACAGCAGAATCGTACAAAATACCGGCAGAACAATGCGGAAACCGATCACCACATAATCCCCCAGGAATTCAAGCAAAGAGCTCAGAAGCGCATCGGAACGGAACACAGCCCTGTTCACCGGAATCAGAGAAAAGGTATCCGCCAGCGCCCCGAACAGATAACGATACATCCCCGTGACGATCATCATCAGCATCAGACTGTACTGATACATTACCCCGGTAATACTTGTATTTTCCCGGGAGGTGGGATCCATCAGCGTCACCATGGACAGACCTGTTTCCATATCCGCGATGGAACCGGCAAAATTCACGATGGAGGTACAAATGGATGCCGCAAGTCCTACCAGCAGCCCCACAACAGCCTCCTTCATGACAATAATAAAATATTCCAGAACCGAATCGTAGACCACCGCCTCCGCCGGCGTCAAAGCCTGATACAAAAGCACGGAGGTAAACAGGCTGATGCCGATCCGGACATTTGCCGGCGTATTTTTCATACTGAAGAACGGCGCTGTGAACACAAAGCATGACACACGGGTAAATATTAAAAGAAAAAACTCCAGGTCATGCATGGAAAATGAGTAATTAATCATAAGCGTCCCCGGCTATCCGCGCGTATACAGACTGAAGGTGGACCAGAGCTGAGTCATAAATTCCACCATACCGGTGATCATCCACTGCCCAAACAGAATCAGCGACAAAAAAATGGCAAGAATCTTGGGCACAAAGGTCAGCGTCTGCTCCTGTATGGAGGTTACTGTCTGAAAAATACTGACAGACAGACCCACGATCAGAGACACCAGCAAAAGCGGCATAGCAGTTTTGATAATCAGGAAAAGAGCATCCCTCATAATATCCGCCACAGCATCAACTGTCATTTCAAGCTTCCTTTCTATATATTATCTTACCATCGTTACCAAAAAAGTATCCATCAGATTTCCGATTACCAGCGTCCAGCCGTCCGCCAGCACAAACAATAATATCTTAAAGGGCATGGAAATCGTTGTGGGAGGCAGCATCATCATACCCATGCTCATCAGCGTGGATGCCACCACCATATCGATGACGATAAAAGGAATATAGATCATAAAGCCGATCCAGAATGCCAGACGCATTTCGCTGAGCATGAAGCTGGGAAGCAAAACGGATAAAGGAATGGCATCCAGATCGTTTCCGTCCCAGGTCTGTCCCGCTATATCCATGAACAGCTCCACATCCTTTACCTGCGTCTGATCATACATAAAACTGCGCAAGGGCGCCACTCCCGCTTCAAAGGCCTCCTCCTGAGTCAGCTCTCCCGCTTCAAAGGGCTGAATCGCCTCCTCGTTGATCCTGGTTATGGTAGGCTCCATAATGAAAAAAGTCAGGATCAGGGCCATTCCGATCAAAACCTGATTGGGCGGAGCCGTCTGCGTATTCAGGGCCGCCCTGGTAAAATGCAGTACAATGATGATCCTGGTAAAGGAAGTCATCATAATCAGAATGGTGGGAGCAAGGGAAAGCAGCGTCAGCGTGATAAATATTCGAAGAGCTCCGTTCAGCTGTCCATTCCCCCCGTCATCCAGGGTCAGGATCAGCGAATTTCCCCCGCTGTCTCCTCCGGTCTGAGACTCCGCGGCAGACTCTCTCCCAGACTCCGCAGCAGAAACTCTTATGGAACTTTGCATACACAATATGCCTACCGTAACCAGCAGGCATATCATTGTTATTATTTGCTTTAATCCTGGCCTAAAATTACTCATCTACCCGACTTCCTTTTGGTCCGCTCCGATCCTCGGCCTGCCTTTTCACAGTTTTGTCAAACAGCTCCCGGAAACGGAATCCCTGAGGCGGATCCCCTGTCTTCAATTGTTCCTCCGGAATTTCTCCCAGCATAGTGACCGTATCCTTACAGACAGCCACCACGAAATACTTTTCCCCTGTCCGGATAATCTGGACAAATTTATTATTCGCAATGCGGGCCGTCTCAATCACCTGAATATTTTCATTTGTTCCTGCCTGTTTCTGGTAATTGGCGATCCACCTGGTAGTCAGCGCCGTAATACCCAGCACCAGCACAAACAGCAGCAGCACCGTAATAAACTGTGCGTAGCTGTCCGTGCCTCCCGTCAAAAGAACACGCATTAACCCACAACCTTCTTCACGGCCTCAAGCACGCGTTCCGGCTGGAAGGGTTTGACAATAAAATCCTTTGCGCCGGCCTGGATGGACTCGATCACCATCGCCTGCTGTCCCATGGCGGAACACATGATAACCTTTGCGCTTCCGTCGATCTTGCGGATCTCCTTCAACGCCTGAATTCCATCCATCTCGGGCATGGTAATATCCATCAGCACAAGGTCGGGCTTAAGCTCTGTGTACTTTTCAACGGCCTTCTGTCCATTCTCCGCTTCCCCGGCGACGGTATAGCCATTCTTGCCCAGAATGTCCTTGATCATCATCCTCATGAAAGCCGCATCATCACAAACCAAAATACCTGCCATTATCTCTTCCTCCTATTTGACAATCTCTGTTACTCTAACTGCAAAACTTTCCTCAATGACTACAACTTCACCCCTTGCAACAAACTTCCCGTTCACCAGAACATCTATGGGTTCTCCGGCGATCCTGTCCAGTTCGATAACCGTCCCGGGCGCAAAGTTCAGAATTTCCGAAATAGACTTTGACGTCCGTCCAAGCTCCACGGTAACCTCCAGAGGCACATCCATGATCAGGCCGATATTTTCCTGTCCCATGATTCCTCTTCCGTCCCCGGCAAAGCTCTGAAACTGTGCCGGATGAATATTGACGTTCTGCATGGGCATCTGCTGATTCATCCCCATCATTTGAGGATTCATTCCCATCATCTGCGGGTTCATCCCCATCATCTGAGGATTCATTCCCATCATCTGAGGATTCATCCCCATCATCTGAGGATTCATTCCCATCATTTGAGGGTTCACTCCCATTTGTTGATTCATCCCCATCCCATTCATATTCATCTGCCCTGCCGCCTGACCGGAATCCGCTGCCGAAGCATCCTGGGCATCCCCTGCCTTCTTTGCTGCTTTTTTTGCATCGTCCTCCTGTGTATGGAGGAAGGTTCTCACCAGCATGCGGGACAATTCCATAGGGTACAGCTGCATAATAGAGCTGTCCACCAGATTATCGATCTGCATCCGGAAAGATATCTTGACAAATTCCCCTCCCAGAAAAGGAGAGATATCCTCTCCGTTCTGTATTTTTGTCAGATCCAGCAGCGACGCGTTCGGCGGGCTGATATCAATGGTTCTTTTCAGCATGGTGGAAAGAGATGTGGAAGCGGAACCCATCATCTGATTCATGGCCTCGGAAATGGCGCTCAGATGAAGCTCTCCAAGCTCTCCCTCCGTGTTTGTGCCATCCCCTCCCATCATCAGATCGGTGATGACCTTCGCATCGTTCTCCTTCAGCACCAGAATATTGGTGCCGTCCAATCCCATGGTATACTTAATCTGTATAAAAACGCAGGGCCTCTCATATTCGGACAGCAGATTTTTCCACCGTACCACCTCCACATGAGGAGTTGTGATGCTTACTTTTCTGTTGACAAGCGAATACAGCGCCGTGGCCGAGGAGCCCATGCTGATATTGGCCACCTCGCCGATCGCGTCTCTTTCTTCCTCTGTCAATACTGTTTTAATCTCTTCCCGGGAATCCTCGGCCGGCTCACTGCTGGGTACCTCAGTGACCTCTTCCATACTTCCGATCCCTCCCGGCTCTCCATCATCAGACAGATTCATGCCGCTGAGCAAAGCATTAATCTCGTCTTGCGACAGCATTCCATCCATTAATTACTCCTCCTCTCTGATTACCGATGTAATCCGGACGGCATAAGAGTCTTTTTCGGCGCCGGGCAATGCGGTAAATTTTTTAATATTTCCCACAAATATATTCATATCATCATCCACCTTGGAATTAAGGCGGATGCAGTCCCCTATCTGCAGGTTCATAAAATCATTAACTGATATGGTACTCTTTCCAAGTACGGCCCTGACCGGGATATCCACTTTACGAATCAGCGACTCAATATACCCCTCATAATTTTCATCGTGATTGTCCTGCATAGTGGAAAACCAATACTTTGTATTCAATTTATCCATAACGTCCTCCAATGTAAAAAACGGGAGACAGACATTCATAAAGCCTTCTACGTCTCCGACTTTCACATTCAGAGTGACAATCGCTATCATTTCATTGGGACCAATCACCTGCGCAAACTGCGGATTCGTCTCCAAACGGTTCAGCACAGGGCTGATATCTATCACATTTTTCCAGGGTTCTCTCAAAAGCTGAGCAAACATAACCAATACCTTCTGAATGATCATCAGCTCGATCTCAGAGAATTCACGGATCTTCTCCAGCGGAAGTCCGCTTCCTCCCAGCATGCGGTCCAGCATGGCATAGGCAAGGTTCGTAGCCATCTCGATAATAATGTTTCCGTTCAGCGGTGCAAAATTGATAATGCCCAAAATTACGGGATTGGACATGGAATTCGTAAATTCGCTGAAGGAAACCGTTTCTGAACTGGCCACCGTAACCTGCACATTTTTTCTGAGATATACAGGAAGGTTCGTGGAGATCAGACGGCTGTAATGCTCGAATATGATCTCCAGAGTCCTCAAGTGTTCCTTGGAAAATTTTGTAGGGTGATTAAAGTCATAATCCTTGACTTGTTTCTCTTCACTTTCCCGCATCCGGTCCGCATCAAGCTCTCCCGATGCCAGATCCGTCAGCAGCTTATCTATGTCTCTTTGAGATAAGGCCTCACCCACACAAACTCACCTCCTCATGTTGATTCTTGTACACTTACTCAGGATGCTCATCAACCGTACTGAACTCCGCTGATTGCAATATCGTAGATACAGCCGGTCTGATATCTTTGCTGCAAAGCCTTCAGGATCTCATCCCTGACGCTCCCGAAATCATTGCGGCACTCCTCCTCTGTGTGGGAGCTTACCACCTCATTGACAATGTCCATGATCAGACTGTCTCTCACCACACCGGTATCTGTGCCGATATCCTTGCTTATTTTCTTATAATCTTCATGCTTGGTGTTTAAAAGCAGCGATATCTTGAACGTGATATATCCGCTTGATCCGTTTAAGGGAATCAGCAGCGCATCCTGCACATCATAAGTATACGTATCGGACAGAGGAACCTCCACATTGGCGATCCCGCTGGGGCCGATCAGCTCCAGATTCATTACCGCAGCAATGCTGGTGACCAGCTCCGCGTTCTTTTTGTTTGTGCCGATGACGCTGATCATCATTACGGAGGTCAGCGCTATATTCACCAGCAGCAGCACCAAAATCAAAATACTAAGCAAATTCTTTTTCATCGTATCCAAACCCCTTTTATCTATAATCTGATTTTCCGGCCTGCAGGCCGCTTTGCATAATACGGATCTATTGTCCCTGAGAAGGATTGAATATCCTGATCTCCACGCGCCTGTTCCGGCTCCTGCCTTCCTCTGTGTTATTGTCCGCTATGGGAGCCCGCTCTCCCATACCGGAGTGCTTCAGGTTCACCGGATCCAGGAAGGTCGTATCCCTGAGATAATAAAACACGGACAATGCTCTGGCGCTGCTCAGCTCTTCGTTGCTGGCATATCGGGAGCTGCTCATGGGCACATTGTCGGTATGCCCTTCAATCTCGATGATTCCGGTGCCGTAGCGCTCCAGGATCACTCCGATCTTATCCAGCATCTGCTCCGCCTTCTCTTTCAGCTCCGCCCTTCCCGAATCAAAGAGAAGCGCGCCGTTCATAGTCAGCTGCACAAACTGGGACGTAAAGCTCAGCTCCACCTCATCCGCAATATTGTTCTCCCTGAGAGCCTCTTCTATCCGCTCGGACAGCTCCTCGTTCTCTTTCAGCTTTTCCTCCTGAAGATACTGCTCCATGGCCTCCGAGGACTGGTCATATTCCTCCATCTTATCCCCGTCGGTCTTACTGTCCGCAGTCTTTCCGGTACTGTTGATGAACTGATCCAGCTCATTCAGCTGGCTGACACCGTTGCTGATCAGGATACCCTCTCCGATAGCCGTCGCGCCCTTTTCAAAAATGCTGATCGAGTTGTTCATGGCCGCCACCATTTCCTGGAGCTTGCTCTCCTCCAGAGTGGACATGGCAAACAGCATGACAAAGAAACAAAGCAGCAGATTCATCAGATCACTGAAGGTTGCCATCCACGCCGGCGCCCCGGGCGGCGGCGTATCTTCCTTGCGCTTTGCCATTACTCTTCACCTCCCGCGCCTTCCTCGGTAATGGTCCTGTCCTTGGGAGCCAGGAATGATTTCAGCTTTTCCTCTATTACTCTGGGGTTTTCTCCCGCCTGAATGGACAAAAGCCCCTCGATCATGACTTCCTTCAGCACAACCTCCTCGCCGTTGTCGGCCTTCAGCTTATTTGACACCGGCGTGCAGATCCAGTTGGCAAGCAGGGAGCCGTACAGCGTAGTGATCAGGGCCACGGCCATTGCAGGACCCAGATTCGCCACATCATCCATATTATACAACATATTTACCAGACCCACCAGGGTACCGATCATACCCCAGGCAGGACCCATGGCTCCCAGCGTATCCCAGAAGCCGATGCACTTCTTATGCCGCTCCTCCAGACTGTTCATCTCCGTCTCCATAATGGCTCTGACCAGATCCGGATCCGTGCCGTCCACGATCAGCAGAATTCCCTTTTTCAAAAAGGGCTCATCCATATCCGCAGCCGCTTCCTCCAGAGACAAAAGACCATCCTTACGGGCCACATTCGACAGCTCTATGATCTTTCGTATCATCTCGGCCGTGTCCAGAGCCGGCGACTTGAAAATCAGCGTAAAGCTCTTGAGTCCGGCCACAAAATCCGGCATGCTGACGGAAGCCAGTGTGGCAGAAAACGCACCGCCAAAGGTGATAAGCGCCGAAGGCGGGTCTATGTACCGGCCGATATTCTGCAGCCCGGCATTGAAATGAATTCCGAGCACAAGCATGACCAGACAAATAATGATACCTGCTAATGATGCTATATCCACAAAAACCACCTACCATTTTGCTCTTATGACTATTCCGCAAAAATATCCTTTCTGTACAATTTTACAAGATTTTTTATCTCTTGTCTACTTTCTTTTACAATTATTTTCTTGCCTGTAGTAAGAGTGATCACCGTATCCGGCGTCTCCTCCACGATCTCAAACAGATGAGGGTTTACAAGGATCTTTACCCCGTTGATTTTGGTCACCTCTACCATAACCTTACCCTGCCTTTCTTCAAATCGACACACCCTTGTCTGCCTCTGCAGACATCATTTCCTGTCACCAACGCTTTCGTCTCACGACCCCTTCCTTTCTTCCATTGCAAACTCCCCTGTGCGCCACATGCCGCGCCCCTCACCATTGTTCTGCTGAAGCGTTCCTCTCTGCCTGCGCCGTCCTTCTCCGGACGGCGCCGCCCCCTCATGATACAAGAATAAGGGGCGGAAATCTTCCGTCCCTTATTGTATCACATTTTACGAAGTATTGTGAGGGAAAAAAGTACCATCTTTCACACCTGTTATCTCTTCAAATTAGTCAACTCTTCCAAAAGTGTGTCAGACACGGTAATAATACGACTATTCGCCTGGAATCCACGCTGGGTCGTGATCATTTCCGTGAACTCTGCAGACAGGTCCACGTTACTCATCTCCAGCTGGCCGGTGGACATATATCCGCCGTTGGCAGTTACGTTTACGCCGATGCCGTCAAACTCGCCGGAGTTCAGCGTGGCAGAATAAAGATTGTCGCCGGATTTCTGCAGACCGGAAGCATTGGCAAAGGCCGCCGTGGCAATCTGTCCCAGCAGTCTGGTCATGCCGTTGTCATAGCTGGCATAGATTCTGCCGTCCTGCTGAATGGACACGCCGATCATATCTCCCAGACGGCGTCCCATACCCAGACCGTCCTCGTCTCCGCTGGTGGCGGCAGCCGTGGAAGTCCCCTTGTTGTCATACATGCCAAGTCCGGAAAGATCCACTGTAATATCGGCGAAGTTTCCGCCCAGAGCGGACAAGTTCATAACAGCGGTAGTCACCGTCTCCTGTCCCTGAATTCCCGCAAATTTACCGGTCTTGCCGTCAAAGGCAACAATGGTACCGTCAAATCTGCGCCCGGAGGTCTCAAAGGAATCCGCCGTAGGGAAATGGGCATTGGCCGCTGTCGTTGTAGGATTGGCAGCATTAGAGCCCGAATTCACAAGCATTTGCAGCACCGTAAGCTGTGCGGTGTCCGTGACAGTGCCGTTTGCATCCGTAATATCAGACGTATACACCAGATTCAGGAAATCCTCTGTAGAGCCCTCATAGCCGTAGGCCTTGGCCACGGTGTCCAGCACCTCCTGTACGGTTGCCGTTACCGTAGCGGCGGGAGTACCGCCGTCATTCCATGTTACCTCCTCGTCTCTGTCCCTCAAAGCGCCGTTATTTATGATCTGTGACAAATCAGCTACTACTTTTCCGTCCTTATCCTTGAGCAGGGCGTCATTGGCTGCGTCCCATGCATAATTCTTGTTATCCAGGGTCAGCTTACCTGCGATGGTCTGCGAATTACCTGCAGTACCGAAAATGTTAGCGGCGCCGTCAGCGGAAGCAGAATACACCACCTCTCCCGTAGAGTCCAGAATTCTGTCCAGCTCCAGGCTGTAGTTGTTGACTCCGCCGGAGTCCGCAGGGGCATCCGACTTCCGGAACACAAATTTGGCCGTATAGGCATAGCCCAGAGCATCAAAGAAGTTCAGGTTCACCACCTTACCGTTCTTGCTGGTCACATCCTTATCGTTTTTGTCAATGATGCCGTCCATAACGGCCTGCGTGGTGGCCTCGGGAGGATAGGTCATATTGACGGCGCTCATGATCCGCAGTGCGGCCACGGTATCCTGCTTGATGTCTCCGGTCTCGTCGTCAACCTGCCAGCCCATTACATTGTAGCCTGTGCTGGTCATGGCCAGGTTTCCTGCACCGTCCACATAAAAGGAGCCGTCTCTGGTAAAGAAGTTCTCCGTTCCGTTGTTTACTACAAAGAAATTGTCTCCGGTGATCATAATGTCAAAGGGATTTCCGGTGGACTGGCTGGAGCCCTGGCCGGCGATATTGACATTGATGGCGCCGGATTTTACTCCCAGTCCGATCTGTCTGGCGTTGGTACCGCCGGTGCCCGTAGTGGCATTGGCGCCGCTGGCCCTCTGGGTAGTCTGGCTCATCAGTTCGCTGAAAACGATGGAACTGGATTTAAAAGCCGTAGTGTTGACGTTGGCAATATTATTACCGATAACGTCCATTTTGGTCTGGTGGGTCTTCAATCCGGCCACACCAGAAAAAAGTGATCTCATCATAGTGCTTGTTCCTCCTGAAATCGGAGCGTGGCCCTCTCGGTCAGTCGAGGGACATTAGCCTCCGCAAAGGTCCGGCTATATAATAACCGCTCCGTTGATATTGGTGAATATGTTTTCGTTTGTTTCCGTGCTGTCCATTGCAGTGACTACCGTCTGATTCGGTACGTTGACGATAAAAGCCAGCTGATCCACGATCACCAGAGAATCTCTGATCCCCTTTCGCTGTGCCTTCTTCGCCCCGTCCTCCAGCCGCTCCAGCTGCCCGGCACTCAGCTCGATGTTTCGGTCATTCAACCTTCCCAGCGCATGTCTGGAAAATTTCAGGGTTCCATCCCCGCCCTGCAGGCTTCTGCTCTGCAGAATTTCCTGAAAGGAAAGACCGTCCCTGGTCTCGCGCGTGTCTGCCTTCTGGGGACTGCTTAAGTATTTTTCTGTCAACTGCTCAATGGAAAGATATCCGTTATTCTGTATCTGCATCTTCCTTAAGCCCCCGTTCTGCTTTATCGGCCTGTGCCTTTACGCACCGCCGCCCTCTGTGCCGCCTGATTCACCCGGATTTTCTGTTCCGTCCGGCTCTTCCGTTTCTCCCGGCTTCTCGGTGTCGTCCGGTTCATCGGGCTCTTCCGTTCCGTTTGCTTCCTCTGCCGCCAGGCGTACTTCCTTCAGCTTCTCAATGTACTTGGTAAGCTTATCCTTGTTCTCCTTGGTGATGAAGGTCTTCTCGTAATCGGTCATCTCATTGAAGGTCTTCTCCAGCTTGTCGATAGCGTCTGCATCCGTCAGATCCACCGCCGCAAGGATCGGAAGCTTATTCATACCGATAGTGAATTCCTCCGCCTTCTTGTAGGCATCGAAATAGGTCTGATCCAGCACGGTATCCAGATCTTCCAAAGCATAAAGCTTCTCCTCGATGGAAAGCTTTGCCTTGCCGTTCTCGAATACTACATAATCCACTCTGCCCTGCTTGTACCCGGTGTCTCCCGCCGCGTTGGTGGTCCGGATATAAACTTCCTTACCCACCAGAGAGCTTGCCCTGGCAAGGTCGCTGCTGGCCGCCATATTCTGCATCTGCTCCACCTGGGAAAACTGTGCATACTGTGAGATATACTCCGTATTGGAGGTGGGCTCCAGTGGATCCTGATACTGCATCTGCGCCACCAAAAGCTGCAGAAACGCATCCTTATCCATGCCGCTCTGCAACCCTGTGGCATTACTGTTTTTCAGAGAATTTTGAGATTCCGTAGTGACGATTTTTCCGTCTTCTACCGGTGCCATTAAAGCCATTTTGTATTCTCCTTTCCTTCATTTTTGCTGATCGGCGGCCGGTCACACCGTATAATCCACCGTACTTCCGCTGGCAGTCATAATTTCTGCCGCCAGTACATCCTCCTGATCCATCTCCTCAACCGAAAGAGGATCATTCAGGTCAATTTTTCTGGTCCGGGCTTTTCTTTCCGGCTCCCGGCTCTGATTTCCGCTTCCGCGTCCCTGCTCCAAATTCCGCTCAAAAGCATGGGACTGAACCGTTACCTCGATAGCCTCCACCTTTACCCCCTGCTCCTCAAAGCTTTCCTTCAGCTGGATCATCTGGCTTTCCAGCGCAGATTTCACCGCCTCGTTCTGGGTGATAAAGTTCGCCGTGATCACGCCTCCCTTAGACGCTACCTGCACCTGCAGAGTGCCCAGGCTTGCAGGATGAAGCTGCATCTCCAGATTTGTGAGCTCCGGCTTCAGGTTGATCCGCATATAGTCCATAACCTGGCGCATGATGTCCTGAGTGGATGTATCCCACTGACTTGCGGACAGCACCTCGCTCCTTTGAAGCTGCGGCTGGAATTGTTCCGCCCGCAGATTCTGGGCAAACAGATTCAGATTCTGATCCTCTCTGCTTTCCCGGTGCCGGCCTCCCTTTTCATCTCCTGCGCCGGCCTGTTCACCGGCATTCTCCCTGTTCCAGACCTGTGTGGGAGTCTCCTCCTGCACCATGGCCTGCTCCGGTTCCTGGACCGCCTTCTGGTTCTGATCTGCCGGTTCTTCAGCCGAAGTCTTCTCCGGTATGATCCGGATATCTCCCGCAGGCTCTTCCGGGGCCTCGGGAAGAATCAAGATCTCCTCCTGCGGCTGCACCTTCTGCTGCTCTCCATCCTGTGCCGGAAGCTCCTGCAGCTGCTGCGCCAGCTCTTTTACCTGCTCCGGATCCAGCTGAAGCTCTCTGCCGCATTCCTGAAGTACGGTATCCAGCTCTCCCATCAGCTCCCGATAGCTTCCGTACAGCTCCTCGTTGGTCACAAGCGCACTGGAGTCCTGCGCTCCTCCCACCTTCAGAATCAGTTCGCCCAAAGCCCTGGGATCCAAAACATCCAGCTGCTCCATTCCCAGCTCTTCCATGGCGGCACTCAGTTCCTCCACCGTCACCCCAAGGGTATCCGCGATCTGTTCCATCAGCTCTGCTGCTGCCGGCCCCAGCACCTCCATGGCCGCCATCAGCTCATCCTCCGAAAGCTCCCGTACCTCACCGTTTTCCTCCACAGGCTCCTGCTTTTCGGTTCGTACCCGATGTGCGTCTCTGGCCTTCAGAGAATCACCCGGCGCCTTTTTTACCGCCGCCCTGGACTCGGTTCCCTGGCTGCCTGAAGGCTCCTTCCCCGACTGGTTGTTCCAGACCGCCTGGAAATTGCCCCCTGTCACGTTTTTGGCTCCCGAGCCTGCCGCCGGCGCCAGATTGGTCAGGATGGAACTCACATCCTTTACCGATGTGTTTGTCATTTGTGGCCTCCTTTCCGCAATCTACTGACTGCTTTTTTTCGGGAGAAAAATCCTCCCATATTTTTATCGGCCCCAAAGACAAAAACCTTAAGAGCTGGGATCCATCATTTTTGTCAAACGTGCGGCGACCTCCGCATCCATAGCCTCCAGGATTTTACTCCTCTGCTCTGCCGTCATGGCCTCCAGAATCCGGGCTACCTGAGCCAGATCGCTGGTCATTCCCTCAAAAATCTTAGCCGCCTTCTTTGCGTTCATCTCTGTATAAGTCTTTACAAACTGTTTGATCTCTTCGTCTTCCTCCTGCTGAAGCACTACCTGCTTATAGAGGAATTCTGCCGTGGCGGGATCCATGGCCTCATAATATTTCTTAAACTCCTCGATCCCGGGCCCCTTGTCGGAATAAACGACTTCTTCGTAAAACTCATTCATGATCCGCTGGAACTCCACCTGCTTTGCCTCAAACTCCTTCAGCCTTGCGACCTCCGCCCTCAGCTGCTCCAGGTCGCTGTCCTTGGAATTGGAGCCTGTCTGCACTCGATCCAGCTCCAGCTCCAGCTCCCGGATCCGGTCCACCGCCTCCTTCAGATCGCTGTAGCCGCCATAGCTCTCCTGGGTAGTGGAATTCCCGCCAAGGGCAGAGCCCGGAAGAATCAGATTCAAAACAGGCACATCCTTCAGAATCGGTGTAAGCACTCTGCTTCCGAATCCGCCCACATCCAGCTTTACTATGACGCAGATCACGGCAATCCACAGCGCCACAATCAGTACCGTCGCCCCAAAGGTCACAAGGCCGTTGCCCTCGTCCATCCCCAGGGCTTCCTCCTGCTTGGCAATTTCCCTGGCCCGGCGCTTTGCCTCCTTTTTCTGCTCCTTCTGTTCCTTTTTCAGCTGCTTTTTATCATCCAGAACCTTCTGCTTTTCATCTTCTGTCCCGGATGTCTCCGGCACTGCTTCCTTTGCTTTTGCCATAACTCTCCTCATTTCCCAGCGCTTCTTCGCTGTCCGTAAGTATAACTGGTAAGCTCGTCGATCTCCTTCCCCTCCTGCCTCTTCTCTTCCATTAGGAATGCGTCAAAGGCCTTTTCCTTCAGAGTCTCATGGGTTTTCCTCTCCATCATCACTTCCGTCAAGCGCATTCTTGCCTGCTCCAGATTTTTTTCTGCCGCCGCCACCCGAAGACGCTGCTCCTCAATGTAGTCCTCCATCCGCTGGATCGCAGTCCTGTTTTCTTCGATTTTACCCATATCCAGATTCCCCGACAAAAGCTCCTGGGCCCTCCGCTCATATCCGGCCTTCCTCTGGAAAAGCTGGTTAAGCCGCTCCTCCTCCCGGTCCAACGCCGCCCTTGCCGCGGAAAACTCCTGCTTTGCCTGGGTCTCCATCTTCATTTTGATATTCAGGATACTCTGCATGGAGTATCGAAATCGCGCCATACCGCCTGTTCCCCGTCCTTTTTATGCTTCCGCGCGCCGCAGCGCCGCAGATGCTCTACTCGTCAAACAATCCATGAAGCATCGACACACTGGTTTCAAATTCAAACTTTTCGTCCACATCCTGACACAGAAACTGATTCACTGCGTCAATCTTGGATATGGCATAATCGATGGAAGGATTACTGCCGGACTTGTAAGCGCCGATATTGATCAGATCCTCCGCCTCATTATAGGTGGCCAGCACATTTTTCAGTCTGCCCGCCGCCTGCTTGTGATCCTTTTCGGCAATCTGACTCATACACCGGGAAATACTCTGCAAAATGTCGATTGCCGGATAATGATTCTTATGGCCCAGCTTTCTGTCCAGCATGATGTGACCGTCAAGAATACTTCTGGCCGTATCCGTGATCGGCTCATTGAAATCGTCTCCGTCTACCAAAACCGTGTACAATCCGGTGATAGAGCCCCTGGAGGCCCTTCCCGCCCGCTCTAAAAGCTTGGGCATTTCCGAATATACGCTGGGAGGATAGCCTCTGCTCACCGGCGGCTCGCCGCTGGCCAGGCCGATCTCTCTCTGCGCCATGGAAAAACGGGTCAGGGAATCCATCATAAGCAGTACGTCCTTTCCCTGGTCTCTGAAATATTCCGCTATGGCCGTAGCCGTCTTAGCCGCCTTATTTCTCTCCAGGGCAGGTCTGTCCGAAGTGGAAACCACTACCACGGACCTTCTCATGCCTTCTTCTCCCAGATCCCGTTCAATAAACTCTCTTACTTCCCTGCCTCGTTCGCCGATCAGCGCAATCACATTAATGTCAGCCCTGGTATTTCTGGCAAACATTCCCATCAATGTGGATTTCCCCACACCGGAGCCGGCAAAAATACCGATACGCTGCCCCTTTCCCACAGTGATCAGACCGTCCACGGCCTTTACTCCCAGCGGAAGAACCTCGTCGATAATCTCCCTGCTCATGGGAGCGGGAGGCGCCGCCTCCACCAGATAGGGAACCCCGTCGGGAACCGTCCCGTCCAAAAAGCGCCCCAGTCCGTCCAGCGTCTTTCCCAGCAGCTCGTCACTCACCGACACCTGCAGAGGATTTCCTGTATTTTCCACAATACATCCCAGCCCGATCCCGTCCACGGAATCATAAGGCATCAGCAATGTCTTTCTGTCCCGAAAGCCCACCACCTCCGCCATGATGGGCTGCCGCTCTCCCCGGCTCTCGGGAACAATCCTGCAGATATCCCCCAGCCTGGCATCAGGTCCCGAGGACTCTATGGTCAGCCCTACCACATTCACGACCTTTCCCAGTCTGCGGAAACAGGTACTTTCCATTAATTTATAATACTTCTCCAAATTTACAGAAACAGCTTCCAAACAGATCCCTCCTGCCGCTTTATTCCCTGGACCAGGACAGTAAAGCCAGCTTCTGCTTCAGTTCAGCCAGCTGCGTGCCCAGACCACAGTCAAATATACCGCCGTCCGTCTCGATCAGGCATTCATTTTTTTCCAGCGACATATCCTCTGTTACTTCCACTGCACAGCTGCCCGCTCCTCCCTCTGTGATGATCTGCTTCTTCTGCATACTCACATAAGGGTAATCCTCTCTGGACACCCGGATGGTAAAGCTGCGGCTTCCGTCCGCCTTGCGCATGGCAGCAGTAATCAGATATGTCAAGATATCACGATAGGAGGAAAGCTCCACATGGAAAAAATGCTGATAGATCTCCGTGATGGCATCCACCAGCCTGGGTTCCAGCTCCTGAAGCTGCTGCTGATAAAAATCTTCCAGTTGTTTTTCCTTCCCCTGATATTCCTTCCTGAAATTTTCCGCCTGGGCTTCCGCCCAGGCCTTAGCCTGGGCCAGACCCTCGTCGTGACCCTGCTTTTTGGCATTTTCCCGGATCTGCTCCTTCTCCGCTTCTGCCGCCGCCACGGCTTCCCTGCGGATATTCTCCGCCTCCTCCCGGGCCTGGGCCAGCAGATTCTCCGCCTCCTCCCGGGCCTGGGCTTCGATCCTTTTGGCCTCGTCATTCGCCTTGATCACGTTGCCGCTCTCCGACTCTCCGGCGGAGGACACCTCTATGGTTTCCGCCGCCAGACCCGAAACAAAACCCTCCGTCACCGGCTTCTTCTCCTGGAGCTGAGCCTTTTCCTGCCTCTGCCGAAGCACTCCGTTGGTGTCGATGACTCTTTTCTCATCCGACACCGTCACGGTAAATACCTGTTTCACCAGATTCCTAGACAACAATTTCGTCACCTCCGCCTCTGGAAATCACGATCTCTCCGGAATCCTCCAGCTTCCTGATAATATTAACGATCTTCTGCTGGGCTTCCTCTACATCCTTCATGCGGACAGGTCCCATAAACTCCATATCTTCCTTGATCATTACAGCCAGACGCTTGGACAGGTTGTCAAAGATAGCGCTCTGAACCTGTTCGTTGGCATTCTTCATGGCAATAGCCAGATCATTGTTATCCACGTCACGCAGCACACGCTGGATGGCTCTGTTGTCCAGCAGCAGCACATCCTCGAATACAAACATTTTCTTCCTGATCTCGTCGGCCAGCTCCGGCTCTTCGATTTCCAGGGTTTCCATAATATGGCGTTCCGTGCTCCGGTCCACAGTATTCAGGACCTCCACCACAGCGTCCACGCCGCCGATAATGGTGTAATCCTGATTTACCAGGCTGGCCATCTTGGATTCCAGCACCTTCTCCACCTCCTTGATCACATCCGGGCTGGTACGGTCCATGACAGCAATACGCTTGGCAACATCCGCCTGTCTCTCGGCGGGCAGGCCGGAAAGGATCAGAGCTGCCTGAGATGCCGACAGATAGGACAAAATCAGCGCGATAGTCTGGGGATGTTCGTCCTGAATAAAGTTGATCAGCTGTGAAGGATCCGTCTTGCGTATAAATTCGAAAGGCTTTACCTGCAGGGAGGCCGTCAGCTTGCCGATAACATCCATTGCTTTTTCGGCTCCCAGCGCCTTTTCCAGCAGGTCTCTGGCATAATTGATGCCGCCCTCCGCAATGTACTGCTGGGCCAGACATACCTCGTAAAACTCATCGATGATCTGTTCCTTTACCTGAGGAGTCACACTCCGCGTATTTGCAATCTCCAGCGTCAGCTCCTCTATCTCGTCCTCCTTCAGATGCTTGAAAATACCTGCCGATCTTTCCGGTCCTAAAGCAATCAGAAGGATCGCGGCTTTCTGAAGTCCCTTCAGGCTCTGCTCCATCTCCGTGTTAGCAGCATTAGCAGCCATATTCTTTACCCCCAATCGTCACTCAGCCAGTTCCGCAGCAGACTTGCAGCGGCATCCGGATTTTCGTCTACAAATTTCTCCACCATCATCCGCTTATCGGACTTGGTCTCCAGATCAATATCCTCCAGCTCGCTTTCCGGCATGGATTGAAGCATCTCTTCCACGGACAACTCCTCTTCTACAGGCTCCTCCGCAGCTTCCTTCTTCACACGCATACTGCGCAGAACCACAAATCCCAGAAGCCCCAGTATCAGCACGATCATCACGATACTGAGAATATCCGTGCCGCTGACGGGCAGTCCTTCTTTATCATAAAATATCGGAGATTCATACGCCAGAATCGTAATCCGGTCCCGGCTGATGCCGGTGGCATTAGCCACCATACTATAATATTCCTCATCCACCTCCAGCTTCACATCCCGGCTGTTGGCGGCCTTGAATTCCTCCCAGGTCATGCCGTCCAGAAGGCCCTGGGCCTTTACCGATTCCTCGTAATAATCTCTGCGGCTGAACATGGATACCGCTATGGATGAGCTGTCATAATCAATGCTGCCGGGAGATGTAACCCATTCCTCATAGGAGTGGTTCGGCTGAAAATGCTCCTTCCGCTCCGACTGGGACGACTCCCCGCTGCTGGCGTCGGGATTCAGATATCCCGTCTGTTCGTTTCCGTCGTTGGTATCCGTTCCGGGAATGCCCACCAGTCCATTGCTGCTGCTGGATTCAAAGGTTTCCCGGTCAATCAGCATGCCGTTCTCCTGTCCCGAGCTGGCATAATACTCATCCACGTTCTTCCGGTATTCGGAAAAATCCATATCCAAATGACTGGAAACCTCGATCATGCTGTATTGTCCCGTGCCCAAAAGCACCTTTTTCACACGGTTTGCCAAAAGATTATGCGCCTGCTCCTGAAGCTCCTGCATGGATGTGGCAAAGCTTCCATAATCATAATTGTCTCCGCCGGAAAAGAGCATATTGCCGTTACGATCCACAATGGTGATATTGGCCGTACTGGTATTCCCCAGGCTGGAGGCTGCCATCTGTGCCAGCGCCGCCGCGGCAGCTGAGGAAATGCTTTCCCGAAGTCCCAGGGTGACAGTTACCGAAGTCTCTGCCTGCTGGTCGCTCAGCCGCCCCGTATCCTTTGGTCTGTTCATCATCACCTGAGCGCTTTCCACCTGCGCCTGCAGAAGAAACATATTTTCCAGTTCCTTCTGCAGAAATATTGTATATTGATTTTCCCGGTCCGCGGAGGTGGTGGACATGCTGCTTTGCACCCAGTCCCCATACTTTAAGTCATCCGGCGTAAAGCCGGCAGTCGCCAAAGCATAATGGGCCTGCGTCAGCTGACTGTTCTCCACCTCTATGACCAGTCCGTCCGTGGTTTCCCTGTGAGAGATTCCCGCATCATTCAGGATCTCCACAACCTTTGCCGCATCCGATGTATTGCTATATGTACCGATCTTCGTATATTCAGGTCTGGTGAAGGCATATGTAACGATCACAACCGTAAAGACCGCCACCGCTGCAGTGGCTATCAGAATCGTCTTTTGTTTTGAGGTAAATTTATTCCACCATTCCAGAATTTTACCTGGAATCTCTTTCAGCTTGTCAGCCATGGTATTTCTCCCCTAGTCATTTTGTCTTGTCATAACTGCCCTGCGCTCCATACCGGGCACAGCCCTGCAGAAGCTCCCCTGCAGGCAGTTACGCACTCATTAGATCTGAATCTGCATGATCTCCCTGTATGCCTCCAGAAGCTTATCCCGGACGGCAACGGTATATTGCAACGCGGAAGAAGCCTTCTGCATGGCGATGGTCAGATCATGAGCATTCTCCGTTTCTCCCAGGGCAAAGCTGATATACTCGTTTTCCATATCGGAAAGATAATTGTTTGTGGTTTTAATATTGTCTATTGCAGAATTCAACACGCTGTCAAACAAGGTTCCGTCGGTTTTTTCTTTTTTTTCAGCCAGAGTTCCGGTCAGTGAGGTTACCCTGGCAGATGACACCCGGTCCGCACTGTTTATGCTTCCCAGCTCTGAAATTGTCAGATCCATTTTATGTACTCCTCCATCCTGCTGCGCATAACTGCGGCTATGAAAGCAATTGGCAGCAATTCAACGATCTGTCTTCACCGTTACATTTATTGAGCCAGCTCCAGCGCCTTAAGCACCATGGCCTTGCTGGCATTGAAGGCCGTGGAATTCGCCTCATAGGCACGGCTTGCGTCGATCATATTTGTCATCTCTGTAATAATATTCACATTGGGATATTCCACATACCCGTTCTCATCCGCATCGGGATGCGAAGGATCATACACCAGATTCATCTCTGTCACATGGTCCTCATAGACACCCTGCACCTTGACCCCTGCCCCTGTATATTCCTGGCCGCGGGTCGCCTCTCCAAGGACTCTCTGAAAGGTATCCCTTCCGCCCTTTTCCTCAAAGGCCACAACCTTTCTCCGGTACGGCGTCCCGTCTGCCGTCCGTGTGGTGCTGGCATTGGCAACATTCTCCGAAATCACGTCCATACGGTACCTCTGGGCCGTCAGACCTGATGCGTTTATGTTAAATGCCGAAAACATACTCATACTTATACCTCCCTGCCCGCCTTTGGCGGGTGTCTCTTCTTTACTATGCTGCTTCCATGCTATTATATGCATTCTATGCGCCATATCCGCGCACATGCCTTCTCATATACAGGCGCGTTTTCCTTCAGCACACCGAAACGCTCCAGTCTCGCACAGCACTGCAGGATTACTTCATCACCAACTGCAAATTGGAAAATTCCTGCCGGATGGCAGCGATCAGCCCCTGATACTTCAGCTGGTTCTCGGCAAACATCACATTCTCGTTGTCCACGTCCACATTGTTTTTATCCAGACGATAGGAAAAAGCTGATTGGTCGGTAAATACCTTGGCCGAAAGATTTTCTTTTACCGCATCGGCAACCCTGGCGTCCATGGATTTGGAGAACCCGCTGCCCAGAGCGCTCTTAAGCGTCTCTTCAAAGGACACGTCCTGTCTCTTATAGCCCGGAGTGTCCACATTGGACAGATTGTTGGAGATCACCTCATGCCGAAGCCAGCTGGCATCGGCCGCTTTATCAAGGACATTTACATAATCAAAAACATTTGACTGAAACATTATACTCTCCCTTCTCAACATGCAAGAACAAGGCAGATACTACAATCCACCTTATTACATTATAAATGTTTTCGCCAAAAACACAATAGATTATGTGTTTTTTTCTAAAAACTACCTGTCTGCCGCTCAATCAGGCAGGCAAAAAATATCCTGCAACGCATAAAAAGGGACTTATCCCTGTTCGATAAATCCCTTTACCTCTGCATTCCCACGCAAATTCCCTTTTGCGCTTCCTGGGTTTTTGGCCCGGGCCGTGTCTATCTGTGCTGACTGTGCTGGCTGTTCTGACGCTTCAGTTCCTCTATTTCGTCAAACACCACATCGTTGAGCACCTTGATATAAGTTCCCTTCATCCCTGAAGACCTGGATTCAATGACGCCGGCGCTTTCGAACTTCCTCAGAGCATTGACGATCACCGAACGCGTAATGCCGACTCTGTCTGCAATCTTGCTGGCCACGAGAATCCCTTCCATGCCGTTTAGTTCATCAAAAATGTGAGTAATCGCCTCCATCTCCGAAAAGGACAGTGTGCTGATCGCCGATTTGACCACCGCAACCTTGCGGCTCTCCTCCGCGCTTTCCTCATTGACGGCACGCAGCATTTCCAATCCCACTACCGTGGTGCCGTACTCGCAGAGAATGATGTCATCAATATCATACTGCGCATCACACTTGTAAATAAACAAGGTTCCCAGTCTCTCGCCCGCTATCTCGATAGGTGTTATGATTGCCTGAAATTTTGTGACATCCGTGCTCTCAAAGCCAAGCGTTTCCAGATTCACATTTTCCTTGGTGGACAAAACCCCCAACAGCCTTTCATTCAGCAAGCCGTCGATAAAGCCGCCCACATTTTCATCGATCAGCTCCGTGATCGTTTCCACTCCGTCGGCTTTTCCAACTCCCAGAACCTTTCCTTTGCGGCTGATGACCAGCACATTGGAATTCAGGATCTCGCGCATTACCTTGCAGATGTCATTAAATACCACCTTGCTGGAATTATTGTTGTGCAAAAGCTTGCCAATTTTTCTGGTCTTATCCAGAAGCTGTACACTACTCATACACTTTCCTCCGTTTCGCCGCACCACAACATTCTATGAATATATAAATTTCCTGTGATATTTATTCAAACATATCATAGCACAAACAAAATCAGATTACAATGCGCAAAACGGCAATTTATTAGTATTTTCTAAGATTTTTCTGGCAATTCCGGTATGACGTAATATCCGCAACGTTCTTCCGAGCATACCAGTTTGTTTCCCTTGACCAGCAGCATGGATCCACATTTGGGGCACTTCTCATTGGAAGGCTTCTGCCAAACCATGAAATCGCAGTCCGGATTATTGATACAGCCATAATACCGGCGTCCTTTTTTTGTTTTCTTGGCCACCACATCCTTCCCGCATTTCGGACAGGCAACCCCGATCTTTTCAAAATAAGGGCTGGTGTTGCGGCACTCGGGAAATCCGGGACATGCCAGAAACCGTCCGTGAGGCCCGTACTTTATCACCATCTGTCTTCCGCACAGCTCACATACCTCGTCGCTGACCTCGTCTGCGATGGTCACCTCCGCCAAATCCTTTTCCGCCTGCTTTACCGCCTCGTCCAGATCAGGATAAAAATTGGAGATAACCGTTTTCCATTTAACGCTTCCTTCCTCCACTCCGTCCAGCAGGGCTTCCATATTGGCGGTAAAGTTCACGTCCACAATCGAAGGGAACGCTTCCTTCATCATATTATTTACTACCTCTCCCAGCTCGGTCACGTAAATATTTTTATTTTCCTTGGTCACATACCTCCTGGCCAGAATCGTGGTGATCGTAGGTGCATAGGTGCTTGGTCTTCCGATCCCCAGCTCCTCCAGGGCCCTGACCAAGGATGCCTCTGTATAGTGAGCCGGCGGCTGAGTAAAATGCTGGATGGGATCGAACGCTGCGAAAGACAGACTGCTGTCCTGGTCAAGCCTTCCCGTAAGCGTGTTTTCCTCCTCCTTATCCTCCTCCGAAATATATACGCTCCGATATCCCTCAAACTTCAATTTTGAAGCCGACAGGGTAAACACCTGATCCTTATTCTGAAGATCTCTGGCCTGAATTTTCACAGAAGTGGTCTCATATTTTGCAGCGCTCATGCGGCTCGCCAAAAAACGCTTCCAGATCAGCTGATACAGCCGGAACAAATCCCTGGGAAGCTCATCCTTCAAAGAAGCCGGCATCCTGTCCAGTCCCGTTGGACGGATCGCCTCATGGGCATCCTGGATCTTCTGTCCGCTCTTTTTTTCCGCCCCTGCCTCCGCTACATATTCCTCCCCGTAATGTGACCGGATATAATCCTCCGCCATACGCTGAGCCTCCTCGGAGACCCGGGTGGAATCTGTACGCAGATAGGTAATCAAGCCTACTGTTCCCTCTCCTTTAATATCAACGCCCTCATAAAGCTGCTGGGCAAGGCGCATGGTCTTCTGGGTGGAAAAGTTCAGCGCCTTGCTGGCCTCCTGCTGCAGAGTCGAGGTGGTAAATGGCAGCGGCGGCTTTTTCAGGCGTTCTCCCCGCTTTACCTCAGCCACCCTGTACTGCGCCCCTTCCAGCGATTGCATGACGGCTTCCACCTGTTCTTTGCTGTGAATGGATATTTTTTCCTCTGTCGTACCATAGTATTTGGCCTTGATGGGCTTTTTTTCTCCCTCAATGTTCAGGGATACCTCCAGAGACCAATATTCCTCCGGGATAAAGGCATTAATCTCATCCTCCCGGTCACAGATGATACGCAGCGCCACCGACTGAACGCGTCCCGCGCTGAGGCCGCGCTTAATCTTGGCCCAAAGCAGGGGAGAAATCCGGTAGCCTACCACCCGGTCCAAAGCCCGGCGCGCCTGCTGGGCATCCACCAGATTCATATTAATCTCACGGGCATTCTTCAAAGATTCCTTCACCGCATTCTTGGTGATCTCATTAAAAGTGATTCGATAGACCTTTTTGTCCTCCAGCTTCAGCGCGGCAAAAAGATGCCAGGAAATCGCCTCCCCTTCCCGGTCAGGGTCGGTAGCCAGGTAGACCTTCTCCGCCTTCCTGACTTCCCGGCGAAGATTTGCGAGAATATCCCCTTTCCCGCGGATCGTGATATATTTCGGCTCATAGTCATGCTCCACGTCAATCCCCAGAGAGCTTTTAGGCAGATCCCGCACATGCCCGTTGCTGGCAGCCACTTCATAATTCGATCCCAAAAACTTCTTAATGGTCTTCACCTTTGCAGGTGACTCCACAATCACCAGATATTTGGCCATATTACATTCCCCTTTTCCATTTCTTCCATATATAATATACTCTTCCCTGTGATATACCCTTTCTCGCCTCACTCCGGTCATATCGTGAATCACTATACACCAAAAAATCAGAAGGCGCAAGTTTTTTATAAATTTTAAAAAAACACTTGCATTTTTTCCCGAAATGTATTATTATAAACAAGTGCCGCGGATACAGCGGTAAAAAATGAAAATGTTGGACAACATTTGATCTATGGCTGATTGGTCAAGCGGTCAAGACGCCGCCCTCTCACGGCGGAAACAGGGGTTCGATTCCCCTATCAGCTGCGACTGTTTTTAACAGCCCAACCCTAAAAGGTTCTGGATTTCCGGTAAAAGGAATTCAGAGCTTTTTTATTTCCGCGGGCAATGAGGAAAATAACCATGCCTGCATGGGTTCAAGTACGGAAAAGGGATGTGAAAAGGTCCTCCATAAAATCACAGGCGCAGGAACACTTTTCACATCCCACCATAAAACTACAGCTGAAAATCAAAAAGGCTCAACTGATTGGACTCCGGAAGGTCTCCTAATAAATTCAGTGCCGCCATCATATCCACAACGGTCTTGGAAACCTTTGTCCGTTCCCGGAAATCCTCCTTTGACAAAAATGGTCCGTCCTTCGCTGCTTCCACAATGGCATCAGCAGCCTTGTCCCCCAGACCGTCTATGCTGCTCAGTGAAGGCATCAGCTTATCCCCCACGATCTGAAAAGCCCGGGATTTTGCACGGAAAATATCGATCGGTTCAAATTGGAAGCCTCTTGCATACATTTCCTGTACGATTCTCATATCGCCGTAGGCAAGCTCTTCCTTATTGGAAAGGGGCGCCGCACCCGGCTCCTTATTGGCCGCCGCATCCATTCTCTTTTTATAGTCCCTCATGACCGTTTCCAGATGAGCCTGGCCCTGACACATAATCTCATAGGAAAAAGCCTTTGCCCGGATGCTGAAAAAGGCGCCGTAATAGGCAAGGGGATAATGGATCTTACAATAGGCAATACGCCAGGCCATCATGACATAGGCCGCCGCATGAGCCTTGGGAAACATATACTCGATCTTCTGACAGGATTCCACATACCACGGCGGCACATTATGCGCCAGCATATCATCCTTCCACTCATCCCATTGGGCGCACTTTTTCTTTGCCACCATGCCCTTTCTCACAGCCTCCATGATCTTGAAGGATTTTTCCGATTCCACCCCCATCTGTATCAAGTAGGTCATGATATCGTCACGGGTGCAAATAGCCGTGGAAATGGTGGCAGTTCCGCTCATAATCAGATCCTGGGCGTTTCCCAGCCATACATTGGTACCATGAGACAGGCCTGATATGCGCACCAGATCCGAAAAAGCCTGGGGCTTCGCCTCAATGACCATCTGCATGGCAAAATCCGTTCCGAACTCCGGAATGCCCAACGCTCCCAGCTTCGTTCCGCCGATCTGTTCCGGAGTGATGCCCAGAGCATCCGTATTCTGAAAAAGGCTCATCACATCCTTGCCGTCCAGGGGAATCGTCAAGGGATCCCTTCCGGTCAGATCCTGCAGCATACGGATCATAGTGGGATCATCGTGTCCCAGAATATCCAGCTTCAGAAGATTGTGATCGATAGAATGATAATCAAAATGTGTGGTTACCGTATCTGTGGTCATATCATTGGCCGGATGCTGTACCGGCGTAAAGGAATTGATATCCTGTCCCAGGGGAAGCACCACAATCCCTCCCGGGTGCTGGCCTGTGCTCCTTCTGACCCCGGTACAGCCCGCCACAATACGATCTATCTCACTGTTTCTCTTGTGTCTTCCTCTTTCCTCAAAGTAATTTTTCACATAGCCAAAGGCTGTCTTGTCCGCCAGGGTGGCGATGGTGCCCGCCCGGAAGGTCTGGCCCGCACCGAAAATCACCTCCGTATACTTATGGGCCTTGGACTGATATTCTCCGGAAAAATTCAAATCGATGTCCGGCTCCTTGTCGCCCTTAAATCCCAAAAAGGTCTCAAAGGGAATGTCAAAGCCTTCCTTATGCAGCATTTCTCCGCATTGAGGACACTGCCTGTCCGGCATGTCGATGCCGGCCTTGCCGGAGTATGCCTTCACTTCGGGACTGTCAAAATCCACATAATGGCATTTGCTGCAGTAATAGTGGGGACTCAGAGGATTGACCTCGGTGATGCCCGCCATTGTGGCCACAAAGGAGCTTCCCACGGATCCCCGGGATCCCACCAGGTAGCCGTCCTCCACGGACTTCCATACCAGCTTCTGCGCAATAATATACATCACCGCAAAGCCGTTGGTGATAATGGAATGCAGCTCCTTTTCCAGCCGGGCCTCCACGATCCGGGGAAGCTGCGGTCCATATATCTCATGAGCCTTGTCATAGCAGATCTTCGTCAGGGTCTTGTCGCTGTCTTCGATGACCGGAGGACATTTATCCGGCCTCACAGGCGCGATTGTCTCTATCATATCCGCTATCAGATTGGTGTTTTTTACCACCACCTCATATGCCTTATCACTTCCCAGGTAGGAAAATTCCTCCAGCATCTCCTCCGTGGTGTGCAAAAACAATGGCGCCTGATTGTCCGCATCCTCAAAGCCCTTTCCCGCCATGATAATCCGCCGGTATATTTCGTCCTCCGGATCCAGAAAATGTACGTCGCAGGTGGCCGCCACCGGCTTGTGAAACTGCTCTCCCAGCTTCACGATCCGCCGGTTGATATTCTGAATGTCTTCCAGGGAATTTACAGACCGGATCTTTTCGGAAGCGATCATAAACTGATTGTTTCCGCAGGGCTGTATCTCCAGGTAGTCGTAAAACCGAACGATCCTCGCGATCTGCATATCGCTCTGCCCATCCAGCAGCGCCCGGTACAATTCGCCGGCCTCACAGGCGCTTCCCAAAATCAACCCCTCCCGGTATTTCTGTACCAGACTCTTGGGAATCCGGGGATGCCTGCTGAAATAAGTCAGATGAGACTCCGATACCAGCCTGTACAGATTGACTCTTCCCAAATCGTTTTTAGCCAGAATAATCGCATGGTAGGAGGGGAGCTTTTTGACCAGATCCGTGCTGGAGGCTCCCAGTTCATTCACCTGAGACAGGGTCACTACCTCCCGCTCCTCCAGCATTTTTATAAATTTCACAAAAATCCATGCGGTGCATTCCGCGTCGTCCACTGCCCGATGATGGTTTTCCAGAGAAATGTTCAGGGTCTTCGCCACTGCATCCAGCGTATGCTTTGACTGTCCCGGCAAAAGCACTCGTGCAATCCCCACCGTATCCACATAGGTATACTCGGTGGGCAGTCCCTGCCTTCTGGCATTTTCCATAATAAAGCTCATGTCGAAATTGGCATTGTGCGCCACCAAAACGCATTCCCTGCAAAATTCCAGAAAGCGAGGCAGCACCTCCTCGATCAGAGGCGCTTCCACTACCATATCATCCCTTATTCCGGTGAGCTTTTCGATCTCGAAGGGAATTGGCACCCGGGGATTCACAAAGGTTGAAAAACGGTCTGCCACCTGTCCCCCGCTGACCTTCACTGCTCCGATCTCTATAATATGATCATTCACAGGTGAAAAGCCTGTAGTTTCTATATCAAAAACCACAAAGTCCTCATTCAGCCCCTGTCCCTTGTCCCCTGTGACAATCTCCTTCAGGTCATCCACCAGATAAGCCTCCACACCGTAAATAATCTTAAAAAAGTCCTGCTTATCCGGATTATCCTCTCCTGCCTCCTTTCGTTTCTTTTTTTCCTCCTTCCACAAATCCTCCCACACGTGATTTGCATCCGTAAAGCTCTGCACCACACCGTGATCCGTGACGGCTATCGCCCGATGTCCCCACTGATATGCCCTTTTTACGATGTCCCTGGCCTCGGAGACGCCGTCCATATCACTCATCTTTGTATGGCAGTGCAGCTCCACTCTTTTTTCAGGCGCAGTATCCGCACGTGTGGTGGTGAAATTGGATATGGACTTGATTCCCGCCAATGAGCCAATGGTCAGTTCATGGTCGAATTTGTCCAGTGTGGCCATCCCTTTGATCTTGACAAAGCTTCCCGGCTTCAGCCCGCCGGTCAGCTCGTCCACCTGATTGTTGCGAACGAATATTTTTACGGTCATGGTATCCGTAAAATCCGTCACGTCAAACATGAGAATCGATTTTTCGTTCCGGATCTCTCTTTTATCCAGCTTCAAAATCTTTCCCCGGATAACCACCTCTCCCATTTCGCCGATGATATCTTCTATGGCTATGGCATCTTCCTCAAAATCACGCCCATAGATCACATCGGGATTATCAGATTGCTTCAGGGCACGGGAATATTCTCCCCTGCCGCGGAATTCTCCCTTGCGGAAACCGCTCCTGCCTGTATCTCCCCGTCCCAAATCACCCTTGCCCGAAAAGCTTTTTGTACTTCCCAAAAACTGCGGCTGGCCGTCACCCCTTTTATCCGAACCGGGAACCGCCTGCCCGGGCATTCTCTGTCCGGCTCCGTTCTGAGCCAAAGCCGCTTCGCCGCCTTCCTGTCTTCCCTTTTCAGCCGCCGATTTATCCTCATTTTCCTCGTTCCGGGATATATGCATGCGCCTGTATATTTCATTTACCTTCAGCTGGATCTTTCTGGCATCCTCTTCCGCAAATCTGCCCGCGGAAGCCTCCCGGTATGCCACTTTGATCCCCACCTTCAGGCCGCACCGCTCCACCAGTATTTTTTCCAGCACCCGCACCAGCTCCGCTTCCTTACTGTGATTTAAGACCGTATCGTCAATGAGAAGCGCCACCTGTTCCGGATCGGGATAAGAAATTTCCGCAGTTCGGAATGCATTGTATTCTATGTGGCTGTATTCCCGCAATTCCGCCAGAATACTTTCGCCGTAAGCCTCCATCAAATTTTCCGGAGTGTACTGAGAAGAAAGCTCAAACCGCTCCAGAATTCTCACCGTCAGGGCAGCTTTCGAAAAAAGCTGGCGCCGGATCTCTTTTTCCGCCGTCCAGATATCCTCCTTCAGAATCAGCCGGGTGCTGAACAGATACACTGTCAGCCGATCCTTCTGCTTTGTCACAGACACTCTTTCCACCTTGGCCTGCTCCAGTTTATCATGCAGGTTTCCCTTAATATCCAGCGTGGGAAATACTTCAAAAAAAGATTTTGTCATCGATCATTCACCCGTTCCAGTTGTCCAGCTCTTCCTTCAGCGCCTCCAGCAATTGATCCTCCGGCACCTTTCGAAGGATCTGTCCCTTCCTAAACAACAGACCTTCTCCCACTCCCCCTGCAATCCCCAGATCCGCTTCCCGGGCTTCTCCCGGTCCGTTGACGGCACAGCCCATGACGGCCACCTTGATATCCAGCGGATAGCTCTCCACAAGCTTTTCCACCCGCGCCGCCAGACCGATCAAATCGATCCGGGTCCTGCCGCAGGTAGGGCAGGAGACCACCTCAATCCCGCCTTTCCGCAGTCCCAGTGTACGCAGGATCAGACGGGCGGAGCGGATCTCCTCCACCGGATCTCCCGTCAAAGAAACCCTCACAGTATCGCCGATTCCCCGGCTCAAAATCAGCCCCAGGCCGATGGCTGACTTAATATTGCCGCTCCAGAGAGTTCCCGACTCCGTGATGCCTATATGCAGCGGATATTCCGTTTTCTCAGTCAGCAATTCATGAGCCTTTACGGACATCAGCACATCGGAAGACTTGATGCTGATCACTATATTGTCATATTCACATTCTTCGATCAAATTAACCTGCTCCAGGGCGCTTTCCACAATAGCCCGGGCCGTAACGCCCCCATATTTTTCCAGCAGCCCCTTCTCCAGCGAACCGCTGTTGACTCCCACCCGGATCGGAATATTCCTCTCCCTGGCCGTCTCCACTACTGCCCGGACCTTATCGGGGCTTCCGATATTTCCCGGATTGATCCGTATTTTATCAGCGCCGTTTTCCATGGCGGCAATGGCCATTTGATAATCAAAATGAATATCGGCTACAAGAGGGATATGTATTTGCTTTTTGATCTCGGCCAGCGCCCGGGCCGCCTCAAGTGTAGGCACCGTGCATCGTATAATCTCACATCCCGCCCGCTCCAGATCCAGAATCTGAGATACTGTAGCCTGCACGTCCTCGGTACGGGTATTTGTCATGGACTGGATCAGAACAGGGCTGCCGCCTCCGATCACCTGGTTTCCGATCTGTATTTTCTTTGTATGGTCTCTATGCATAAAATCTCCTCTTTTCCGCATATATCATCTTTCTGAAATCTTACTATATCAATAATACTCCAAGCTCCGCCCGTTTGTACAGCAGAAAATGAAATTCCGTTCAAAGCAGCGGGAGCATCTGTTCCGGGATAAATCAGCGTTTTTTAAGGCAAAAGCATCCCGGGCTGACCTGTTCCACCAGGCCCTCCATACAGAGCAGCATCAGCTGTGTGGTAATCGGCGTTTCCCGATACCGGTCCGGAAGCCGGCTCCTAAGCCGGTCCACCGTCTGGGGACAGATTTCCAATGCGCCATAGACAGCCGCCTGTTCCGGAGTAAGCTTTTTTAGCGCCTCTTTTTCCCCGGTACTTTGTTCTGCTCCACAGTGCCTTACGGATTGTTTGTTCCTTTTGCTTTTTGCTGATTTCGAATTTTTCTCCTTCCCGTCCTCAATCGGAGCATCACAGCTCTTCCTCCGCCCCTGTATTCCCCAAAATACTTCCAGAAATTCTTCCAGAAATTCCTCCGGCTCCAGCAGCACTCCGGCTCCTTGCCTGATCAGGCGGTTACAGCCGTCGCTCAGCCTGTCTGTAATCCGGCCCGGTACTACATACACCTCTTTTCCCTGCTCCAGAGCCATATCCACCGTAATAAGGGTTCCGCTCTTCTCCCGGGCTTCCACCACAACCACCGCATCCGCCAGACCGCTGACGATACGGTTCCGGGGCGGAAAATTCTGGGGCCGTGCCGGAGTTTTCATCGGATATTCGGAAACTACCGAGCCCTTCTGCACCAGCCTTTCATACAGCTCTCTGTTCCGGGCCGGATAACACACATCCACGCCGCATCCCAATACGGCACAGGATCGCCCGCCGGCATCAAGCGCCGCCTGCTGACTGATACTGTCAATTCCCCGGGCCATTCCGCTGATCACCTCCACCTTTCGCCGCCCCAGCGCCTCTCCCAGCTTTTCTGCCACATAGGCTCCGTAAGGAGAACACTCCCTGGCTCCCACCACCGCCACCGCAGGCATGGCTTCGCCGGGCAGTCCCCCCTTCACAAAGAGAGCATAAGGCGCATCCGGTATATCCCGAAGTCTTCGTGGATACTCCTGCATTGCCCTTGTTATCAGCCGAATTCCCTGCTCCTTCATTTTTTCATATTCCTCATCCAGTCTCCACTGACCTGTAAAGTTCCTGAGGCCTTCCGCCTGTTTGGAAGAGAGCACCTCTTCCCACTCTTTGAAGGATGCAAGATAAGCGTTCCTGGCTCCCCCGAAAGTCTGTGCCAATCTGCATCGCACATTATTACCCCAGTCCGGAAAGCTGCTCAGCCATAAATCATATTTCTCTTCCGCCATTCTCTTCCTCCGCTCCCACCTGTTTTCTATTCTAAATGCCCCCTGCCACAGGGCGATAAAAGCACGCTTCCATTAAGTGCTCTTTGTCAATCCGCTCCTTTCCCGCCAGATCGGCAATGGTCCGCGCCACCTTCAAGACCCGGTGATAAGCCCTGGCGCTAAGCTGCAGACTGCGATACATCTGCTCCATAAGTTCCTGCTCTTCCTTTCCCAGGAAACAGTATTCCTCTATCTGCGCCGCTCCGATATCCCCGTTAAACCGACATTCCGTACCTGCAAACCGGCTTTTCTGGATCTCTCTGGCTCTCAGCACCCGTTCCCGGATCCGGGCACTGCTCTCCGCTTTATTTTTCTCCTTCAGACTTCCGATGTCCACTGCTCCAAGCTCCACACAAAGATCAATCCTGTCCATCACAGGGCCGGATACCCGACCTATATATCTTCGGACCGCAGACTCCTGACAACGGCACCGGTTGCGGTCCGGATAATAGCCGCAGGGACAGGGATTCATAGCGCACACCAGCATAAAATCGGTGGGATAGGTGACACTGCCCCCCGCCCTGGCAATATTCACCTGTCTCTCCTCCAGCGGCTGGCGGAGAGAATCCAGCGAAATCCTCTGAAACTCCGGCAATTCGTCCAGAAAAAGGACTCCCCTGTGTGCCAGAGAGATCATTCCCGGTCTGGGCAGGCTGCTCCCGCCGATCAGGGCCGCCTGGGTAATGGTATGATGCGGACTCTCAAAGGGCCGCTTTGTCACCAGGGCCTTTCCTTCCTCCAGAAGTCCGGCCACACTGTGCACAGCCGTGACCTCCAGACTTTCTTCCAGCGTCAGAGGCGGCAGAATTCCGGGAATGCGTCTGGCAATCATGGATTTCCCCGCGCCGGGAGGTCCGGTCATCAGAAGATTATGAAAACCGGCAGCGGCGATTTCTGCCGCCCGTTTTGCCGTTTCCTGGCCGCTGACCTCCGAAAAATCGGGAATCCTCTCCCGCTGTTCTCCCTCCATAAGCTCGCTGATCCTTACATCAGCAGCCTGCAGAATTCCCTCCTGCATTTTTCCGGGATGTTCTCCCAGGAAACAAAGCACCTCCCGTATATTACCCGCCCCTCTCACCGTGATCCCCGGTATAACCGCCCCTTCCCGGGCGTTTGCGGCAGGCACAATACACTGCTTCATTCCCCTGGCAGCGGCTTCCCGCACAATCGGCAGTACTCCTCTGACCTTTTTGATCTCACCGTCCAGCCCCAGCTCCCCTAAAAACAAAATACCGGAGGAGGCCCCTGCGGGAAAATATCCCGAAGCCTCCAGCATTCCTACGGCAATGGGCAGGTCAAAGGCCGTTCCTTCCTTTCTCCGGTCAGCCGGGGACAGATTTACTGTGATATGGTTGGGAGGGATCCGCAGGCCTGCATTCTTCAGCGCAACGGTAACCCTGTCCCGGGATTCCTTTACCTCTCCGCTCAAATAGCCCACCATGGAAAATACCGGAAGCCCCGGAGCAATATCCACCTCCACGGTAACCAAATAGGCGGAAACTCCCAGCAGAGCGCCCGAACAGACAGCACTGTACAAATTAACACCTCCTGATAAGATTTGTTTCTGAAATGTATAATGGCAGAAAACGCCGAAATGCAGAGAATTCCCCGGGGCCACGGCCCGTGAGCCCAAAGCGGCCCGGGGAATCTGAATCCTATTGAATCGCAGAGTAAGAACGTATGAACCGGGTCCGCGTCTCTTCGCTGATCCTTCCGTCCAGAAAAAGCTTTTCCACAGCTTCCTCCATGGCAGCCATTCCCTGTTGGCCTCCGGCCTTTATGACCTGGGGAAGCTGATAGGTCTTTCCCTCCCGGATCAGACTGCGCACCTGGTCGTCCACCAGCAGAGCCTCGAAAACCGCCGTTCTTCTGTCCTCGTTCAGCACCGGAAGCATCTGCTGGGCCACCACAGCCTCCAGCACGTTTGCCAGCCGGGCCCGCATCTGCTGTTGCTGATAAAGAGGAAACGCGCCGATCAGCCGGTCCACCGTATCGGCGGTACCCACGGAATGCATGGCAGAAAGCACCAGATGTCCTGTCTCCGCCGCCTGAACGGCCATGCTGACGGTTTCCGGATCGCACAGTTCTCCCACCAGAATCACGTCCGGATCCTCCCGAAGCGCCGCCCGAAGGCCGCTGACATAATTTTCACTGTCCAGGCCGATCTCCCTTTGAGTTACCAATGATTTTTTATGCTGGTGCAGATATTCCACCGGGTCCTCCAACGTGATAATATGGGCTTCTCTGCTGTCGTTGATCCGGTCCACCATGGCCGCCAGCGTTGTGGACTTTCCGTTTCCTGTAGGCCCCGTTACCAGCACCAGTCCCTGCTCCCGCTCACACAAGCCGATCACAGATGCCGGCATTCCCAATTCTTCCAGAGAAGGCACCCTGTTATCCACCAGGTGAAATGCCAGCGCCACACTCCCTCTCTGTTTATAGACGTTGACCCGGCATCGTCCGCAGCCGGGAAGAGACAGCGAAAAATCGCACTCTCCCTTCTCCTCAAGCCGAAGCCTGTGAACCTCCGGCATAACGCTGACCAGAATGTCCAGCGTATCCGCAGGCTGAAGCCTGGCATGATCCATGACCGCCAGCCGCCCTCCTATTCGCATTCTGGGCGATACTCCTGATGCCAGGTGTACATCGCTGGCCCCGGCGCTTCTCGCCTCCTGTAGAATTTCATCAATCCCGGGCATATCCCTTCTCCTCATTATCTGTTAATCCCGCAGCAACACATGCAGACTTGCTTTTAAGCTCACGCGCTCTGCGCCAAAATGCTTATTCCTGTTTTATTATATACGCATTGTGTATATAAATCAACTGTTTTTTGGAAATTATGGAAAATTTTATCACAGCAGCATTTCCTTGAAATTTTCTTTCTGCAGCTCATCATATGTACCGCATGCCGCAAACTGTCCATGGGACATGATCAATATTCCATCGTACTGCCGCAGAAGCTCCGGGTTCAGACGATGAGTAACCGCAATGATCAGACAGTCCTTCCTCAAAAGCAGACGCCTCTCGATCTCTTCTGCCGTCCGTTCATCCAGATTAGCTGTAAATTCATCCAGCAGCAGTACTCTGCTCTTTCGCAGGATCACTCTGGCCAGACTGATTCTCTGCTTTTCTCCGCCCGAAAAATTCTTGCCATTCTCATCCACCATCGTGAGAAGTCCTTCCGGAAGCGAATCTGCAAATTCTTTCAGTCCCGCCTCCTCTACGGCGCGGTCAATCTCCTGCTGTGTATACTCCCCGTACAGGGTGATATTGTTCCGCACTGTATCATTCAGCAGAAAGACATCCTGAGATACCACCCCGATCAACGTACTCCTGCTGCCGGCACTCAAATTCCGAAGCTCTGTGCCATCGTACAATATCCTGCCATCATAATCGGGATAATCTCCCATCAGCAGCGACAGCAGTGTGCTCTTCCCGCTTCCGCTGCTCCCCACAATCGCATAGCGCCCTCCCGCCTGAAACCGAAAGGACAGCCCGTGCAGAGCCTCTCGATCTTTCTGGTATCCGAAATGCAGCTTCTCCAATACAACTGCATCCCTGACCCGCGAAACGCATTCCGTTCCCGTCTCCGCCTCCTTCGCCATCAATTTTTGGAAACGCGCCTGCAAGGGCTTTGAAGCCCGGAAATTAGCAACAATGCCGGGAACTGCCGTAACTGGCGACACGATCTGCCCGATCAAATGCCCAAAGGCGATCACCATTCCGGCAGAGAACAAGCCCTGCAGGGAAAACCATGCCGCCATGGCCATTACCAGTACCGTGGAAAGCAGTCCCACCAGCTGGCCTGTGCAGGAGCACAGAACCATACAGCTCTCGTTTTTTCTCTTTGCCGTTTCCGCAAGCGCATTCTTCCGCTCATTCCTGTCAAGAATGCAGTCGAGAATGCCGAAGGATCTCACCATACGGAAGGCTCCGAAATCATCCTTGGTCTCCGCCATATATTCATCCGCACGCTTCGCAAAGGTTTCCGTGCTTTTTTCCAGCATACCCGCAGTAAGCTTTGTCACCCCCAGAGTCACAAATGCCAGAAAAAGCATCAGTACAAGCATAAGGGGCTGAGCTTTGATACAGATCACCGCCGCTGTGGCAAAGGATATCAGGCATTCCAGAACCCTGACAATATTGTTAAAGTAGATTTCTTCAAACAGATTCATGTTGTTGCTCAGTTCATTTATGTATTCCCCGCTGTTCCCCGCATTAAAGTCAGCCACGCTCTTCCTCATTATGCCCCCGAAAATATCTCTTTTCAGGCATCGCCTGGCATCCGCAATAACCGACGCCTTCCAGCAGCGGTAGCACATTGCTATCAAAGTATAAAATGCCACATAAGCCACACCGACAGCCAGGGCCGCCGGCAGTTCCTCCCCGTTTCCTCCCGCGCAGTCCACCAGACTGCTCATAACCAGCGAGAAGCAGACTCCCGTACTTCCGTTTATCACCAGTAATACAATCAACAGGGCGAAATGTGCTTTTTTCCTTGTAATATAATGATACATTTTCCAAGTCTCCTTTTTCTTTATCTGCTTTTGATCAGTATGTCCATGAATGTTTCCGGTTTTGCGGAATCCTCAGATTCCTGAATCATTTTCAAAAAGGCTGGCTATCTTTTTATAATATGTTTCCTTACTCATTTCATGACCTACTTTATAATCAATAAGCATTTCTCTTAATGGTAACTTTTCAATTATTGTCTCACTGCATTCTTTACTCATAAAATGAATATATGCATACATCCAACCTACCCAATATAACTGCATAAACTTATACTCTATCTGTTCACTTTTTAATCTGAATGTTTCTATATTGTTTTTATTGTCTACTTCTATAAAATTTCTCACAGTATCATATGCTGCCTGTGATAACAATGTTGGATGCCCTACTTCCATAAGTGCTCTGCAATCAGATTTCATGAATGCTTCAATAAACTTTTCTTTGTTTAAAACAAAACTATTGTCATTCAATATTTCTTTACAGTATTTATCACAGTACTCAAAGAAATATCCCATGTTTTCCATGTCTTTATTTAACCAAAATTCATCATAACATATTAAATCTTCCAGGCCTTCTAACACTTCTCTCATGCTTGCTCCTATATAAAATCATAAATTGTCTGTTTTCCTGCTCTAATCCCCTGATTTGATCTTAATGCTCTTCAACCACTTCTCTGTCTTGCACATTCAACTTTCTATTATATACCAGCTCTGCAATCCAGTGTATACTATCAAATTCCATTAGATTTAAAATACTTAAACCTTTTGTATTTAATTCAAAGGTGTGTACATAACCTTTATTACCAGATGTATAAGTACCCCATGCCCATTCTTTGGCCAGCTCTACGCTTGGTGTAGTATAAAATCCTTTACCATAATCATTATCTTTACTGCCTAAACCATAAGTTGGAACGATGTTTTCATCTTTATTTCCATGATAAATTGTAATGGTTTGACTACTCAATAATTTTGGGGCCGACTGTATTTCAGAATATTCCATTGCATTTGGTTTATTCTTATGCACTATCTTTGACAACTTTTTCCTCCCACTATACTTTTCCTTCTAATTCCCGGTCCGGATTAACTATTTATTCCGCCAGGAAAACCTCCTCTTTCAGATTCCCGGGAAAAGTGCTCCCATTCATTTCGTATTATTTCATACAAAGTACAATCGTGAAATCCGTCTCGTGTTTTATAGTAATGTCGCAAAAGGCCTACATAGTGCATTCCAACCTTTTCCATCACTTTTCTTGAAGCAGGGTTTTCTACCGAACTAAATGCATCAATTCGTTCAATATCCGTATTACGGAACATATACTCAATAACCGCTCTCGCCGCTTCACTTGAATATCCTTGGTTCCACCAACGGCTGCCAATCTTGTAACCCAATTCACCTTTGAAATCATATTCTGAGATTATAGTGATACCGATGGAGCCAATCATTTCACCATTTCTTAAGTACATTCCCCAGTAATAAGTAGAATCATACTGATAGTTATTAATCCATTGCTGAATCATGCTTTTTGTATCATCGATTGTTTTATGTGCATCCCACCGCAAAAAACGAGTGACTTTATCATCACATGTCCAATTACGAAACATCATTTCCGCATCAGTAAGTTCCAGTTTACGCAATGTCAATCGTGTCGTTTCGATGGTTTTTGTTCCTACATGCTTCAAGTGTATTTTTCCTTTCCGAAAATTTTCCACCTGTGCGGTTGGACGCTCCTTGGAGCATCCAACCTGACTCCCACATTCGCAAAACCCGCGCTTACGCGCTTCTGCGTCTGCTTGCGCATCCGCATTTTGCTCATTTGGGAGTGGGTTGCTAATCCAACGGCCCGCCTGCATTGCCGTAAATGGCATGCAGGCAGACCGTTGGATTGCAACCGCACAGGTGAAAAAATTTCATTCTCTTTTTATCAAAACCTTTTTCCCTTCAAAGGCAAAGCCATATTTTCGAATTCGGTCTCCAGAAATTCCTCTGCTCTCTAAATCCGCCTGGTATCGCTGTTCATCAATCTGTTTCAGCGCGGCATCTGCGGTGTCCTCCAGAGATTTCTCTTCGCCGGAATCCTTGACTTTAAATTCTATGATTACGGCATTGTCCGTTCCGTTCTTCGGCTCCATCATCACATCATACCTTCCGAATCCGCTCTCCCGGTTGGATGTTATGATGTAGCGGTCTGCCAGTTCCACGGCCAGTCCCAGCACAAAGCCGTGATAGAAACGTTCCGGCTGCGTCTCCATAGAGGGATTTTTTCCACTGTCGAAGCAACTGAACGTGGCCAGAGCCACACGGTTCATGTAGGCGTTCATGGACTTTACATCATCCTGCAGCAGCGATCTGATAAAGCCATTGTAGACTGTCCCGGAACGGGTAAACCATTTCCGAATCAGCTTTTGGAACATAATCTGCACTTCTTTATTTGTCAATGCCAGCTCATATAAATCTGTTCCCGTGTCCTCATTTAATTCGCAGTTCTCCGCTTTCAGGTACCCGCTGGCCAGGAACAGGCTCCAGATGGCGTTCTCATCTGCGTCTAACTGGTCGAAAACAATTTGTTCATCGATTTCCTTATATAAATGCCCACCTTTCAGCAGTTTTTCCATGGATATTTTTATCTCCGCACTTCCCTCTCGAATCAGCCTATCTACCAGCCCGTTGCTGCTGGTGTTGGCCCAGTAGGTGGAAAGTCTTCCTGTTTTCAAATAATTTATGATAGACCAGGGATTATAAATATCTTTACATTTTCCAAAGGTAAAGCCGTCATACCATCTTTTGACCTCAGCACGATTATCCTGCATTCCGTACTCGTCCAGTGCGGCAAATACCTCTTCTTCCGTAAAACCAAAGCAGTCCGCATACATCTCTGAAGTTGATGTCACTACTGTCAAATGGTTCAAATCCGAGAAAATGGATTCCTTGCTGACTCTCGTAATCCCTGTCATAACTGCCCGTTCCAGATACAGATTCGTCTTAAACGCAGCATTGAACAAACCTCTTATGAATTCCGCCATCTCTTTCCAATAACCGTACACCCAGGCCTCCTGAAGAGGTGTATCGTATTCGTCCAGCAGAATAATTACTTTTTTCCCATAATAACGATACAGGAATTCCGACAATGTGTTCAGCGAAGAAACGGCGGAATAGTTATCCATATTGACAGAAATGTTTTTTATGAAATCCTTTTCCTTTTCATTCAGGCTGTCTTCCTTCAACAGAAATTCATATCGGTTATACAATTTTTCAATCAGGTAAAACAAGCTTTTTTTAGCCTCATCAAAGGAAGAAGACTTTATCCCGGCAAAGCTTAAGAAGATTACAGGATAGGTTCCCTGAAGATTCCGGTACTTCTCATCTTTCCATATGGACAGCCCCTCAAAAATCTCTCCCTGCCCTGCATGCTCTATGGAAAGAAATCTCTCTAACATATTCATGTTCAACGTCTTCCCGAATCTGCGGGGACGGGTAATCAACGTCACATCGTCTCTGTTTTCCCACCACTGCCTGATAAAATCCGTCTTATCAATATAAAAGCTGTTTTCCAATATCAGCTTCTCAAAACTTTGAATCCCAATCCCTACGGTTCTTGCCATGCCCATTTTCCTCATTGCTCCCGGGAATAAAATATGCTTCCGACCTTTTCTGACACTCTTCCTTCTCTTTAGCCGTCTACCCCTGCTCGAACTTCTCCCGCAGCTTCGAAAGCGCCTTCTTCTCAATCCTGCTCACATACTCTCCTGTCAAGTTAGGGCTAAAAACGAAATTACAATTATAGACCTTTTATCAAAACTTCTTTCCCTTCAAACGCAAAACCATATTTTCGGATTCGTTCACCTGAGATTCCCCTGTGTATTAAAGCCGCCTCATACTGCTGCTTTTCAATCTGATCCAACGCTGCATCCGCTGTATCCTCCAGAGATTCCTCCTGCGGTTCCCTGACCTTAAATTCCATTATCACGGCATTGTCCGCTTCGTTCTTCGGCTCCATCATCACATCATATCTTCCAAATCCACTTTCTCGATTGGAGGTAATGATATAGCGGTCTGTGAGTTCCACAGTCAGTCCCAGCACAAATCCGTGATAAAATCGCTCAGGCTGCGTCTCCATAGAGGGATTTTTCCCACTGTCAAAATAGCTGAAAGTGGCCAGAGCAACCCGGTTCATATAGGCGTTCATGGACTTGACATCATCCTGCAGCATCGCCCGGATAAAGCCATTGTAGACAGTACCCGAACCGGAGAACCATTTCTTTATCATCCTTCGGAACATGATCTGCACTTCCTTATTCGTCAGCGCCAGTTCATATAGGTCTACTCCTGTTTCCTCATTTAACGCATAACCTTCCGCTTTCAGATATCCGCAGGTTAAAAACAGACTCCAAATGGCGTTCTCATCCATATCCAGCTGCTCAAATATAATCTGCTCATCAATCTCTTTGTACAGATGTTCCCCTTTCAGCAGATTTTCCATGGAGATCTTTGTCTCTGCGTTTCCCTCCCGAATCAGCTTATCCACTAAGCCGTTGCTACTGGTATTGGCCCAATAGGTGGAAAGTCTTCCTGTTTTCAAATAATTTATAATAGACCATGGATTATAGATATCTTTACATTTTCCAAAGGTAAAGCCGTCATACCACTTTTTTACCTCAGTACACTTATCCTGCATTCTGTACTCGTCCAGTGCGGCAAATACCTCTTCTTCCGTAAAACCAAAGCAGGCCGCATACATCTCAGAAGTCGCCGTCACCACTGTCAAGTGGTTCAGATCCGAGAAAATGGACTCTTTGCTGACTCTGGTGATCCCGGTCATAACAGCCCGCTCCAGATAGGGATTTGTCTTGAACGTAGAGTTAAACAGCCCCCTTATCAGCTCCACCATTTCCTGCCAGTAACCGTACACCCATGCTTCCTGTAGTGGCGTGTCATATTCGTCCAGCAGAATAATGACCCTTTTTCCATAATAACGCGACAGATAACCGGACAGATTTTTTAAGGAATAAGCCGCCTCGGATTCTGTCATCTCTGTCAGAACATTGCGAAAAAAATCTGTTTCCCCCTCCCTTAATATTCCATCCGCCAACAGAAAATCAAACTTATGATACACTTCTTTGATAAGCAGGCATATCTTTTCCCTTGCCAGAGCAAAGGTATTCGCCTTTACATCTGCAAAGCTCAAAAATATCACCGGCCAGGTGCCTTGAAGATTACGGTACTTTTCCTCTTTCCAAATGGATAATCTTTCAAAGATATCCCCTTGCCCCGCATACTCCACAGAGAGAAATCTCTCCAACATATTCATATTCAGGGTTTTTCCAAATCTGCGGGGGCGAGTGATCAGCGTCACCTCATCTCTGTTTTCCCACCACTGCCTGATAAAATCTGTTTTATCCACATAAAAGCTGTTTTCTGTTATTAATTTCTCAAAGTTTTGAATGCCGATCCCTACAGTTCTTATCATGTTAATACTCCCCTACGCCATACCAAGCTTTTACGATTACTTACATTATATATATTTTTCTAATAATGTACAAGTAAGCCGCAAGATTTTGACACTAATTCTGTATATAAAATTCCATAACATGATAGCAGTGAAGGAATTCTGTGTCAGCATTATTAAAATCTTCAGAAAACGTGTTTAAACTGCCTGTCGGATTTATAGCCAGACCGGTAAATGTCAAATACGCATCATAACATTCTGCCAACGATTCATGGGCAGATTTATACTCCTCGGGGGGATTTTTCATCTGTCCAACGATGGAATTGACTATTGTCTGATTTTCCATAATATTATCTATCTGCAAACAAAACTCTGGGTCTGCGAACAAATTGTTTAATGCGTCATTAAAATCTTCCACAAAATGCCCGTCAGGCCTAGTGTATTGGTCAGTGGCATCATCTTCTTTCTCCCATATGGCATTGTTCCATACCTGTACTATCAGATTACAACAGTTTTCCGCATCTATCGCCCCTGACAGCATGGTATCTGTCACAAGCTGAAGATTGTCCAAATATTCCTGACCACGCTGTACGTTTTCCTCCTCAGCTTTCATTTCCTGGCTAAGCCGCATGACCTCTGCTGTCGCTTTTCTCGCCTGATACCAGAGTATCCCAATGACAAATGCCATCAGCACTATCACAAATGCGATTACTACTGCGAATACCCATTTTATACCGTTGCCCCTTTCTTTACTGCTCGATGTCCCCATCTGTCGGGGAGCTACTGGCATCATTACCCTGCTATCGGCTCCGGCAGGACATCCACACCGAAAACACATAGCCGCTCCATCTTCCAGTTCCATACCGCATTCCGCGCATAATTTCTTTTCTTCGGTTCTAAACACTGTTCCACAATGAACACATTTTCTTGCCCTATCTGAAATCTGCCCTCTGCAATTCAAACATTCAACAATAGCCATATTGCATTCCTCCATAGTAGGCTTTCACATATTGCTGTCATTCAAAACCTTTTTTCTCGTATTTTGCTGTAACAGTCATTTACTTCCTGGATCAGACAAATAATCTCTTTTTTACCTGAATGTCCATCTACGTGAATAATATTAGTAACCAATCCGTCGCGCATCCCCCATCTCTACAAAGTATAACATTGCCATTTTCATAAAAACAGATTATATGCTTTTTGCATATATCCCATTTATGACTATTGAAAATGATACTATCTTATTTATTCTATTGTACAAAATATTTTCATTAATATCAATTCCATGAGTCAAATACCACGCAGCAAGCTGACGAGGTATATATATGCAAGCATGGCTATTTTCCTCATTGCATGCGGGAACAAAAAGAGAATAGAATCTGTTAAGCCATCTTATAGCTCAACTGACTCTATCCCTTTCTGGACATCATATATTTCCTTCCGGCTAATCCTGCTCGAACTTCTCCCGCAGCTTCGAAAGCGCCTTCTTCTCAATCCTGCTCACATAGCTCCTGGATATTCCCAATACAGCCCCCACCTCGTTCTGGGTGGCCTCCCGGCTCCCGCTGAGTCCATAGCGCATAACCAGAATTTCCCGTTCCCTGTCGGTAAGGCTGTCTTCCATCAGGGAAAACAGCTTTTTGATATTTCCGGACAACTCCATATTTTCGATAATATCCGGCTGCTGCTGTTCGATCACGTCCACGAGATGGATCTCGTTACCCTCTTTGTCCTGCCCGATGGGTTCAAACAACGACACCTCCCGGGATGTCTTCTTTTTTCCCCGCAGCAGCATCAGAAGTTCATTATCAATACACCTGCAGGCATACGTAGCCAATCTTCCCTTACGGTCATCGAAGGTGTCGATGGCCTTGATCAATCCGATGCAGCCGATGGAAATCAGATCCTCCATGTCCTCTTCCGCATTCTGATATTTTTTAGCAATATGCGCCACCAGGCGCAGATTTCTCTCTATTAAAATCTCCTTTGCCTGCTTGGCTTGTGCCGGGGATCCTTCCCGCAGCAGGCGGATACATTCTGCTTCTTCTCCTTGGGACAGTGGCTTTTGAAAGGTCTTCAAAACGAACCCCCATGGGTCACTCTTAGTTATAGTTTATGATTTTTTCGCCCTACAGTGCCTGACTACCCGATCTTTTCGAAAAAAGGATCATGCAGGGTCCTCGTCCAGCAAAAACTGTGCGAAGACATAGTTGCTTAAATCAAGCCCCCTGTCAGTCAGGGCAAGCATCTCTCCTTCCCCATTCTCCCGATATTCCAACAAGCCGTCTGTCAAATTTTTCTTTATTACCTGTCCGTAAATCTCCTCCAAAGGCTGTCCGAAGCACTCCTGAAACCCCTGCGGGCTGATGCCCTCCGTTTTCCGCAGCCCCAAAAACATAAACTCCTCCATCTGCTCCCCCAGGCTTAGAGCATGCTCCTCCTGTCTGCAGTTCAGCGGATGCTCCAGATAAGCCTGCAGGCTCCTGCCGTTTTGAAACCGCACGTTTTGAAACAGCGAGGCAGCCCCGATACCGAAGCCCAAATAATCCCGGCGGCTCCAATAACCGCAGTTGTGCCGGCATTCCCGTCCGGCCAGGGCATAATTGGATATCTCGTACCGGCCATACCCCGCCTGCTCCAGGATCCGCCCGGTCTCCCAATACATAAGCCTGTCCGCATCCTCGTCCAAAAGCTCCAGCTTTCCCTCCTCCCACAGGCGGTAAAGCTGTGTTCCCTCCTCCAAAATCAGGCTGTAGGCGGAGATATGGCATGGCGGCGGCTTCAGGGACAATACCTTTTCCAGGGAAGCCCGCCAGCTCTCCGGCGTCTGGCCGGGCAGCGCACTCATAAGATCAATATTAATATTGTCAAAGCCCTCCGACAGGGCATCTTCATAGGTCTGCAGAAACTGCTGCCAGGTGTGTATTCTTCCCAGGACCGCCAGCTCTTCATCGAAGGCGGACTGCAGGCCGATGCTGAGCCGGTTGATCCCTGCCCTGCGCCAGCAGGCAAGCTTTTGTCGATTTACCGTGCCCGGATTGGCCTCTATGGTAATCTCCGCACAGGGATCCAGGCAGTAATATTTTTTGATGGTCTCCAAAAGCTCCAGGATCCGCTCTCCCTCCAGCAGGGAAGGGGTGCCTCCCCCCAAAAAGACAGAGGTCACTTTAAAGTCTGCACATCCCTCCGCCCGCCCCTCCAGTTCAGCCTTCAGCGCCTCCACATAAGCCGCCATAACGGTTCTGTCCGCCGGCCCGGACAGGAAATCACAATATAGACACTTTTTCACACAAAAGGGAATGTGGAGGTATAGCTCCAGCACTCCCTTTGTCAATTCCTTCATATGCTCACACTCTCACAATCTGCCGCTGTTTCCATTAATCGTCATCCAGCTTCAGCACACTCATAAAGGCTTTCTGAGGAATCTCCACGCTGCCGATCTGACGCATGCGCTTCTTTCCCTCCTTCTGCTTCTCCAGCAGCTTCTTCTTCCGGGTGATATCGCCGCCATAGCATTTTGCAAGCACGTCCTTGCGCATGGCCTTCACCGTCTCCCGGGCAATGATCTTGCCGCCTACCGCCGCCTGAATGGGGATCTCAAACAGATGTCTCGGAATCTCTTCCTTCAGCTTCTCGCACATTCTCCGGCCCCGCTCATAAGCGGAATCTGCATGTACAATAAAGGAAAGCGCGTCCACCTCCTCCCGGTTGATCAAAATATCCAGCTTCACCAGCCGGGACGTCTCATAGCCCTTTATGTCATAGTCAAAGGAGGCATAGCCCCTGGAGCGGGATTTCAGGGCATCAAAAAAGTCATATATAATCTCGTTCAGAGGAAGCTCGTACTTTAAAAGCGCCCTGGCGCCCTCGATATATTCCATTCCCAGATAGCGGCCCCGTCTCTCCTGACACAGCTCCATAATAGAACCGATGTATTCGCTGGTCACCATGATCTCTGCAGTGACGATGGGCTCCTCCATATGCTCGATCTCCGAAGGATCGGGCAGATTGGTAGGATTGGTCAGCTCGATAACCTCGCCGTTTGATTTATATACCTTATACACTACACCGGGAGCCGTGGTCACCAGATCCAGATTATATTCTCTCTCCAGCCGCTCCTGGATCACCTCCAGATGGAGCAGCCCTAAAAAGCCGCAGCGAAAGCCGAAGCCCAGGGCCACGGAGGTCTCCGGTTCATACTGCAGAGAAGCATCGTTAAGCTGCAGCTTCTCCAGCGCGTCCCGCAGGTCAGGGTATTTGGCCCCGTCCGCAGGATACAGGCCGCAATAGACCATAGACTGCACCTTTTTATAGCCGGGAAGCGGTTCTGCACAGGGATTTTTATCATCTGTCACCGTATCTCCCACGGCTGTGTCCTTCACATTTTTGATGGATGCGGTGATATATCCTACCATACCCGCACTCAGCTCCTGACAGGGAATGAACTGCCCTGCCCCAAAATAGCCTACCTCCACCACTTCCTGCCTGGCTCCTGTGGCCATCAGGCGGATGACAGTTCCTTTTTTAACAGTTCCTTCCATAATCCGGCAGAAAATGATAACTCCTTTGTAGGAATCATACACCGAATCAAAAATCAGAGCCTGAAGCGGCGCATCAGGATCTCCCACAGGCGCAGGGATCTTCGTTACAATCTGCTCCAGCACCTCCTCGATGCCGATACCGTTCTTGGCAGAAATCAGAGGCGCGTCCTGTGCCTCCAGGCCGATCACATCCTCGATCTCTTCGATCACCCGCTGAGGCTCCGCGCTGGGCAGATCGATCTTGTTGATTACAGGAAATACATCAAGATCATGGTCCAGAGCCAGATACACGTTGGCCAGTGTCTGGGCCTCAATCCCCTGGGCGGCATCCACCACCAGCACCGCGCCGTCGCAGGCCGCCAGAGACCGGCTCACCTCATAGTTAAAGTCCACATGTCCTGGTGTGTCGATCAAATTGAAAATATATTCTTCTCCGTCGCCGGCCCTGTATACCGTGCGCACCGTCTGGGCCTTGATGGTAATTCCCCGCTCCCTTTCCAGGTCCATATTGTCCAGTACCTGATTCTGCATTTCCCTGCTGGTCAGCAGGCCGGTCTTCTCAATAATCCGGTCCGCCAGCGTAGATTTTCCATGGTCGATATGTGCAATGATACAAAAGTTACGGATTCTGCTTTGATCCATTGATGCTTACGCTCCTCATTCTCCGAATTTCCCATACCCTGTCCCATGCAGCGGAACCAGGGGTTCTATTCAAAGATTGTAGCAGAATTTGACTCCGTTGTCCAGATATCCTTCGGCGCTGATTCACTGGCCTGATTCACTGGCCTGATTCACTGGCTGAGCTGAGTACCAGGTCCAAAATGTGGGCCAGCGGGTCGCAGGCATTCATGGCCTCCTCCACCGTGTTATTCTGGGCCCCCAGCTCGATCAGCAGATATTTGGGGCACAGGTGCATATTGTATCGATACCCCTTCAGATAGATTTTTCTGGTCAGGCCAGGGTAGTACTCCATGGCCTTTAACTGCATCTGAAAGGAAAAGGCCAGGTTATCGTCCAGATTTTTATTATACAGATATTCGATGTTTCCTGTCTTTTTTGTCCTGGAAAGTCCGTTGAAAAACATAAATCTGGCCGTGGGCCTGCCGTCCAGATCCGTTACCAGTCTGGTAGATTCAGGCATGGCATCCCTGTGCAGGTCGATCACCACCTGAATGGACGGATTGTCGCGCAGCAATTTTTCAATCTCCGGCAGAGCCTTGGAGTAGGCATCGTTCCTGGACTCCACGTCATAACCTGCCGTGTGGTGAAGCACCTGATAGCCGTAGGTCTCCGTCAAAATCTGCGTCAGCCTTTCTCCCACACCCACAATGGAGGTGGACGCATCGCCGGGCACAGAGTCGGCAAATGCCTCCAGAGAATGGGTATGGTAGATCAATATCTGCGGCCCCTCTCCCTCCTTGGATATGGTCATATCCTTCTCCAAAAAAGCCGCCGCATTCAACTGATTGCTCCCCGCCATGGTAGTTGGATCCACCGTATAAAATTGTCTGACCAGGTCTTCATATACCTCCAGGGAGGCCAGATCCACAGGCGCCTGAAGACTGTGAGGCACAAAATATGTATCGGAATTTTGGGAATCCAGCGCCGCCTGGTTTTCCTCCTGCAAAAGCTCCTTCAGACTGCCGTCGGTTTCAGGGGATGTCTCCTCCGGATACTCTTCCTGAATCCAACAGGTACCCTCCTCTGCCTCCGCAAGCAAAATCTCACGAATATCCATGGCCGTCCTTTCCCCGCCCTCCATAGACTCCAGGGCAAAGGCATAAAAGGGAAACAGGCCGTCGATCTGTTCCTGCAGAAGCCAGAAGGTCTCATGGTCTCCTTCTTCTGCAAAAGAAATACAGGGCATATAGCTTCTATATAATGTATCTGCCGCAGCCTGCCCCAGCTCCTGCAGCAGGGCAGCCCCTACAGGCCTTCCATTTTCCACAGCGGCGGACGTGCGGGCGCCGCAGCCCGCAGAAACACAGGACAGTCCCAGAAGCAAAGCAGCGGCGGCAGCCAGCTTTGCAGCCAGGCGTTCTGCAATGGTATTTATCTTTACGGAGACGCACTTCCTTTCCCCAGCCGCAGGCAAAAAACCACTTGCCGCCTTCATTCAGGCGGTACAGCTCTTTTCAACCTAATATATGCCCGTCTGTCTCACTCCATTCGCATTTCCATGGCAATATTGATGCCTTCGGACACGGTAAAGCTGATTCTTTTGATAACCGCGTCGATATCCTTTCCCGTCATATACATGTTGTTCAGCTCCGGAAAATTCATCTGCTGTCTTGTCACATACTTCATTGTGTCCAGATCCTTCTCATCCTCCAGCAGCTTTTCCATGGCATCCATCACAATAGTGGCCGCATCCACCACCGTGGGTATTCCTATGGCGATCACCGGCACACCCAGACTTTCCTTAGTCAGGGCATTCCTGTGATTTCCCACTCCTGACCCGGGCTGAATTCCGGTGTTGGTAATCTGAATGGTACGATTCAGACGCCTGGTGCTCCGGGCCGCCAGGGCATCTATTACGATCACTACATCAGGCGAAGTCTCCTTTACCACCCCCGTTACAATCTCCGCTGTCTCCATACCGGTTCTGGCCATGACACCGGGCTCCAGGGCGCTGAGCAGATTCATTCTGCTGCAGTTGTATGCCGCCTTTCCGTATTCTCTGACAATGTGCCTTGTGATAAAAAGGTTATCCACCGTCTGCGGCCCCAGCGCATCTGCCGTGACCTCCCGGTTTCCCAGGCCTACCACCAGAATCTCCTGTTCCTGTTCGGAGCCGGGCAGGAGCTCCAAAAGCTCCTCCGCAAGACATTTGGAAATTTCCCGATGATAGTCGTCGTCCGGTTCCACCAGCGCGGGTGCTTCCATGGTTACGTAAATTCCCATGGGCTTTCCCATAGCCTTTGCGGCATTTTTGGTGTCGATAGTCACCCTGGTCACCCGCACATCCTCTTCCTCCCGATAGTATTCCTCCACACTGACTCCCCGCAGCTCACTGTCCGCCTCGCCGATACTTTCCCTCGCCTCCAGCGCCAGATCCGTCCTCACTTGAAATCCTGCCATGATATTTCTCCTTCAGTTATAATTCACAGCATTTATTTTTCACACTTTTTCGCAGAATATGTATTGACAAACCTGCCGGAGTTTACTAAAATTACATGGTATGTTTACATTAGTCCTCCGTGTCTGGCTAAGGTGAAACAATCGATAACTACTTAATTGTATACAAAATGGAGGTGTACGACTTGGCTAACATTAAATCCGCAAAAAAGAGAATTCTGGTAAACCGCACAAAGGCCGACAGGAATAAGGCACTCCGTTCCGGTGTGAAGACCGCTATGAAGAAGGTATTTGCCGCCATTGAATCCGGCGACAAGGCCGCTGCTCAAAAGGAGCTGACCGCCGCTACAAAGACCATCGAGATGGCCGCCAGCAAGGGCATTTATCACAAGAACAATGCAGCCCGCAAGGTTTCCCGTATCAGCAGGGCTGTAAACAAAATGGCCTGAAGGCAGACCATTGTACCGCGGCACAACCATATATGACAGAATATATAGTTCCGCAGGAATAATCCTGTGCACAAAAAAGAGCGCCCATACCGTCATGTGGACGCTCTTTTTAAGTCTGTCTTTTTTATATCTCAATGTCGTATGTCTCAATGTCTGTGGCTTCCGCCGCCGTGGCTGGCTCCGCTGCTGCTGTAATGGTGGCCGCCTCCTCCGCTTCTGCCGCCTCCTCCGCCTCCGCTGCTGGTCTCGATTCGGCGGGTTACGGTGGATTTCCGGATAAACTGGTCTTCCTTGCTGCGCAGCACAGGCTTTCCCCCGGACACATAGGCATTCACCGCCGTGGTATCCCGGGCCTTTTCCTGATGAAGGTGACTGACTCCAAAAATAACAGCCGCTATGGCAGAGGCCGCCAGCGCTGCCAGCCAGTACCAGGAGGGAAGCCGGAAGCCGCCCATAAGATCGCACACCGTATCTATATACGCCTTGTAAGCCTTGTACGGATCAGAATCATAATACCGGTCTACCGCGTTCAAAACCCTTTCCACATCCCGGGCGCTGAAGCTGTATTCCACCCTTCCGCTGGTGCTCAGATGCTCGCCCCGCTGGCCCGGGTATCGATTGTCCAGAAGCAGCGCGCCGTCCCCTTCAAAGCCCTTGTTGTAGCCGTACCGGTTTTCATCCCAGAAGTCGTCGGCAATATCCTGCATATTCTGCGTCCATCCGGTAGAGCGGTAACCATACTGTTCCTTGGCATCCGCCCCTTCCACCGCCTGCTTCATGGTCACCAGGACCAAGTCGATCCCCAGCTCTCCTTCCTTTTGTGAAATATAGCTGCGAAGCTTTTCTTCCTCCTCGTCCGTAAGCATATCCCCATAATCATACACACGCTCTGCGGGCGCCTCACTGTTGGTTCTGGGAATGCTGCCCTTCATGGAACGCATGATTCCCGCCGCCAAAAGCGCTATCGCCAAAAGCCCCACCGCAATAAACCATATCCTGAAATATTTAATATACTGCTTTCTTGATTCCCGTTTCAACTCATCGCTCATTTTTCCAGAAACTCCCCTTCCCGTTTTAACTCTGCCGGACCTATTCTGCCGCTTCAACTGCTGCTTTCATGTTTACAGCCAGGAAACAAGCAGGGGCGCCATAATCAGGATGGCCGCCAGGCATGCCCACAGAGTCCCCGCATACATCCACACTCTCTTTGCTGACACCGGAGCCGTCCCCACGATCTTTCCGGTCTGCCCGTTCACATAGAAGGGATATTCCTTATTATTGTAAGTGTATACATACTTCCATATAGGCAGCAGGCCGTACCTGGCCCTGCTGTTCTTTATATGGATATCCTGGCGCAGAGTTTTGACGGAGGAATAGCCCGAAACACTGTCCCGCAGCATCTTGCCCGCATCCTCATCCATTTTGGCCCTGGCACGGTTTTCCACCGCTTTGGAATCCATATTATACTTTTCGGCATAAAAGCCTGATATGTATTTGGGTGTAAAGCCCTCCAGCTGACTGTACTGGAAGGGCTCCATCAAATTCATTACGTCATCAGGCATCTGTTCGGACGCATCCACCGGAATCTTCTGAAAATCAATGTCCATGTCTCTGCGAATGGCATAGTAGGAGGTCTCCGTATACTCCATATTGCCGCTCCGCCAGGTTTTAACCCGGGTGCCCTCCCCCTCATAACAGCAGTCCGTATCATAGTCATAAAACCAGAACGGTACATACACCCCCTGCATGCTGTTAAGCCGTACCTCCGATAAAAAATCCACAGGCGCAAAAATGCATTTTCGAAATTTCTCCCGAATGGATTTCTTACAGGTCTCCTTTCCCAGCTTGAAGGGAATCATGATCTCCGGAGCATATTTTCCTTCCACCCTCTGGTTAAAAATCAGATAGCTGTCACAGCTGGGACATTGTGTTGCCGAGGTATGCTCCTCCACCGGCACCTCGCCGCCGCAATTGGGGCAGATCGTCAATGCCTGCGTCGCTCCCTCCGCTCTTTCCTCACTTCTTTCACTGTCACAGTACGGGCAGAACATCGTCTGCTTTTCCGGACTGTATACTACATTTCCCCCACAATTTTTACATTTGAAATACATGTCCTTCACCCCATGCCCGCCCCTGGCGGACGCCCCTTATAACATATCCATTTTGACTTCTCTTTTTCACGGCTCCCGGCGGCGTTTTATGGCCTCTGGATACTCTTTTCTATATTCACAAAGGTCACATAAATATGACCAGCGGCAAAAAACAATGCACACAGAATCAGCGGTATACTCATCAGCGTAATTCCGCTGAGCAAGAACAGCAGAGAAGGCACCACTGCCAGCAGCATTTTGATGCCGGCAGCCCTTTTCACCGCAGGCTTTCCCGCAATAAAGACCGCCGTAGGGCCTTCCTGTCTGGAAATACTTGCCCGGGGCTTTGTCTTAAAATAATAAATTCCCCACAGAACCCAGTAAGCCGTCAGAAGCACCAAATTCCCTGCCAAATAGACCACAAATGCGGCGGCAGAGGGAAAGCCGCTTCCTTTTCCAAAAACCAATACCATAAACAGCATGGAGCCGTACCGCCCTGCCTGTTCTATCGCATTCATAAGCCTGTTGTCACATAAATTTTTCTCTCCCCGGCGTCGCAGCGCATAAACAATGTTGGGAATCAGGAGCAATACCACAATCATCAGGCCCCATAGACTGATCCATCCGCTCCAGGGCCCCTCCAGCACTCCCGCCAAAAATACCACCGCCGGACCGTCCGCGCCGCCGGCCGCCGCATACACATATCCCATTTGACATCCTTTCCTGCCACATCAATCAATACCGTCCGGACAGACCTTCCCTTCAGGGCAACTCCTCCACCATGGCAATCGCCTGTTCGATAATATTATGAAAGGTTTCCATAAGCACCCCTTTTTTGCTGTCGTCAATATCCATCCTGCCGATGATATCGCTGTAGATGCCGGCAGTCCCCGCAAGGGAATCCTGAACGATTTTCACGTATGTGCGGTTCCTCTTCACTGCACCTTCAATCGCTTCCCGTACCTCCGCTGTGCCTGAAACGCTTCTCTTTACATCGTCAAAATATCTGCCTGTCTGTTCGATGCTCCTGATATTGCAGAGCATTGCGTCGTCGGAGGCCTGAATAAACCTGTTCAATTCATTGCTCTGGCGCTCTACGTCCATAATGCTCGCATTAATACCCTCAACCATGTCCCGGCTCATCTTTGCAAGCTTGCTTACTTCCTCCGCCACAACTGAAAAGCCTCTTCCCTGTTCGCCGGCTCTCGCCGCCTCAATGCTTGCATTCAGTGCCAGAAGATTTGTCTGATCAGCAACCTCTCCGATACCCGCCAGACTATGCCTGATTTTGTCCAGAGCACCCTGAAGCATATCGAAGGTTTTGGACATATTCCTGAAATTTTCCTGCAGGGAATTGGAATCCTGTTTCAGCTGATCCATCTGCCGCTGTGCTTCCGAAACAGCCTCATTGATCTCTGACTCCACATCATTAAAATGATCTGCTGCCACGGAAATATCCCGAAATCCATCATCCAGCGCACTCACCTCGCCCTGCGGTCCGATCATATCCTCCTTCAGCCCCGAGAGCTGTTCTGTGGCATACCGCATCTGCTGCGTCGTCAGAAAAACATCCTCTGCCAGTTCATTTACAACCCTGTATGCGCTTGTCAATGCATAATCCAAAGGATGCTTGTCAAAAGCCGCCTGCCGCTCCACCGCCGCGACGGAAGCGGAATCCTTTTCCCTGTCTTTGTTTCCAGCATTTCCAAATAATTTAAACACGTCTCTTTCCCCCTACTCAAATGCCAGACAGCACATTGTCTGATTGACAAACTGCTTATTATAATGCTCGCCCACACCAACCATACCTGCATGCGAAAAGCTGCTGCACATCTCCGCAAGATAACTGTCCCAGTAATGATCCTCGTTGAACATGATATACCGAAACAGGCAGTTGACGGAAAGTACCGTCGGTGCGCCGCCAAGCTCACTCTTAATCCGCGAAATCGTATCCCGAACCACTTCCCGATAGTCTCCAATGCTCAGGATCGTAAGAAAGTCCATTTTGTTCGCAGGCCGAAATGTGATGATACTCCCATCTGCCTCAACATCCTTTATAGAGACAATATATGTATCAGAATCACAGACATGTCCGAACGGATTTTTGAATGTCTGCGTTGTAATCTTGTCTCTGCCGATTCCCAGCTCGGAGGTGTATACTTTTTCAGCAGACTTATTCTCCAGCGTGCGGATTCTGTATTCCTTGGGATCTGCCTCCGTCACCATAAACTGCTTTTCATTTCCCTGGGGACGAACATAGATATTTTCCTTGTAGGATTTTATTTTTCCTTTGAGGTTTTTAAAGATGAAAAAGGCACATGCGTCCTTATATACCTTTCCATTGCAGGCAACCGCCGCCGAATTGCTTGTACCGCCCGCAAGATCATATCCCATACGGCAGAGATAGTTGGACAGGGTTGTGACAGCCCGGAGGTCGGCACCTGCTGAGCAGATATCAAAGCACGCTGTTTTTCCCCGTTCGCCGCCTACTGCCTTCACAGCATTTTCGAGTCGTCTGATATATTTGATCGGCATAACGGATGCCTGTTCAAGAACATCCGCCACGACCTTTATGTTTTCCTTCATTGCAATGACCGTAATACCTGCATCGAAAAACTGCTTGTCAATATACGCCTGTCCGACTCCTCCTATCGATGCCACACCGGGAAATATCCTCTCAATTTCTTTGGCTGTACGTTCAAGCATATCCTCACTCGCAACAGAAAAAAGCAGCGCCGCAGGCTCTGTAATATTTCTCAATGCCTCCGACACATCTCCTTTCTTACTGCTGCCGTAAGCTATTTTCATATCAGTGCCCTCCATTCATGTTTAATGCGTTTAGATTGTTACTTTTCACGGCTTCGCCGTTCAAAGCAACATGATGCACACAAAATGAGCAAAAAGCGCTCATTTTGGCGCGTGCTGTCTCGTTTTTTTGTGCAAACAGCGCACAAAAAAACCTCGCGGCCCCTACCCGTGAAAAGTAACTTTAGATTCACACCATTGTACCATATAAGATGACATTTTCCTACTGTTTTTTGATAAAATTATTGGCGGATACATTCCAAATATCTGTCCTCAACAGAAAAATATTGGCATCTTTCAAAATATTCGGCCTGTTCAGCCTCAAAATATTTAACCAGCGCCGAATAATTCTCTTCTGTCTGTGCCTTTTTTAAAGATGTGACATATGCTGCCCTGTTTTTGTCCTGCACAATGAATGGGCATATGCCATTTGCAAGGCATTCCCTAAACATGATGATTCGTCCAGTCCTCCCATTTCCGTCAGGTAATACCACGATGGGAATCCCAAAAAGAAGCTGCCCTATGGGCAGCTCCCTGTATTTATTTTGCTTGTGCCATTGAAAATAAGGTTTCTTGTAAAAGTTTAGAGAAATTGATATTATTTTTTTCAGCAAAAGTATTCA
>CAMWUL010000008.1 GCA_947177445.1 uncultured Lachnospiraceae bacterium | reverse complement strand
AAGCCGCCTCGTTAATGTCATACAGGTCAAACAGAAGCCTTTCGGGACTCCAGCCGCCATCCTCCAGCACCTCTTTCAAAACAGGCGGTACAGTGACAAAAGCCTTGTCTTTGGGTTTAAAGTCAAAAATAGCGTTGAGAAACATCCGCACAGCCATCACCTCATCTTTATATTAGTTAAATCCAGTTATTGATTTAATTATACTACTGTGGCTTTCCAGATGGAATAGGCTATACAAAAAATTTACTCCTTCATATCCCATTGACAGCAATTATCTTTAATCCCTGTGAAGTGGATTCTGCGTCCAGAACCTCACCAATCCAAATCTGTCCGGTATCTCCGAGCATAATACCCTCCCAATTACAAAACATTTCTATGCAATCTTCTTCTTCAAGGGCTGAAAAAAAGGCGTCTCCCAAGATGCTGTCAAAACTGCTGGACGCATCAAGAAAATCTTCACTGCTATTATAAGTAACATTCGATATTGTAATGGGATAAGAAATTTCAGAAGAAACTGCTGACCAATCGTGCTCCAGAAACATTTGCTTAATTCGGGCAGCGTAGCTTTCAACATCCGAACGGGAAAGAGCAGTTGCAGCGCTATAGTAATTGTCATCAACAGCAGGCGCAGCTTCTTCCGGCGGCGAAATCATATCCTCATCTTCTTTTGGTAAAGTTTCAGGCTCCGGTGAAGACACTTCGGATGCAGATGGAATTGTTTCGTTCATTTCTGATCCAAGAGCAGAACACCCATAAAGCTGTATAGTTAATACAATGAGTAATAGAATAGATCGTTTTTTCATATACATACTCCATATTAAATAGTCATATTTTCTCTTACAAACAATACAGCTTATCTACCGGATAGTCCTGTGTATTGCTGTACTGCTCATTAAACTCCTGCATCAGCGTTTCTTCTGCGCTGTAGCCTGTTCCATTCCAGCTGTAGATCCGTGTATCATAGCATGTTTCTCCATTCACATCATAGGATGCCACAACGGCCAGTCCTGATGTGCTATCCCCGCCAATCGTTATGGTGTCAAAAAAATATATTTCTATGAATTTACCAATCGGAACGTTATTATCCCGCACATCCGGGAAAATATAGTCCGCCAGTTCCAGTGGGTAATATTCTGTCTCCAGCAATGGCTTTCCAAAATCAAATTCTTTTCCGTCTTCTTCTTTAAAAAAGCATAGCTTATAATCTTCACCATCCTGTTCAGGCAGCGTATAAGCCAAAAAGCCAGAGCCGATAGCGCCCAAATTCCCATGCATCAACCCCTGCATTGGTACGGCTGACGAAGCATCCTGTCCGTTTTCATTCGTTCCGCCGCTCTGCACATCTGCCGCCTGTCCTTCAGCCGGAGCCGTACCTTCAGCTGTGTGCTGTCCTTGGGCCGGATCCGTACCTTCAGCTGTGTGCTGTCCTTCAGCCGGAGCCGTACCTTCAGTTGTGTGCTGTCCGTCAGCCGAAGCGGCTTCTTCTTCCGACATATTCGCAATGCTTTCTGTCATTTCCCCCTGCCCTGCGGCGCACGCGCATAAAAATGCCGCACACGTCAGTGCGCAGACTGCTGTCATTTTCTTTTTCATCACCTGTTTTCCTCCATATAAATTCTGACAGCTTCCCGGGATTTTCGGTTCCTATAGAATGAAGGCCTGCAAATTCCGGGAAGTTATGTGAGTCAGTTAAGTATATCTCTATGGATTTTTATATTATGCAGGCTGTCAAAAATACCGTATTTGCTGTCAAAAATCTTTTAGATTCAACACCACTGTCAGGGAAAAGATCCCGTTTTCCGTATCTATGACCATGTCTCCCTGATATTCCTCCGCAATTTTCATGATCGATCTTAAGCCATATCCATGCTTGTGCTTTTCCGGTTTGGTAGATAAAATCCTGCCAGCTCTGTCTTTTTTTATTTCATGCTCATATGGATTTTTTATTACCATAACCCATGCCCCTTTTTTTACTCCCATAGAAATCTCAATTATTTTTTCTTTCTTTTTGCATCGATTAACTGCTTCTATCGCATTGTCTATGGCATTCCCAAGAACAACGCCAATATCACACTGTTCTACAGGAAGATCATCTGGAATAAATAATTTTAAACGAAACGCTATTCCATATTCGCTGGCAACTGCATATTTAAAATTTATAATTGCATCAACCGTATTATTACCGCTGTCAGAAATGCTTTCTGCGTTGTGGCAATTATTGATTATTTTATTTAAATTCTGAATCACCGAATCCTTATCGCCTCTCTCTATTCCTGCCTTCAGTACAATGAGCTCATTCATTAAATTGTGCTTTTCCTGATGAAAGTCTTCCATGATTTTCTTTTGTTCCGCTGTATTTCCTGAAACAATTCCAAGATGCTGTGCATGCACGGTTTTTTCCTTTTCATACATAAAAAACGCATTCATCTTCATATTCAACTCAAAAATTACGATGTTTATGATAAGTAAGGTACTTGTGATAAGTATTGGAGATACTCTGTCATTTTGAGAATAAAACTCCCATATTGCAATAAAAATACTTCCGGCCTGTATGAACAATAAATAGAAATAAATGATATTGGGAAGATACTCTCCGCGATTCTTTCCCCAACAAACCGACATTACGTAAATAATAATTATCATAAACAGCTTTGAAATGGCCGCGCCCATCAAATCCTGGTTTTCCAGACCTATTTGCACATTACTGAGCAAAAAAAACACAACGATCTCTATCAATGACCATATAGTACAAAGTAATACTAACAGGAAATATTTTTCTTTTCCGGCACAAATGTATCCGGTTATTACAATTAGAAAAATGAGCAAAGAGTTTATACATATCATGCCGAAATCAGCGTTCCATCTGTTGCATTGAATCAACATCTGAAAGATAAAAAACAAACTCCATACTGCTAAAAATAAAGGGGAGCTTTTCTTTTTTTCAAAAAAAATCCCCCAAAATCTATTTACAATCCACATCGATGCAATAACCATGACAACGCTCAATACGCCGTTTCTCAAATCATACATCTATTTCACCTCCCAATAACTTACCATATTGCATTCCAAAAATTTTCTGTCTTTCTTCGCTTATAGGTAAGCGGGTTCCATTCATCAACGCAACTGCTGTTTTGGTGCGGGACCGTATGTGATGATAATTCACAAGATAGGACTGATGAATCCTCAGAAAAGGAATTTTACCATTTTTAAGCGTGTCTTCGACTTCTGACAATTTTCCATTAAATTGTCCCGTGCCGCCGTCTCTGGTATACACATTGATTTTTCTGCCTTTGCTTTCAAAATATGCAATATCCATACAGAGAATTTTAAATTCTTCATTTTTATAATGATACGAAAAATAGAATCTTTGATTGCAGATCTTATGATTTGCATCCAAAAAGATTTTTTTAAAATTTTCGCCGTCTATCGGTTTCCGGACAAACGCAAAAACATCTAATCTGAACAGCTCCAACATATACTTATCATATCCCGAGATATAGATCAATAATACATTCTCATCAATCTTTCTGATCTCTTTCGCCGCAGATATTCCATCCCCGTTTGCCATCTGTATGTCCAAATAAATCAAATCATATCTTATTCCGCGAAATATTTCTTTTTCCAATTCATTTCCACTATAAAAAACATCGATATCAACCGATATATTTTCCTCTTTACAGATATTCAAAACCATGCTCTCTATCTGACTGGCAATCATATTTTCATCATCGCATACAGCAACCTTTATCATTTGCATCTCCTTACAAGCGTTATCCAATATAGTCTCCCTCAGCGGTTTTCGCTGCTCCGGGCTTAAGTCAAGCATCTTCCTGCATTTCCGCTCCGGATGGGCGCTTGTCCCATTATATCAGGTTTCCTGCCGGCTCACAAATATTTCCTGATTTGGGGATCTAAGGCACATCTGCGCAGGTATTGAAAGCAGGGGTATTTTATGTTAGAATCATTCAATCACACTGGTGATTGAAGAATCATCAAAGCCTGGTGGAATGGCCCGTCTTATATGGCAGGGCTTTATAGAAAGGAGCGGAAGGAGCATGAAAAAATACGTTTCGATTGACAAGAGAAGCAAGAAGGCGCAGAAGGAATATTATTCCGCACTGCGGCATACCTGGAACGGACTGAATCCCGTAACCAGGACGGTGCCAAATGGTAAGGCATATAACCGAAATAAGGATAAGCAGGAAAGGCGCAGAATCGGCAGAGAGTCCAGTGATGGATTTGATGCCGGTTTTTCTGTTTGGAAACAAATTATGCGTTGATATTTTCTGTTGAATAGGATATATTATGCTTGAACTTGTTTATAATGATGCTGAATTTGGGAAGATACAGGCGGGGAAAACCGTTATGAAAAAGATATTTTTATGGGCAGTAATTGGTATTGCAGTGCTTGCCATGGCCGGCTGCGGAGAGAAGCTGCCGGAGCTGCCGGACTCTGAGATAATCCCGGAGGAGGACGAAGCACAGTCTTGCGACGAAAGTGCTTTTAAATATGCGGAAGCCATAGAGGCAGCCTGCCTTGACATTTTTGAAGATGCGGCAAAAGCAAATACACTGGGCAGTCTGGAAACAAAGCGGCGTATTATAGCCAGGCTGGGAGAGAACGGTTATGCGGCTGTAGACAATGATAATCAAATCGATATGACAGGCGCCGAGCAGGTGAAGGCGTTCTGCAGGGCGGTAGATGAAAAGGAAAATGCCCGGCTTACGATCATGGAAGTCGGGGGGATGGGATTTCGGAAGTTTGATTTGGCAGCTGCGGAGGGCATCGTAACTGTCACCAGAGGATATTATCAATATGATCCGGAGGGATACCTGCTAAACAGAAGTACGGTAACCTATCCGGCAGACTTATGGGAATATACAGAGGAAGGGTACTTAATCTTTGAAGGAAGCTATTTTTTCAGTGAGAACTTTGTATTGACATTAGGCGATACGCCGGAGCGTACAGCTCTTCGGGTTTTGCCGCTGGATGAAGGCAGCAGGGAATTGAACCGGAAATACATACTCCCAATCGGTTACAGCCGGAATAATCTATTTCTCTGTAATTGGAATGAAGAAGACTATGGAGACTTGGACTTTTATGATATATTTGAAAGGTTTTACCCTGTGCTGTACGGTCAGCCCGTTCCTTATACTGCCGATGAAAATGCAGGAATCGGGGCAGTTTACCAGGTGCCGGAGGATATATTTGAAAAGGTTATTATGACATACTTTCGCGTGGACAAGGAAGTAATTCGTTCAAAAGCAAAATATATTTCGGAATGTGCGGCATATGAATACAGACCGCGCGGCTTTTATGAGGCGGAGCCTTCAGAAATTCCATATCCGGAAGTGGTAAGTTATATGGAAAATCGGGACGGAACCATTACGCTTTTCATTAATGCAGTGTATCCTGATGGGAATACATCCAGACTATATTCGCATAAAACAGTAATTCGTCTGTTGGACGAAGGGGGAATTCAGTATGTGTCAAACCAGATGATTTTTCCGGAAGGAGATTATGACATTTGGTGGCACTCAGATCGTTTATCAGAGGAGGAATGGCAGGATGTTTATGGAGAAGCAGTTATTCAATGATGACTGGTGGGGATGAATATGAACTTATTTGAGCTGTTGAGGCTGATCAGACCGTTACGGCGGCGGTCTTTGTACCAAGGAAGGGAAGGTCATAACTATGGCGGAAATGACGGAATGGAAAGACGGAAAAACTCGATGCAGATGGGTGAATCCCAAGAATCACTTATACGTGCTATACCATGATGAGGAATGGGGCGTGCCTGTTTATGATGATCATAAGCTGTTTGAAATGCTGATTCTGGAATGCTTTCAGGCAGGCTTGTCCTGGGAATGTGTGCTGAATAAGCGGGAGGCTTTCCGGCTGGCATTTGACGATTTTGATCTGGAAAAGGTCTGCGCCTACGACGAAAAAAAGATGAATGAGCTTCGTGAAAATCCGGGAATTATCAGAAACCGGTTAAAAATCCGGGCGGCAGTGAGCAATGCCCGCATATTCCGTGAAATACAAAAGGAATATGGAAGCTTTTCGTCATATCTTTGGCACTGGACCGAGGATAAGATCATTTATGAATATGATGTGGTCAGCTCGCCGCTTTCCGATCAAATTTCAAAAGACCTGCAGAAGAGGGGAATGAAGTTTGTAGGGACAGTTATCATTTATTCCTTTCTGCAGGCTGTGGGGGTGATTAATTCTCATGAAGACGGGTGCTTTCGAAAGGCGGCTTGTGCGGATGGTGGGTAATAAGCTATTCGACTGCAATAAATATGTCCATGAACTTGATGCCGTTATCATCAAAATATTCATGTTCATAGCAGGAAAGAATTTCCGGGTCATGTTTTGCCTTGATTCCGTTTATTGCCATATATGTGAGTAAGGCCTTATAAGCATTGGGAATGATTTCGAATTCCCCTGCATCCTGAACCTCTTCCAAAGTGATTGTAATATAGTTTTGCCTGTCCTGGCTTTTTATTTCCACATCAAGGCTGGTGGGTGTCTGCTCGTCCGTAAGGACCAGAGCCGCTCCATAACCGCGCATATGGAATACATTTTTCTGCTCCTGGGATACCTGTGGAAAATCCCACCCGATAATATACGGATTTTCTATTCCTAAGTGCTTTGCCCAGCCTTCCACATGCGCAATTGCATCCTCTTCCGGTTCGCAGCTTATTACCGCATAGCTGATGTAGCGAAAAGGTTCAACCGTAACAATTTTGATGTCGGAATAGGCTTTATTGCTATAGTCCATATCGCCCCTTAACAGCTGATCCACAGTGCAATTAAATCCATCGCAGAGTTCGAGAAGCTTTTCCAGCTCCGGCAACACTGCTCCAAGCTCCCATTTGGAAACGGTTTGCCTTGAGACATTCATTTTCTCTGCCAGCTCTTCCTGGGTCATGTTTGCCATTTTCCGCAAGATTTGTACATTTTTTCCGAAATTCATCTGAGATTCCTCCTTTTTTGATGGGAACATTATCTCATATATGTTTATTTAATTCTACAAAACCCAACGTGCTTTTTAGTCGATATCCGCACCTGCAGGTTGCACCGTATTTATGCACATTAATCGGCAAAAATAAAGTAAATTAATTGATGGGCAGGAGGAGAATGCTATACGAAAGCTGCGACATGATGATCGGATACCGCGCCGATGACAGCTATTTTTCATTTGCGCAGGATTTTATCAACGGTACGATTTCTTACCGGCAACTTAACAATGCCTTGCACCTTGGCAGGATCGGTCAGCAGTTTTCAAAAGCAGAACAGCGTTTGACCGCATTCAGTTTGTGGGCAGCGAAGCAGCTGAATGCAGCGAATGGTATGCAAAAAAATGTTGCGCGATAAGACAGCTCGTCGTGAATATTTCAGCTTGGAGCGCAACAGACGTCGGAAAGAGGAATTCTGGACTGGCTGGGCATTGGCATATTATCAGTGGGAAACATCCCTGAGCTTTGCCGAAATTGTGCGGTATATTCCCATCAAGGATATTCTGGCTCTTTATTCGCCCTATCATGAGATGGACATCCGTCAGCTTGTTGATAAGATGAACACACTGTATAGGGCGGCAAAACCCGAAACCAATCTCAAGTTCCTGCGTCAGAAAGCGGGTCTTAGTCAACGCATGCTTGCGGAGCTCAGCGGTGTCCCGATGCGTACTATCCAGCAGTATGAGCAGCGCCAGAAGAACATCAACAAGGCTCAGGCGGAGTGTCTTGTATTGTTGGCAAAGGTTCTGTGCTGTACGGTTGACGATTTGATAGAAAAAGTGGAGTAGAAGAGGGGCAGGGGATAGATGTGGTAGAAGTTCCGATTGAAGGGATTTTTGTTTTTCTACAAAAATCGTCTGTTTTAACATTTTGCGGCAAAAGATAAACATTTTACAGCAATAAAATTGTTTTGGAATTTTGGACAGGCTATAATAAAATGTCTGTCTATGGCAGCGGTAAAAGTTTATTTTTTGTCGCGCGGTAACTGGCACGAATTAGACAGGGCTGTGATCTTCCTGATTGGGATAGCTGCATTTGAGCTGTGTGAAATCTGCCTGTTAATTCATCAATACTGCCATTTATGTTTTAAGAAAAAAGAGGGCAGGAAGGAAAAGGTAAAAAGGAATGACAGAAGCTGTTAATAAATTTATTCCGATTTTTGTGGGATTACTTCTTTTTCTGCGTGGTCTGTTTTGGATCTCTGACGGAAGGAATGGAAATAGGAAAAGCTATTTCTTTGGTATAGCCGCCATTGTGGTAGGAATCATCATGTTCATAACTGTGTTTTTTCAGGTTCTGTAAACCCACACGGTTTCAGCAGAGGGTACTTTTTCATTGTAATTCACAATAATGGAGTGGTTCAAATTGAATCGGTACAGGCTGGATAATGGGAGATACATATTAACTGCATCAAAAAGTGTACCGGCGTTTAAAGCAGGAAAAGTTGGCGAAGAGAATAAATGGATTACGCTTTATGCATATATGGCACAATAGAAAGCGAAAAGAGCATGAAAAAGTATGTCTCGATTCAGGCTTATCGTGGGAATGCGTTTTGAATAAGCGCGAAGCCTTCCAGCAGGAGTTTGATGAGTTTGATCTGGAAAAGGTTTGTGTCTGCGACAAAAAAAAATGAGTGAGCTTCGTGAAAATCCAGGAATTATCAGAAACCGGTTAAAAATCCGGGCGGCAGTGAACAATGCCCGCATTTTCTGTGAAATATAAAAGGAATACGGCAGTTTTTCGTCCTATGTTTGGTACTGGACCAAAGATAAGATCATTTATGAAAATGATGCGGTCAGCTCGCTGCTTTCCGATCAAATGTCAAAAGATCTGCAGAAAGATCAACTCTCATGAAGACGGATGCTTCTGGGCGCAAATATGAAGTGAAGGTTTGAAAATACCAACAAAATCCGGCATAAAAAGTTGCGACAACAACGAGCAGTTTGTTTATACTTTGGCTGAAGGAGGGATATTCTTGGATTTGATGACCCGTATGAGCCTGGCGCTCGCATATGTGGAAGATAACCTTACAGGAGAAATCAGCCAGGAGAAGCTTGCTCAAATTGCAGGTTGTTCGGCATATAATTATTATCGGATGTTTTCCTATATTGCAGATATTTCGCTGACAGAATATATCCGCAGAAGAAAACTGACGCTGGCGGCTATTGATTTGCAGAACAGCGATATTAAAGTGATTGATTTGGCCTTAAAGTATGGTTACGATTCGCCGGTTTCCTTTTCTCGCGCGTTCCAGGCACTACACAAAGTTACACCAACAGAAGCGCGCGCTGATGGCGTAACGCTGAAAGCTTATCCGAGGATTTCTTTTCAAATTTCAGTCAAAGGAGACAAAGAAATGGAATATCGAATTGAAAGAAAAGAAGCCTTTCAGGTTTTTGGCTATGAGGGTATTTTCAAGGCAGATGGGAGCGGAGCGTATCCCAATACGCCACACGAATTGTGGAATCAAAATCACGCTAACGGGTCGTATGAAAAGCTCGTGTCAGACGCCGGAGATTTACCATCCTTTGTTGCGCAGAGCCTGTGTAAGGTACATGGAATTTGTGATTACAGACAAACCAGTCCCGGCACATTCGCGTATATGCAATGTGCCTTCAAAAGCGAAAACAGCAGGATAGAAGGATATACATTGGTAGATATTCCGGCGCACACATGGGTTATATTCCCATCGGAAAAATTCAAGTGGGATCAGGTTGTCGAGGTTTGTAATAGGCTGAATAAACGTTTTTATTCAGAATGGCTGCCCACCTCCGAATATGAACAAGCGGATGGTTTGAATATTGAAGCTTACGGCGGAGATGCCCATATGGGTTATGTTGAACTATGGTTTGCAATTAAGAAAAAATCATAGTGTATCTTGTTACTCTTTGTTTATCTTTCAGGAGGGCCAGCGATTATGGGAGAAAATAAATTGACTTTGAATATCACCCACCGGAAAATAATAGATGCCATTATAAAAAAATCTGAAATCGTATGCCCGGGGTCACTGGCTCTGATCGGTGTTTATGGTTCCGCATGCACAGGTGATCTTCACGAAAAATCGGATTTGGATTTGCTGATTCTGATAAACGATGATGCAGGCTGGCAGCTGGCCCGGGGATTTATTTTAGACGATACCTTGATCGGGTATGATATTTACTGTACCAGCTGGGAAATGCTTGCGGAGGAGGCGGAGTGCAGGCATGCGCATCTGGCAAAGCTGATGGATTCGGAAATTGTCTATGCAGCCGACGGCGGGGCGGCTTTGAAGCTTGCCCGGCTGCGGGAAAAAGCCAAAGCTGTTCTACAGGCGCAAACCCGTTTGGAACGTGTGGATAAAATAGTGGAGAATGCGAAAAAGGTTTACGCAGAGGCAATGCTTTCGGAGACCATATCAGACCTCCGGTTTCATGGAGCCTGCTGCATAAATCTTTTGCTTGACGCAGTTATGCTGGAAAACGGGAAATACTTTCGCCGGGGTGTCAAACGTACCTTTCAGGAGCTGGAGGGGCTTTGTCTTCCCGGCGGTTTCGCGGAGCATATATATGCTGTGGCTCTGGCACCTGAAATGCAGCAGCTGAGACAGAGCTTGACAGAGCTGATGCGTGCTGTTACAGTATTCACAATGCGGACGAATGCAAAAGAGCCTCCGTCGGAAAGAAATATTGCAGGAACTTATGAAGAAATGTTTTCCAACTGGAGAAATAAAATGACCGAAGCCGCAGGGAAAAAGGATGCGTTTTCCTCCTTTATGAACCTGGCGTCACTGCAATACATGATAAATGAAATTGCAGAAGGGGTATTCATTGAGCGGATCAGCGTGATGGACTCATACGATCCGGCGGATTTAGAAGGGAATGTCAGGGCTTTTGACAACGGGCTGAAACAGTATTTGGAGGAATATGAGAAGGCAGGTATTTCTCCCAGGCATTATAAAGATGTGGAAGAATTTATCAGCTCATATCTGCAGGTCTGACTGCCGGAAAATGAAGGATTTCCACCATCCGTTCTGCCATGGCCTTTGAAGAACATTGTTTTTGCAAAGGGTAAACAAAGGAGCATCAGAAATACTGATAAAAAGGAATTGCTGTTCATCGGGTTTTCCGGATTGGCAACAGGCGCTTCGGGGATTTGACAAAAGAATTGACGGGCAGGAGGAGAATAAAGTGATTAAGGTTAATCTTTATAAGCCGGACGAAATCCGGGATGAAAGCTTCAAATACGCGGTTATAACCGCGAAGTATGGGGATAAATGGGTGTTTTGCCGTCATAAGGAGCGCAATACCTGGGAAATTCCCGGAGGGCACAGGGAGCCGGGAGAAAAAATTGAGGAAACCGCCCGCAGAGAGCTGGCCGAGGAAACCGGAACCATGAAGGCAGAGCTCTTGCCGGCTGCGGCATATGGTGTTGTAAGGGAAAGCGGGGAAACCTTTGGCATGCTTTTTTTTGCCCGGATACACAGCATGGGTGATCTGCCACAGGACAGCGAGATCGGCGAGACCAGACTGTTTGATGATATGCCCGGGAAGCTGACATACCCTGAGATCCAGCCCCATTTGTATAACTTTATTTTGGGCTGGCTGAATGAAAAGGAGCAGGAGGAAAAAACAATGACAAAAAAGAGCAGTATTTCGCGGGAACAGGCATTTGAATTACTTCGAAGATATAATAAGGAGCCGTTCCACATCCAGCATGCACTGACAGTGGAGGGCGTTATGCGCTGGTATGCCAGGGAGCTGGGATATGGGGAGGAAGAGGAATTCTGGGGAATAACCGGGCTTCTTCATGATATTGATTTTGAACTTTTCCCGGAGGAGCACTGTAAAAAGGCGCCGGAGCTTCTGCGCGAAGCCGGGGTGAGCGAGGATATGATATACGCTGTCTGCTCTCATGGCTATGGGATCTGCAGTGACGAGGAACCCAGGCTTGAGATGGAAAAGGTGCTTTTTGCAGTGGACGAGCTCACGGGGCTGATCTGGTCCTGCGCCTTGATGCGTCCATCCAAAAGCACCATGGATATGGAGGTCAAGAGCCTGAAAAAGAAGTTCAAGGACAAAAGGTTTGCGGCAGGCTGTTCCAGAGACATTATCGCTCAGGGAGCGGAACGGCTTGGCTGGGAGCTGGACGAGCTCTTTGACCGAACCATCCAGGCCATGCGAAGCTGTGAGGCGGCTGTGGCGCATGAAAATTCCGTTACTTTTCACGGGTAGGGCCGCGAGATGTTTTCGTGCGCATTTTGCACGCAAAACCCGAGACTGCCTGCGCTGGGCAGCATGTTGCTTTGAACGGCGAAGCCGTGAAAAGTAACCATGAAATTAAAAAATCCCAAAAATGAAAAATACTTGATTTATTTCCTGAATATGGTAATGTGTAATTGTCGAGAAAACATAATACTATAATCAGAAGGATATTATTAGTGAATTATAACATGCAAATTCCTTTATGCAAGAAGAATTCGAAGTGGGATTTTTTAAGCGAGGTTTTTGGGAGGCGCTATATTTATATGATAAACTCACGAAATATGTATATACCTTTATGAAATATAAAAACTTTGTGAATTTACAGAATAAAAGTCCTGAAAATCGATAGAAAGGCGCAAATAGAAAAAGTTAAACTTTTGGGATATATATATGAAGCGATTGAGCAATATATAAAATTTCCAAAGTTTGACCTATCCTCCCAAGACTCTTTTGCCCAGAGGTGTTGTCTGGATATGTGCGCGAAAAGTGGAAGCTGGGAGAGGAACCAATCCCCAATATTATTGATGTCATGGAAAGAAATGGCATTGTCGTTGCATCTACGTTTGAAGAAAATGAAAGTATTGATGCATATAGTCAGGTAGAGGCAGTTAATAAAAAATTGTTCCGATAGTAGTATTGGGTTATGAGAAGAATGGATTTAGACAGCAATTTAATGCAGCACATGAGTTAGGGCATATTCTGACAGATGGTATATTTGATATTGAGGATATGTCAAAATTGGAATATCGTGATATGGAAAATGCGATGAACAGTTTCGCAGGGGCCTTGCTGATTCCGAAAAACATATACCTAAAGGATTTGCGTAGCAAAAATAAAACAGATTTTAATTTTTATATCAATTTGAAAAGTAAGTATAGGGTCTCGGCAGCTGCACTTGTAGTTAGAGCGCATCAACTGGGAGCTATTACAACCAATCAATATCAATATATTATGAGGCAGCGCTCATATGGGGGGTATATTAAGCAAGAACCTTTGGACAGAGAGTTCCCGGCTCTGAAACCGAGGTATTTGAAACACGCTTTGAACATGATAATTAAAGAAAATAATATTTCCAGTGAAAAATTCATGGATTCAATTAATATCAGTATCCATGAGTCAATGGTGGAGAAGATTTTAGGAGTAGAAGAGGGATATTGGGGAAAAAAAGAATTAACGGCGCCCATTTCCCTGCAGAGTAAAATATAATGTATATTGCATATATGCAATGTTCACTTGGTATTAGAAAGGCGGTAAAGATGACAGCCCTCAGAAAAGATGCTATAGATTTATTGGAACGAATACCGGAAGATAAGCTTTTTTTTATTGTGCAGATTATGCAGGGAATAAATGGTCTGTACGGAGAAGCGGAACAAACTGCTCGAGATAAAGCGTTTGAGAAGCTTGAAAGTCTCAGGAGAAAAGATGTACATTTGAATTATGACGAAGAACTGAAAAGCTACAGGGAGGGTAAATATGGCTCTGCGGATATTAATTGATACCAATGTCCTTCTGGATTATCTGCTTTGCCGTGAACCCTATGATCGAGCTGCAAGGGACATTATTATTGCCTGTAAACAGAAACGGGTATTTGGGTGTATTGCGGCACATTCTATATCAAATATGTTTTTTATTATGCGTAAATCGTTCAGCGCTGAAGAACGAAGAAATGTCTTACTATGTTTATGTGAATTGTTTGAAGTGGAAGGCATTGATAAGGGTAAAATATTAGAGGCATTAGCAAACGATCAGTTTTCGGATTTTGAAGATTGTCTGCAAATGGAATGCGCAAAAGTGTTTCGGGCAGATTATATTATTACAAGAAATTGTGGTGATTTTGAGAAAAGCACTATTCCCTGTATGGAGCCGTGCGAATTTTGTAAATTGATTTAACATTATGCCATGTCATTTATAAAACTACTTTCTGCTTTACTCATTATGTCCAATTGCGCATTGGACATAAAGGAGTATTTCTGTCGGCGGGTAACTGTGCATACTGACTGTTGTAAAGGGCAGCATTTTTTCAGCAGCCCTTGGTAATGCAATATTCAGCAAAAGAGTACGATTAGGAGGAAGAAGTTTACTGCAATGAAGACTTCATAAGCGCGCCGTGTATAATATAGGAATTTGTGACGACGGAGAAAATATTTGTACGTCTATTGAAAATATGCTTTTGCAGTGTGCAAGGGAACAGAATATTCAAATCGAAACAAATGTATGGTATACGGGAGAGGGGTTGAGAGACTATTTAAAGGCAGGCAATCATCTGGACATTTTGTTCCTGGATATAGAACTTTTTAAAATGACAGGGATAGAGGTGGGTGATTTTATCCGGAACCATATGGAGGACAGGGAGATGCAGATTGTTTATATATCCGGCGAACCCTCCTATGCGCAGAAATTGTTCAAAACACAGCCCATGGATTTCCTGGTGAAGCCAATTACCATGCAGCAGATAGAAGCCTCTCTGCAGCTGGCAGTGAAGCTGATAGAAAAAAATGCTGGAAAATTTGAATTTCAAAACGGAAGGGATTATTACTATATTCCATATGGCGACATTATATATTTTGAAAGCGAGGGGCGGAAAATAAAGATAGTGACAGCGGGGGCGGAGAAAGAGTTTTATGGTGGAATCAGGGAACTGGAGAAAAAGCTGTCCAAGGAATTTTTAAGGATTCATCAGTCATATGTGATAAACAAGGGGCATGTAGTGTGGTATACCTATGAAACGGTGAAGATGGATGATAACGCGATACTGCCGATCAGCAAAGCATATCGGAAACAGGTAAGAGAGAGGCTGTTAAGGGGGTAAAATGACGGACTTATTTATTTGCGCCGCAGCGAACCTGTTTAGAATCTATCTGATCAGCAGATTTGTCCGCATATTTTTAGGGGATAGGGGAAAGGGAAGCTGTGACGGCCAGATGCGGCATATGCTGGCATATGGAGGATTCTTCATAGTCAACACAGCTGCCTATCTGGCCTTTCATACGGTATGGATTAATATCGCCTGCAACCTGGCAGGAATCGGACTGATCGTTCGGACCTATACGAGATCGGCAAAAACGATTCTGTTTGTGACCTGTTCTGTTTATATGATTAATATGGGCTGCAGCACAATTGCTATTCTCCCGTTTGTAAATTATGAGGACGGTGCAGGATTTAATCAGATTTTTGAAGTAACGGATGTATTTCTGATACTGATCTGTGAGCTGCTTACGGAAAAAATTGTAGACACCCGGCGGAAAGAAAAGAACGTCGGAAATATTTCTCTGGGATTGGTGCCGCTGTGCAGTATAGGGATGCTTTGCATAATGATTTATACGGGAAGCAGCACAAAAACGGTTGTTATTGCAAGCATCGGACTTATTCTGGTTAATTTCTTTACTTTTTATCTGTATAACATACTGTCGGATGCCCTTTTCCAACAGTATGAAAACGAAGTGCTGCGTCAGGAGATTCAGGGCTATGTAAACCAGTTGGATGTAATGCTGCAGGGTGAAGAAAAGGTAAAGGCATTGCGGCATGACATGAAGCACCATATGAATGAGCTGAGGATACTGGCGGCAAAAGGAGAGAACCGGGCGGTTGAAGAATATATAGGTAATATGGAGGAATTTATAACAAATCCTAACGAGATCGTGTCCTCCGGTAATCTTGAGACAGACAGTGTGATGAATTATATGCTGCGCAGGGCGAAGGAGGAGCTGCGCACAGTAAATGTAAATGTGCGGCTTCCAAACCCGATAGGCCATTCTTTTGACATCAATGTGATTTTGGGCAATTTACTGGAAAACAGTATTGAGGCGGCAAGGCAGACAGAGGAAAAAAGGCTGGATGTCAACATAGAACTACGGCAGGGGGTACTGCGGATTCAAATTGAAAACAGCTATAATGGAAAAACTGTTTTCAAAGGGGAGAATACAAATCAAAGGCTGCTTACAACGAAAAAAGCAAATGGACTTCATGGCATCGGTCTGGAGAATGTAAGGAAAATGGTGGAAAAATATGACGGGATAATGGAGGTCCGTCCTGATGGCGGCATGTTTCGTGTCACATTGATCTTGTATATGTCAGAAGTTAAAAATTGAGATTATTTTGGGAGCACGGCTGCAGGCAGATTCAGCCGTGCTTTTTTAATGCGGTATTTTTGCGCAAATCCCAATTAATACATAAATATAGCCCAATTATTACAGGAAACGGCACAATGAGATATTTTGTGATAATATTTTTGCAGTTAAGTTACTGCCGGCAGACAAAGTGAGGCTGTGGGTTCATCGGAGCAGATCTTTGCCATGAATGCCGTCAGCGGCGAGATGATCCTGGAAAATAGAGGAGATTTTGCAGAGTAATGCTGCAGGGGAGCACAGGGACAAAATGAGAATAAGATATAAGGCTGTCATTATTGCATGTATGCTGGCATTTTTTATAACAGGATGCAAAAAAGCGGAGAGTAATACGAATACAGGGCAGGAAACAATGGAAAATAACATTCTGGAGGATAATGCTGCCTCATGGCATGCAGACTATTCTCAGCTGGGGAAGCAGTATATTCTTGCCCTGGCGCTGGACCACTTATATGGATGTTATGTTAAGGATGACAGGATATTATTAGATGTCATGGACAAACAGGATTTTGCTGTGACAGAAACGATGGTGGTGTCAGAGGCCGCTTATATAGCGGGAATGGCGGCAGATCAGCAGGGCAATATTTATCTTTGGGGAAACAAAGGGGAAAGTGCCGGTTATTGGAGAATTGATATAGAGGGGAATCAGCAGGACTTTGCTGAAATGGAATTGGAGGATACTGAGAGAGCCAGCGACCTGTCCTTGGAGGGGATCTATACGAATCAGGACGGAAACATTTTTGTCTGGTGTAAGATGCTTGTGCCTGAAACAGAGATAATTGAGGGCATGGAGAGGGAAGTATGGCATTGGGAAGATCGTGTTTATGTTAAGGACGGACAGTTTAAAACACTCTTTTATGAAAAGATTGCGGATATGGGGGGAACGGATGTATTAAATTTCCAGGTTGGAACAGATGGCAGGCCTGTTTTTATAGTAAAGGATTCCGACGGAGTGTATCTGCAGGAAATAGATGTGGTACAGCAGGGCAGGAAGGATGCGGTAAGGCTGGAAAAATCCGGAATGATTTTTGACAAGGAGTTTATAAACGGCCTGGAGAACATTGTTTCTGTGGACAATGGCTTCCTATACTGCCAGAACAACGAACTCATGGAGTACCACTATAATACGCAGAAAACAGAAAAGATTTTGAGCCTGACCACATATGGGATTTTTGCCCAGGATATTCTGTTTTTGAAAAAGAATGGGGATGTGATAGAGATCATAGACACCTATGGAGATTCCGGATATTCAGAGTTTATTTCCCTTACCCTGGGAGAAATGGAAAAAGAAACTGTGTCTCTTGGGGTGACTGCGATCACGACCGCTCAGAATCTGGAGAGAGCCGTGGCGGAATTTAACCGGTACAGCAGTGAGTACAGAGTGGAGCTAGTGGAATACATGGATCAGACGGGAGATTACGATAAGGCAGTAGAACAGTTAAAGCTGGATGTTGTCACTGGAACGGCTCCGGATATTATTGCAGTATCGGAAATGGATTACAGTATGTTTTCTGAAAAGGGAGTGCTGGCTGATTTATATGATTTTATGAGGGATGATGAAGAATGCTCCAAAAGTATGCTGGTGCAGTCTGTGGTGAAAGCTTATGAGGATGAAGGGCATTTATATAGCATTGCCCCGGCATTTCAGCTTCATTCCATGTGGGGATATGGGGATGTGACGGGCGGACGAAGCGGCGTTACCTTTGAGGAATTGTTTCAGCTATTGGAAGACAGCGGAAAGGATTTGAACGCCATTGCAGGATTCTCGGCAGATGAGCCGGTATTGACCAGACTCTGTACAGTGTCCATGGATGAATTTGTGGATTGGGAGAATGGAACCTGTGATTTTGAGGGGAATTATTTTAAGAAGGTGATTTCCTTTGCCAAAGAGTACACGGGAAATTATACAGGGGGAACCTGGCTGGAGAGAATTCGTAATCGGGAGGTGGTGATGTCTGTGGGGATGATTTCCAGTGTGGTTGATTACCAGATACAGAAGAAACTCTATGGGGAGGATGTTGCTTTTATCGGGTACCCTGTGGCGGAAGGCACAGGAACTGCTGCTGCGTTCAGCGGCATTGATGTGGCAATCAATGCCAAAAAGGAGAATCAGGAAGGAGCCTGGGAGTTCGTGAAATTTTATCTGCTGCACGGATATGACGGGCAGGGCTTTCCCATTGTACAGGATCAGTTTGATCAGATAATGGATGCCGCCATAAAGGAAGAATACAGCGCAGAAGAAGGAACGGAAAGAAATCCCAAGGGATATTATGTGAACGGCGATGAATACATCTGGATATATGCAGCGGCGCAGGAGGATGTTGACGCGGTTCGGAGATTGGTGGAAAGCGTGGAGAACAGGTTTATGTCCCATCCGGCCATACAGAACATCATCAATGAGGAAGCGGCAGCGTATTTTTCAGGACAGGTAGATCTGGACAGGACGGTGGAAAAGATCCAGAACCGGGTAACTCTGCTTTTGCAGGAGTCTTTGTAAAACTGTATGCGGTCTTGCCTTCGGAGGCTGAACAATCCTTAAAGAAGGAGGTTTCCGGAGGCAATGTCATTGTCCACCCATAGCTTCAGGATATAAAAGTTTCCTGATGGTTGATTTTGTTTACCAAAGTATCGGGGCAATCCATTGATAGAGATTTGTGAATCTGGTACACTATCTATACAGGCGATATTTCTCATAGATTGCACACAATACCACAGGGGAATAAGCATGAAGAACGAGATCAACCTTTCAAATAATATTATCCGGCTGAGGCGTCAAAGAAAGCTTACGCAGGAGACATTGGCGGAATTTATGGGAGTGACGAAGGCTTCCGTGTCCAAATGGGAGACGGGCCAGAGTATACCGGATATTTTTCTGCTGTCACAGATGGCAGCCTTTTTTGACGTGACAATCGATGAACTGGTGGGATATGAAGCCCGGCTTTCCGGCCAGCAGATCCGGCACTATTATGGGGAGCTGTCCCGGGATTTTGCCAGTCTTCCCTTTCATACGGTTCTGGAAAAGGCGCGGTCTCTTGCGCATCGATATTATGCCTGTTATCCCTTTTTGCTGCAATTAGGTATATTGTATTGGAATCATTATATGCTGGCGGAGTCAGAGAAGGAAGGCAGGGAGCTTTTGCAGGAAGCGATAGCATGGTGTGACCGTATCCTGGAGAGCTGCGGCGATTCGGGAGTATGCAGTGAGGCGCTGGTATTGAAAGCGGGGCTGAATCTTTCTCTGGGGAAGGCGGCTGAGGCTGTGGATGCATTGGAAACAGTAGCTGATCCGGGCCGCCTTACAGGACAGAGCGGCCTCATGCTGATTCAGGCATATGAAATGGCCGGGGAAGGTGAAAAGGCAAAAAGCTTTGTCCAGGTAAAGCAGTATCTGGAGCTGCTGAATTTGGTGAGCGGCGCAGCGCTGTTATTGTCGCTGTATGAAAGGGATCTGGAGCGGTGTGAGGAAACGGTGCAAAGAATCAGGGGAATCATAGAATTATACGGGCTGGAGGAGCTTCATCCCAATCTGACAGCGCAGTTTCATTACCAGACGGCGGTGGTTTATGGAGGAAACGGGAAGGGAAAGGAGGCCCTGGAGGCGCTGCTGCTTTTTGAAAAAAGCTGTAATCGTCTGCTGGAGTCGGAGGAAATCACCTTTCATGGAGATGGGTATTTTGACCTGCTGGATGCCTGGATAGAAAAGCTGCCCCTTGGGCGGATGGCTCCCCGGGACAGAAGCTTTCTGCGGGAAAATCTGCGGGCGGCGCTTTCTCATCCGGCTTTTGGAGGTATTCGGCAGAACAGGGAATTCCGGAGCGTTGAGAGCAGACTATGTAATGGAGAACAGGGCGGAGTGCGTGAGGATCATGCATGAAGAGGAGACGGGAAAGAAATTCCAGCAAGGAAGGCAGCAGAAATTATCTGGAATATGCTGATACAGGAAGGACAGGATATGTTAAGAATAGAGCATTTGACAAAGCATTATAAGGGCAGCAGCAAAGGGGTCACAGATTTAAGCCTGCATATCGCGCCGGGGGACATTTACGCGTTTATCGGGCATAATGGCGCGGGAAAGACAACCACTCTGAAATGCGCGGCGGGGATCCAGGATTTTGATGCCGGAACGATTCAGGTCGGCGGTCTGGATATTCAAAAAGCTCCTCTGGAGTGCAAACGGCAGTTTGCATATATACCGGATAATCCGGATCTTTACGAATATCTCACAGGCATTCAATATTTAAATTTCGTGGCGGATGTGTTCCGGGTGGGGGCCCGGGAGAGGGAGGAGCGGATCAGAGAATATGGAGACAGGTTTGAGATTACGGCTTCTTTGGGGGATCTGATATCCACCTATTCCCATGGAATGAAGCAAAAGCTGGCGCTGCTTTCCGCCCTGGTGCATCAGCCAAGGCTGTGGATTCTGGACGAACCCTTCGTGGGCCTGGATCCCAAGGCGGCTGTGATACTCAAGGAAATTATGCGAAGCGTCTGTGCCGGGGGAGGCGCTATTTTCTTCTCCACCCATGTGCTGGACGTGGCGGAGAGGCTGTGCAATAAGGTGGCGATTATCCGGGACGGAGCATTAGCGGCTTGCGGCAATATGGAGGATATCCTCAGGCAGGGACAGTCTCTGGAGTCTATTTTTATGGAGGTGGTGGATCATGGCGGCGCAGACAGGAACGCTGATTAGGCTGGAGCTATGCAATATCTTCGGATGGAATGTATTTCGATTTTCCAGGGATAAAAAAGCGAAAAGGAAGGCCGTAATGCTTATGGCAGTGTGGATATGGCTGTTGGCAATGATGGTTTTTTATGTGGGAGGTCTGTCCTATGGCCTGATCTGGCTGGGAGCAGGGGAAGTGGTTCCCCCATACCTTTTCATGATATCCAGTCTGTTGATTTTTATTTTTGGCATGTTTAAGGCGGGCAGCGTGATTTTCCGGAAGGGCGGTTACGACATGCTGTGCGCCCTGCCGGTTTCCAGAACGGCGGTTGTGCTCAGTCGTCTGGCAAGAATGTATGTTGAGAATCTGCTGATCGTCCTGGCGGTATTGCTGCCGGGGGCGGCGGTATATGCCTGGAGCGAAAGGCCCGGTCCGGCTTTTTTCCTGACGCTGATCCTTGGAGTATGGTTTGTTCCCATGCTTCCCATGGCCGGAGCCATTTTGATCGGTGCGCTGATTACCGGTTTATCCTCCCGTATGCGTCACAAAAGCCTGGCGGCCACGGGCTTGTCCATCATGACGATGTTTGCAATATTGTATTGCTCTATGCGGATTTCCGTATTGGGAGATATCAGCCCGGAAATGCTGAAAGAACTGACTTCAGTTATTACAGATCTTCTGGGGAGAGTATATCCCCCGGCAATGTGGCTGGGCGCTGCGGCAGTGCAGGGAGATTTGCATCAGGGATTGTTTTTTATTGGTGCTTCTCTGGGAATATTTGGAACGGTGTCGGCGGGGGTTTCATTCTTTTTCCACCAGATCTGCCGCGGCCTGTTTGGCAATTCTGCCAGGCATGATTACAGAATGGGACGTCTGAAGGAGGATTCGCTGCTGGTATCTTTGTGCAGGCGGGAATTCAGAAGATATTTTTCCTCCAGCGTCTATGTGACTAACACCATCATGGGACCGGTTATGGGCTGCATTTTTTCCGGCGCATTGCTGGCAGTGGGAACGGATACGCTGACGGCCTCTCTGCCTGCTTCGATAGATTTGGCTTCGCTTGTTCCTATCATGTTTGCCGGTATTTTCTGTATGATGACCACCACGGCCACATCTGTGTCAATGGAGGGGAAAAACTGGTGGATCGCAAAAAGCCTGCCTTTGTCGGCAAAGAACATTCTGGACGCCAAGCTGTTAATGAATCTGCTGCTGTTTCTGCCCTTTTATCTTTTGTCACAGATATTCCTCATCCTGGCGTTGAAGCCGGGAGCGGAGGAGCTTTTTTGGCTGCTTTTGATTCCGGCGGTATTCCTTTTATTTTCCTGCGTGTATGGGATTACCGTCAACCTGCATTTTCCCGTGCTGAACTGGGAGAACGAGGTAAGCGTGGTGAAGCAGAGCGCCTCCTGTGTGCTTGGAGGAATGGGAGGCTTTTTACTGGCGATTCCCTGCGCCGTGGGTGCGGTATTGGTTCCGAAAGAACATGCGTGGCTGCTCAAAGGAGGAATCTGCCTGGGACTTCTTTTGATCACGGGATTTTTATACCGGAAAAATAACCGCTTTGACCTCTGCGGAAGGGTGTGATTCCTATGCGCTTCTGTCAGCTTTCAGGTTACTTTTCGCGGCCCCTGCCCATGAAAAGTATCCGCAAATATGCACTTGACATATGTACGAAATCGTACTAGAATACAATATGTCCGATTTCGTACAAAATAGGCCAGCAAAGAGCATGGAGGATTATCATGGGAGAATATGTATCGGCACAGATGAAGCGGCTGAATTATCTGACCAGCGAAATTGATGGGGTTTATCATAAGGCGGCTTTGAAGCTTGGACTGTCAGACAGCGAAATGATGATCCTGTACTCCATTTGCAATGAAGGTGACAGCTGTCTGCTTCACGACATTTGTAAATTTTCGGGAGCCAGCAGGCAGACTATCAACTCGGGTCTTCGAAAGCTGGAGAAGGCGGGGAGAGTATCCCTGGAAGCCTGCGGCGGCAGAAAGAAGCGAGTGTGCCTTACAAAACAGGGCAGGGAATTGGTTCAGAACACTGTGGTACGGGTGATTCAGGCGGAGAACGATATCTTGAATTCCTGGCCGGAGGAGGAGCGGGAGGCTTATCTGGAATTGACAAAAAGGTATCTGGAGGCTCTTCGGAATAAGGTTAATGCCATTTGACCTGACGCGGCTGCCAAGACGAATCGGACTGCTTGTAAAGCGGGAGAAAATGGAAAGCGGGAGGTTATGAAACGCCCTGGCAGGCGGTGAAGCATCTACATGAGAACGAAAACACAAATACAATTATCAGATCATTTCAATTATAAAAAACTGCTGACTTTTACACTGCCCTCCATTGTCATGATGGTTTTTACTTCCATCTATGGTGTGGTGGATGGTTTTTTTGTATCTAATTATGTGGGGAAGACGCCCTTCGCGGCGGTAAATTTTATCATGCCCTTTTTAATGATTCTGGGCGCCGTAGGATTTATGTTCGGCACCGGGGGCAGCGCCCTGATTGCCCAGGCCATGGGAGAGGGAAACAGAGAGAAGGCAAACCGGCTGTTTTCTCTGCTGGTGTATGTGTCTGCCGTCTGCGGCATCCTGATCGGCGTGCTGGGGATCCTGTTTGTCCGGCCTGTGGCGGCGGCCCTGGGGGCGGAGGGGGATATGCTGGACAACTGTGTGCTTTACGGCAGGATCATTCTTGCGGCGCTGCCGGCATTCATGCTGCAGTATGAATTCCAGAGCTTTTTTGTGACGGCGGAGAAGCCCAGACTGGGTCTGGCGGTGACCATGGCCGCAGGAATCACCAATATGGCGCTGGATTTTGTTTTCGTGGCGGTTTTTCGATGGGGGCTGCCGGGGGCCGCGGCGGCTACGGCCCTGAGCCAGGCGGTGGGCGGGATCGTTCCCCTGATCTACTTTCTGCGCCCCAACACCAGCGCGCTGCGGCTTACCAAAACCCGGTATGACGGCAGGGCTTTGCTGAAAACCTGCACCAACGGCTCATCCGAGCTGATGTCCAACATTTCCATGTCCGTGGTCAGCATGCTTTACAATTTTCAATTGATGAAATATGCCAGAGAGGACGGCGTGGCGGCATATGGGGTGCTGATGTATGTAAACATGATTTTTCTGGCGGCCTTTATCGGATATTCCGTGGGATCGGCTCCGGTGATCAGCTACCATTACGGGGCGGGAGACCACGGGGAACTGAAAAATCTTTTTCGGAAAAGCCTTGTGATTATCGGGGGCTTTTCCCTGGCCATGCTGGGGCTGGCGGAAGGGCTGGCGCGCCCTCTGGGAATGATTTTTGTGGGATATGACCAGGGGCTTCTGGAGCTGACGCTCCGGGGCTTTCGGATTTATTCCTTTTCCTTCCTGTTCGCCGGGATCGCCATTTTTGGATCCTCCTTCTTTACCGCACTGGGAAACGGGCTTGTGTCGGCGCTGATCGCCTTTCTGCGGACGCTGGTGTTTCAGGCGGCGGCAGTGCTTATCTTCCCGCTGATTTGGCAGATCGACGGGATCTGGTGGTCCATTGTGGCGGCGGAAATGATGGCGGCGGCAGTGACCGCTCTGTTTCTGACAGGGAAAAGGGACAAATATCATTACTGAGAATGCTTTAAGGAAGCGCTGATTGAAATCACCGCTTCCTTAATATTTGATGTTTTTCTCCCGGTACTCGCTGGGGGAAAGTCCTGTCTCCTTCTGAAAGGAGGAAGAAAAATAGCTTCTGGAGCCAAAGGAAAGCTCGTCGCTGATTTCCTGGATGCTCATTTTGGTCCCGGAAAGCAGAAGCTTTGCCTGGCGGATTTTTTCACGCTTGATATAATCTGCCACACTACAGCCGGTTTCCTGCTTGAATTTGTGGGAGAAATAGTATTCCGTGTAGCCGGCCTGGTCGGCCAGGGCGGCGATGGAAAGCTTTTCCCGGATATGGATCGTGATATAATCGCAGGCGCTTCTGATCTGGCCGGAAAGGGTATTATTTTTTCCCTGCCGCACCCTTTGAACGTAATCCTCCATAAGTGCACTGCAGGTGTTGGAGGTTTCCGCGATACTGCCGCATTCTTCGATCAGCTGCATGTAGTGATCATTGAGGGTATAGGCCACGGAGGGGCTTACGCCGCCCTCAATAGCCGCTCTGGAGCAGAGCGTCAGCAGGACGATGGAGGTGGATTTCGCCCGGCGCAGGGGATTGCCCACGTCGAAGCGGGGGCCGTCGCTGAGACTGTGAGAACGGGCCAGGGCGTCCAGGTAGTTGGGGTTTCCTTCCCGAAGCATGTTGATAAAGGTCTGTTCCGCAGCCCATACGCCGCGGTGCTCCTCCGAGATCAGGTTGACCTCAGGCACAGCTGCGTCTTCCTCGGATCTTTCCATAAAACGGATGTCGTTGGTGGTGAGCCGCTGTCCGGTGATGCAGTAGTGCAGCATTACGGCATACTGGAAGAGCTGGTTGGTGGGAATGATGGGAATATGCTCAAAAAATCGGAAAATTTTGGCCCGTATGCTGATGGAAAGATCGTGCTTGTCCAGTCCTTTTTTCACGGCCTGGTAGGATGTCCGTCCGGAATAGGCGGGACCCAGCACATGGATGCCCTGAAGGCAGTCCTGCTCCCAGGCAAAGGCGGCAATCCAGATCAGTCCCAGATAATCGTCTATAAGCACGGGACATCGGGACTGGCTCTCCACGTATTTTTTCAGAGGCTCCTCCAGACTGATCAATACAAGCATATCGTCATCCTCCGAGGCATGGGGGAAAGCGGCTGGAGACGCCAGAAGGAAAGAGGGCTCATAGCTTCGCAGCGGCAGATCATGGCTGCAGAGGATCAATTGTCTGAAAAAATCCAGTTTTTCCTGAATATTCATTTTCTTCTCCGTTTATCGTGCAGAATTTTTCAAGTGTATCACAGGTTTTCAGCCGTCGAGAAAATCCTTCATGAGTTCCTGGTCTTCTTTTTGCTCAAAGCGGAGCGCGCCGCTTTTCAGCAGCTGGGGATTGGAGGCGATGGTACAGAAAATGTACTGGCTGAGCGTGGATTTCAGAGCCAGACGGTCACCCTCTGGTGTCTCAAACATCACATCGCAGCGGCATCTTCGGATTTGCTTCAAAAATTCCACTATATTTGCATCCGGTCTTATATGCATGAAAAATTTCTCCTTTTACTATAAAAGTCCCTGTATGGGAGGTTAGCTGATATTTACAGTATACACGAAATACCCAGGTTTGCGCCAGAGAATTTTAGGCCGGCTAAAAAACGGATTTCTGTTACTTTTCACGGTCAGGGGCCGCGAGGTGTTTTCGTGCGCATTTTGCACGCAAAACCCGAGACAGCACGCGCTGGGCATCAAGTTGCTTTGAACGGCGAAGCCGTGAAAAGTAACGAATTTCTTAACGTCTTCACGGATTATTGGATGCAAAAAGCAGGCGGCTTTACTATAATGATATTTAAGCAAACAGGCCGCTGACAAACAGTGAGCCATCGAGGAGGAACCATGCGTAAGACAATTTTGCTCAACGATGATTGGTATTTTACGAAAGCCGCACTGCCCCCGGGCGATGCGGAAGAGAATTGGGACGGACCGGGTAATGCAGCTTTTGATGCAATATTAAGGGACGGGGAGGCGGTCACGCTGCCTCATACCTGGAATGCCCGGGACGGACAGGACGGGGGAAACGACTATTACCGGGGAAGGTGCTGGTACATGCGGAGGCTGGAGGCGCCCAAGCTGGAGCCGGAGGGAGAAGCCTGGCTGGAGTTTTGCGGCGCGGCCATGACCGCAGAGGTGTATTTCAACGGGAAAAAGCTGGCCGTTCATCAGGGCGGATACTCTGCCTTCCGGGTGAATGTGACGGATTTCCTGCAAAAGGAGAATCTGCTGGCAGTTTCCGTGGACAACAGCGACAATGACCAGGTGTATCCGCAGAAGGCGGACTTTACTTTTTACGGAGGGCTGTATCGGGAGGTAAAGCTGATCTGCGTCCCCGGGACCCATTTTGAACTGGGGTATCGGGGCGGTCAGGGCATCCGGGTCACTCCCCGGGTGGATCCAAAGAAGAGGACGGCGGAGGTTACCGTAGAGACCTGGCAGACGGGGAAAGGGCAGGTGACGGTTACCCTGAACGGACAGTCTCAAACTGCAGCGGCGGAAGGCGGGTATGCCCGCACCGAATTTTTCATAGAAAATGTCCATCTGTGGGACGGTCCGGAGGACCCTTATCTGTACACGGCGCAGGCGTCGCTTTGGGAGGATACAAAAGATCCGCAGGCTGCAGAGACTTCTCAGGCCGCAGACACCGTTTCCGTGCGTTTCGGATGTCGGAAATTTGAGATTGACCCTCAGAAGGGTTTCCTTCTCAACGGGCGAAGCTTTCCCTTAAGGGGCGTCAGCCGCCATCAGGACCGAAAGGGGGCGGGTAACGCCCTGACCCTGGAAATGCACAGAGAGGATATGGCGCTGGTTCGGGAGATCGGAGCCAACACCCTGCGCCTTGCCCATTATCAGCATGCGCAGGAATTTTATGACCTGTGCGACGAGAACGGTATTGTGGTATGGGCTGAAATTCCATACATTACCATGCACATGAAGAACGGTCTGGAAAACACCTTAAGCCAGATGGAGGAGCTGGTGGTCCAGTGTTGTAATCACCCCTCCATTGCCGTCTGGGGCCTGTCCAACGAGATCACAGCCGCAAGCGTAGTGGACGAAGCGCTTCTGGACAATCACCGGAGGCTGAACGAGCTGTGCCACCGGCTGGATCCCAGCCGGCCCACCACCATGGCCAACGTGTTTATGCTGGAGATTGACAGTCCCATCCTGGAGATTCCGGATGTGAACAGCTATAATCTGTATTTTGGGTGGTATTTGGGGGAATTGGAACAAAACGACGAGTTTTTCGACGAATATCACGCCAGGTATCCGGACCGCTGCATCGGCTTTTCGGAATACGGAGCGGATGCGAACCCCGGTTTTCAGTCCCCGGCGCCGGAGAAGGGGGATTACACGGAAGGCTATCAGGCGCTGTACCATGAGCATATGCTGGATATGATAGAAAAACGCCCCTGGCTTTGGGCAGCGCACGTGTGGAACATGTTTGATTTTGCGGCGGACGGCCGGGACGAGGGCGGAAAGCACGGGGAAAACCAAAAGGGACTGGTGACCTTTGACCGGAAGACAAAAAAGGATGCCTTTTACCTGTACAAGGCCGCCTGGAACCGGAAGGAGCCCTTTGTACATTTATGCGGAAGCCGGTATGTGGACAGGGCTGAGGAGATCACAGAGATCAAGGTTTATTCCAACCAGAATCAGGTCAGTCTGTTCGTGGACGGTGAGCTTGCAGGAAGCCAAAAGGGAAAGACTGTGTTTCGGTTTGAGGTGCCCCTCAGGGGAGAGCATGTGATCGAGGCCAGAGCCGGGGAGTACACAGACAGGATCCGTGTCCGCCGGGTGGAGACTCCCAATTTGGATTATCAGTATAATAAGCAGGGAAATGTGGTGAACTGGTTTGACCAGGAGGAAATTGATCCGTCCTGCTTTTCCGTTTCCGATACGCTGGCGGAGCTGCGTTCCAATCCCCGTGCCGGTGCCATTATTGAAGAGATGATGGCCAGGGGAGCGGCTTCCCGGGGGGATGTGGCCGAGAGTGTCAAGGACAACCCTGCACTGCAGAGGATGATGGGCCGCATGACCCTGATCAGCTTGCTGAAGCAGGGAGGAATGGCGGATGAAGAGAGCGTAAAGCAGTTGAACCGCATTCTGCAGCAGATTCGAAAGGAGTGAGATTATGCCGCCTGTTAAGGCAGTGCAGCAATTTATGCTGGGTACCGTCCTGGGAAACGAGGCCCAGGCCAGAGACACCCTGAAAAAGATGAAGGAAGCGGGATACCAGGGGATCGAGCTGTGCGAGTTTATGATCCATCCTGCAGGATTCTTGGTACGGATGATGACCAAAGCGGCGGGGATGCCCGTAGGAGGCGGAGGAAAGCTGGACTGGAAGGGGCTGGTTAAGGAATCCGGACTGAAGGTGGTGAGCCTGCACACGGATCTGGGCAGTGTGGAGAGGGACAGCGCCGCTCTGGCAGCGCAGGCCCGGGAATTCGGCACAAAATATGCGGTGATCACCGGCATGTATCGGTTTGCCTATGGGGAAGAGACTGCGGTCCGGGAACTGGCGGGCCGGCTGAACAGGGCCGGAAAAGCCCTGGCGGCGGAAGGGATCAGCCTGCTGTATCATAATCACAACTGTGAATTGCAGAGGGTGAAGCCGGACAAAAGAGCCTATGATATTCTGCTGGAGGAGACAGACCCGGAGCTTGTGAATTTTGAGTTTGACAGCTACTGGTTTGCGGAGGGCGGAGCCGATCCTTTATCCTGGATGCAGCGTCTGGGAGACCGTATGAAGCTGTGGCACATCAACGACAGAGGGGCCCGGCTCAGCGGCCCCTCTATGACTCCGATTCTGAAGACGGACAGCGCGGAGCTGGGATACGGCAATATGCCTCTGGAGGAGCTGACCGCCCAGGCCCTTCTGGCAGGGACAGAAGCGGTGGTTTTGGAGAGCCACCGCAACTGGATCGAGAAATCCCCGGTGAAAAGCTTTCAGGTCAGTGCAGAATTTATGAACCGGCATTTTGGATAAGAAACAGAGCGGCTTCCGGAAATCATCGGAAGCTGCCTAAATAGGCCAGGCTTTCCTTGGGGCGGCGCTCCTGGGTGCTGCGGTCCACGGCGATGAGTCCAAAGGTCATGGAGTATCCCTTCTGCCACTCGAAGTTGTCCATCAGGCTCCAGTGGAGATATCCCCGTACCGGCAGGCCGTCCCGGATACAGCGCTGTACACCGGCCAGGGCCTCTTCAATAAAGGCAATGCGCCGGGTATCGTCTCCGGTGGCGATGCCGTTTTCCGTGACGATCAGGTCTCCGGGGAAGGCCTCCGCTGCCTTTCGGATCACATGCTCCAGGGCCTGGGGATAGAACTCGTAGTTCATCTGGGTCAGCTCGGCGTCCTCCGGAGCGGGAAGCTGACCCTCGGGGCCTGTCAGAGAACGGGTGTAGTTCTGCACCCCCAGAAAGTCGTCTTCTTTAATATAAGGGAGATAGTGGGTAAATTCTTCATCCCATTCCCTGGCGGCAGCCGCTTCCCCTCCCGGCAGGGCCTGGATATCATGGAGGCTTAAGGTAAGTCCCACCTGAATGTGGGGGCAGAGCTCCCGGATCACCTTCCGGGCCGCCTCGTGGGCCAGACAGACGATTTTATCTCCTTCGGGGGTGCGCATGGAAGTGAAATTTTCCACCTTTTCCACACCGAATACCTTCAGGTTTTCCGCTGCCGCTTCCTTTTGTCCGGCCATCATCTTCTCCAGATTGATGCCTACCTGAACGGTGCCGTCGCTGTCATCTTTTCGGGAGGCCGGCTGCCCGGAGGATTCTGCAGGGGAGCCGTTTTCGGCATTCTGGGCGGAAGCCTGGGCCCTGGCGGCCTGGGCCATCATCTGCTGCATATAGCGCTTGGCGATGGCGGCCACCTGAATTCCCATGTTGGCTTCGTTGATGGTGCATATGTAACGCAGCTCGCCGCCAAGCTTTCCCACGATATAGCGCGCATAGCGGGCAAAATATTCCACGGTGGATTCCGCCTCCCAGCCGCCCTTTCCCATAAGCCATGCAGGGCTGGAAAAGTGATGGAGGGTTACGATGGGCTCCAGACCATGCTCCCTGCAGCAGCGGATCACATCCAGATAATGAGCCGCCTGGGCATCATCAAAGACTCCCTCCCGTGGCTCGATACGTGCCCACTCCACGGAGAACCGGTAGGCGTTCAGGCCGGCCTGGGCCATAAGCCGGATATCCTCCTGGTAACGGTTGTAATGGTCTACCGCATCCAGAGAGGGCTCCGTAAAGCTGGTGTGCTCCATCTGTTCCATGGCCCAGCAGTCGCTGTTTGTGTTGTTTCCTTCCACCTGGTGTGCCGCCGTGGCGGCGCCCAGCAGGAAATCTGATGAAAATTTGTCCATAATAATATCCTTTCCGCTGTCGTGCAGCTTTTGAGTGTCAATGTCTGCTGCGTTTTTGCTTCGCCTGTAAACGCACTGTTATAAGAATACCAGAAAAAATAATATTAAGCATTAAAAAATCAGTGATTGTGTTATATAATTAGTCACAAATAGAAGAAGGAGGAAGCGCCATGAAATATTTTTGCAATCCGGTGAATATCAACTACCGGTATCAGTTTAACGCAGATCCCCGCATGTCCAGACTGCAGATCTGCAGGGAGGCGGCGGACCCGTCCATGATCTGCTTTCAGGGAAGGTATTATATTTTTGCATCCATGAATCTGAGCGTGTGGGTGTCGGAGGATCTGGCGCACTGGGAGAGTCACAGGCTTCCGGAAAATCTGCCCCTGTATGACTACGCGCCGGATGTGCGGGTGGTGGGAGAATATGTGTATTTCTGCGCCTCCAAACGGGGAGAGATCTGCAACTACTATCGAACGAAGAATATTCTGGATGGGCCCTATGAGGAGATTCCCGGAACCTTTGACTTCTGGGATCCCAACCTGTTTGCGGACGAGGACGGAAGGATCTATTTTTACTGGGGCTGTTCCAACATGACGCCTATCTGGGGCGTGGAGCTGGACCCGGAGACCATGCGGCCCCTGGGGGAGCGCCGGGAATTGATTCACGGGGACCCCTGGAGTATCGGCTATGAGCGGGTGGGGGAGGATCACTGTAAGTTCCCGAAATCGGAGGAGGAAGTGGAGGCGGCCGTGGAGGAATTTTTCCGGTCCCAGAGCGCTGTGGGCAGGGACCAGATGCCGCCTGAGTACCTGCCTATGATTCGTGGAATGCTCAGTGACAAGCCCTATATTGAAGGCCCCTGGATGGATAAGCATCAGGGAAAATATTATCTGCAGTATGCCTGCCCGGGAACTCAGTATAATATTTATGCCGACGGAGTCTATGTGAGCGATTCGCCCCTTGGTCCTTTTACTCTGGCGGACAACAATCCTTATTCCTATAAGCCGGGCGGCTTCCTGCCCGGAGCGGGCCATGGCTCCACCATGCGGGACATGCAGGGGAATCTGTGGCATACCTCCACCATGCGTATCAGCAAAAATCACCAGTTTGAGCGCCGGGTGGGGATCTGGCCGGCGGGCTTTGACGCCGACGGGGAGCTTTTCTGCAACCAGCGCTACGGAGACTGGCCCATGGCAGTGGAGGAAGGCAGGCTGGATCCCTTGAGGGATCCCGAATGGTATCTGCTGAGCTTCAAAAAGCCGGCGTCTGCCTCATCCTGGACGGAGGGGAAGGATCCGGCCCGGGCTGTGGACGAAAATGTGCAGACCTGGTGGCAGGCGGTGTCCTCCGGGGAGGGAGAGTGGCTGCAGGTAGATTTGGAGGAGGCCTGCAGAGTTTGCGGGGTGCAGATCAATTTTGCGGATGATGGTATCGACATTCCTGTGCCCGGAGAGATTCGGGGAACCACCCAGGCACGCTATATCGATGAAAAGGATTACTATACCCGGTGGATTCTGGAAGGGTCTGCGGACGGAAAAGAGTACTTTACAATAGAAGACAAGTGGGAGGCGGAGACAGATCTGTCCCATGATCTGGTGGTGCGGGAGGAGGGACTTTTGGTTCGTTTCCTGAAGCTCACCGTCAGGGAGGTGCCCTACGGACAGAGGCCCTGCGTTTCCGGCCTGCGGATCTTTGGCTGCGGCAATGGGGCGAAACCGGCAGTGCCGGAGTTTGAAGCGGTGCGGGAAAACGATCTGGACATGAAAGTCACGATCCGGGGAGAGGGAGCCGTGGGCTTCAATATTTTGTGGGGCAGCAGCCCGGAGAAGCTTTACCACAGCTATATGACCTTTGACCGGGAGCAGCGCATCAAGGCCCTGGTGAAGGGCCGGGAGTACTATGTGAGGGTGGACGCCTTCAACGAAAATGGAATCACTGCCGGCAGGCTGCTTCTTCTGCCGGCGGTAATTCCCGGGGGCGGAGCGGAACAGTGTCTTTGACACAGGGTATCAATCATGATAGAATAGCTTATAGAGCAAAGGCCCTGGCTGCCGCGGCCTGGTTAAAAAGGGAGTGTTGTCTATGCCGGCATTACAATCAAATACTCAAAACTTTACGTTGGAAGAATATGAAGCGCTCCCGGAAAATGTGCGGGCGGAGGTTTTTGACGGGCAGATCTGCTATATGGCCAGTCCCTCGCAGCTCCATCAGACAATTCTTACAGAGCTGCTTGTGGCTGTCCGCAATTATCTCCGAAGAAAGAACGGCGAATGTCAGGTATTTCCTGCGCCCTTTGATGTGAAGCTGTCTGACCGGCCCTTTACTATGGTTCAACCGGATCTTATGGTGGTCTGCGATAAAAGTAAGCTGGACGGGAAGCGGTGTAACGGTGCGCCTGACTTTATCATTGAGATTGTTTCCGCCGGAAATGCGTCAGATGATTATATCCGGAAGCTTTATTATTACAAAAACGCCGGGGTGCGTGAGTATTGGATCGTGGATCCCCGCCGAAAAATGGTAACGGTCAACTATTTTGAAGGAAATTTGCTTAATATCCAATATTCCTTTGATTCCACAATCAAGGTCAATATCTATGAGGATTTTTACATTAATTTTTCAGATATTGCCGATTTGCTTTAGCGTTCAAAACAGCCGGACAGTCCTGCATTATGGTCTGTCCGGCGTTTTTTTTGCTGCCGGTCTAAAGTATTTTGCTCCTTTGCCGATAATTTAAATAACAAAAGAGAATGCTTATATGACAGAGACAATAAGGAAGGAGGGATCCTGAATGCGTATTGAAGCATATACTCAGGTACAGCAGGTGTACCAGCCCAAAAAGGCTGACAGGAGTCAACACAGCAGCAGCGTATCCCAGGCAGATCAGTTACAGATCAGCAGCTTTGGAAGAGATATCCAGGCGGCCAAGGCGGCGGTGGCGGAGAGCCCCGATATCAGGGAAGAGCTGACAGCTCCCATCAAGGCCCGGATTCAGAGCGGTACGTACAATGTGGACAACGGAGCGTTTGCGGCCAGGCTGATACAGAAATATGAAGAAATGAGGTAGAGAGTCCCGTGGCGAGTTTGATGGAGAACCTGATCGATATTCTGGATCAGGAAAGCAGTGAATATGAGGGACTTTTGGAATTATCTCAAAAAAAGACGCCGATCATCGTAAGCGGCGATCTGGAAAAATTACAAAAGATCACGGATGATGAACAGGAAGTGGTGAGCAGGATCAATCGTCTGGAAAAAAAGAGGATAGAGGTCACTGCGGATATCGCGAATGTATTGAACAAGGATGTGGAAAACCTGAAGCTTGTAAACCTGATCGAAATGCTGGCCGGCAGGCCGAAGGAGCAGGCCCGGCTGGCGGAGGCGCATGACAGGCTGCAGGTCTCGGTGAGGGGCCTGCAGCGTATCAATGAGCAGAACAGGGAACTGCTGACAAACGCACTGGAGATGGTGGAGTTTGAAATGAACCTGATCCATGCCGCGAAAGCGGCGCCGGCTACGGCAAATTACACCAGAGCCGCCTATAACACCGGCGATACCATGGGAGTGGTCAGCAGAGAATTTGACGCAAAACAGTAACCACAGGACGCGGTCCCGAAGACGATTGTCTGAGGACTGCCGGCCTTGTAGAATGCAGAGGTGATTATTATGCCATTAATGGGGAGCTTGTATATCGGAGCATCCGGATTGCAGACAGGACAAAATGCGCTGAACACCACAGCGCATAATCTTTCTAATATAGACACCAAGGGCTATACGAGACAGCAGGTACAGCAGTCTTCCAAGAGCTATCTTACACTTTCGATTGATGTCAATTCGGTCAGCAACAAACAGACCGGTCTGGGTGTCACATATTCACGGGCAAAACAGGTAAGAGATTATTTTCTGGATAAAACATACCGCAGGGAATCGGGGCGCAGTATGTTTTACGAGGTGTCCACCGAGGTGATGGAGGAGGTGGAGAGCCAGCTGGGAGAGCTGCACGGCGAAGCCTTTCAGACCAACATATCGGATTTCTGGACCGCTGTCCAGGAGCTGACAAAGGATCCGGCCAGCTCCGTGACCCAGGGACTTCTGGTGCAGAGAGCTTCGGAGCTGATACAGAGGGCGGGAGCCATTTACAGCGGGCTTTCATCCTACCAGGACAACCTGAACCTGCAGATCATACAGCAGGTGGGAAAAATCAATAAATACGGAAATCAGTTGCTGACCCTGAATGATCAGATCAGCGCCATCGAGGCCGGCGGCATCGAGAAGGCAAACGATCTGCGGGACGCCAGGAACCAGATTCTGGATGAGCTGGCGGAGCTGACGGACATGACCTGGAAGGAGGACATGTACGGCAGAGTGTCCGTTCAGATTGAGGGCGTGGATTTTGTGAAGGGCGGTACCTGCTTTGAAATGGGTATGTACACAGATCCCACCAACGGATTTGTCACTCCCTTCTGGCCCCAGAACGCTTCCTACAGGACGCTTGCCAACGGCACCAGGGAGTATATCCTGGATGGGGCGGAGGTGTTCGACCTGGAGCGTGAGATCTCCTCGGATCTGAATACGGACATCGGCGGACTGAAGGCCATGCTTCACGCCAGAGGAGACCACAGGGCGGATTACACGGATATAGAGAATGACTATGACAGCATTTCCCAGTCTGTGGTTATGAATATCCAGGCAGAGTTTGATCAGATGATACACAATATCATCAGCAAGGTGAACAGCATCCTGGCCACCGCGGCCGGAGTGGTAACCGGCAATCTGACCCTGGCAGACGGCACGGTGCTGAACAACGTCAGCTATTGCGAGGTGGACGAGGGCGGATATATGCGTCTGGGGGACGGCAGTCCCATTCAGATGTTCTCCAAAGTCACCACAGACGCTTACCGCAAGGTCACCGGCCAGGACGGGAAGGAGTACTGGGTTTACAATGAGGAAGACCCGGAGGTGCCGGATTCCCTCTATACGCTGAAGAACCTGCAGATCAATCAGGAGCTGATGCAGAAGCCTTCCATGCTGGGCTTTCGGCTGGAGGACGGCTCCGAGGATAAGGCCACGGCGGATGCCCTGAAGGAAGCCTTTACCGAGGAAGCCTACACCTTGAATCCCAATATAAAAAAGAAGACCACCTTTATCGACTATTACTCGGATCTGGTGGCTCAGATCGCCAACTCTGCTTATGCGTTCCGGGATATCTACGTGAACCAGCAGGACACCGTGGAGTCTGTGGACAGTGCCAGACAGCAGGTGGTGGGCGTATCTTCCGATGAGGAGCTGTCCAATATGATCCGGTTCCAGAACGCATACAACGCATCCAGCCGATACATCAACGTGATCAGCGAGATGCTGGAGCATATTATCAATACACTTGGCGTATAAGGAGGCGTTTACATGCCATCACAATTTTTTGGTTTAAATATTGCATACACAGGTCTGCTGGCCAGCAACGCGGCGCTGAACACCACTTCCAACAATATTGCCAATGTGCATACGGAAGGGTACAGCAGACAGCAGGTAACCCAGCAGGCGTCAAATGCCCTGCGGGTATTCCAGACCTACGGCTGCGCCGGAGCCGGCGTGGAGACTCTTGCCATCGAGCGGGTCAGAGACGAGTTTTATGACGGAAGATACTGGGACAACAACGCCAAGGTAGGCGAGTATGGACAAAAACAGTATTATATGCAGCAGATCGAGAGCTATTTTGACGATAACGGGACAAACGCCGGTTTCAAGACGGTGTTTAACCAGTTTATCACCACAGGACTGCAGGAGCTCATGAAAAATCCCAACGATCCCACCACCAAGTCCCAGTTTGTGGGCTACGCGGGGGCGCTGGCGGAATATTTCAACAGTGTGGCGGGAAACCTGGAAAAGCTCCAGAAGGATGTGAACCAGGAGATCAAGGTCAAGATCGACGAAATCAACTCCCTGGCGGGAGAGATCGCCACGCTGAATAAGCAGATCAACACCATCGAGCTGTCCGGGATGAAGGCCAACGAGCTTCGGGACAGAAGAGCGCTTTTGCTGGATCAGCTGTCGGAGATCGTGGACGTGGACGTGAAGGAAATTCCCGTGGTGGACCGGAACAATCCGGACAGAGAGACGGGAGCCAATCGGTTTATCGTCAGGATTGCCGGAGGGCAGGTGCTGGTGGATGACAGCGATTACAACGAGCTGGAATGCGTCAGCAGAGAGCCCTATGAGAAGGTGAACCAGACGGACATCGACGGACTGTACGACGTTTACTGGAAGGACGGCCAGAAGTTCAATCTCTATAACAGCGCTATGGGCGGAGCTCTGAAGGGCCTGGTGGAGATGCGCGACGGCAACAACGGAGAGAACTTTACCGGCAAGGTTACCGGCATAGGGACAGATGCCAACGGCCATGACACGGTGACCGTGGAGGTGGGGAAGGATTTTCTCACCGACCTGAATAAATGTAATCTGACGGATCAGGGCGGCGTCATCAATCTGGGCAACCAGGAATTTTATTTTGACTCCTGGGAGTATTCCGTTACCTACGATGACAACGGAAAGGCTGTTTATTCTTATACCTTTACCCTGTCGGACAGTGAAAAAAATGATTCCCGGGTTACCAATGACCGGGTGGGCAAGGTGGCCAGCGTAGGCGAGAATCTGTCTTATCAGGGCGTACCCTATTACATGAGTCAGATGAACGAATGGCTGAGGACCTTTTCCCAGAAGCTGAACGATATTCTCACCAGCGGCTATGCCTCCGAAAATCAGAAGGGTGTCATGATGTTCACCTCCAGTCTGGCCACAACGGATGGACAGTATGAATTCCCTGCGGACGGGCGGTATGACATGTACACCTACGAGGCTTATCAGGCGCAGGTGGAGGAGCTGAAGAAGAAGGATCCCAGGGTCAAACCTCTGATGGATGCCTATATGCAGGCAAATCCTGACGCTACGGAAGAGGAAGCTTTGGATGCGGCCTGGCAGCAGCTTACCCCAGCGGATCAAGCGGCCGTGGAGGCTCAGGCCAAGGAGGATGCGAAGCTTACGATCAAGCAGGGTGACGACACCTATTTCCAGATGACTGCCAAAAATGTGGAGATTCTGGATGCTCTGGAAAGGGATCCCTCCAGACTGGCCAACCGATATGATGTGGCGGACGGAGTGGAGCAGAACGACCTTTTGGAGGATATCAAGTCGCTGGCCACAGACAAGGATAAAATGTCCTTCCGCGGAAGCTCCGCATCGGAGTTTCTGCAGTGTATCCTGGGAGATGTGGCGCTGAATGCCCAGAGAGCGAATATTTTTTATCAGAGCTTCCGGGACATTGCCGGAACCATTGACACCCAGCGAATCTCCATTTCCGGAGTGGATGAGGATGAGGAAGCCGTGAATCTGGTAAAATACCAGAATGGATATAACCTGGCTTCCAAAATGATACAGACGCTGACGGAAGTGTATGACAGACTGATTTTGCAGACAGGAGTATAAATATGAGAATTACAAATAAGATCATGCAGCGCAATAACCTGGCTAATATCAATACCAACAAGATATACCAGGACAAACTGAGCACCCAGATGTCTACTCAGAAGAAGATCAACAGACCTTCCGACGATCCGGTGATTGCCATCCGCGCTCTGCGGCTGAGAAGCAATGTTACCGAGATTACCCAGTATTACAGCAAAAACATACCCGATGCGGAGAGCTGGCTGGATGTAACCGAGAAGGCGCTGGATAACTTGTCCCAGGTCATGAAAAAAATGATCGAGCAGTGCACCAAGGGGGCTACCGGCTCCCTGAAGACGGAGGATCGTAAGATTGTTCTGGAGCAGATGCAGGCTTTGGGGGACGAGGTATACGCCACGGGTGATGCGGATTACGCAGGCCGGTATGTGTTTACGGGATACCGCACGGACACCTCCTTAAGCTTCGGCAAGGAGGTTAATCAGAAGTATACGCTTACGGAACAGCTGGATACCAGCGCCATCGATTCCGTGACAAAGGTGGACACAGGGAAGCTTTTGGACATCAATTCCGCCAACTATATGACCACTAATGTGACGGAGGATGATATTACCTCTGTGGAGACCCACCGGATCAGGCTGGCCTACAATGACTGTCTGGCGGACGGAACGCCTTCCATCGAGTTCCAGAGAAGAAAGAGCTACGACCCCGACGACCCGGATTACAACGTATATGAGACGGTTACCTGGGACACCTCGACCACGGATGCCGCCGGCAATCCCAAGACGCCGGATATTCAGATCATGCATTCCTATGAGAACAATCCCATGAATCCTTATGCCATGGCGGCGAACGATCCCGACGCGATAATCTTTGTTCCCGAGACCGGAGAGCTGCTTTTGGGAACGAACCGTTTTGAGGAACTGATGAAGGTAAAGGATAATGAGGCCACCAAGACCAACGAGGGCGAGATCCGCATTACCTATCAGAAGGAGCACTGGGAGTCCACGGACCTTCGGCCGGAGCATTATTTTTATTGTGAATCCGATCCGGATGATCCTGATAAAAAGATTACTTATAATGCCGCATACCTGACCGGGGATGCAAAGCATCAGGAGATCGAATATGATGTGGGCTTCAACCAGAAGATTCGGGTGAATTCCACGGCGGATGAGTGCTTCCAGCACGGCATCGGCAGAGAGGTGGACGATCTGGTATCCATTATGCAGAATGTGCTGGATCTGGAGGACATGGAGAATAATCTGAAGACCATGCTGAAGGAGGCCGCAGGGAACGAGGCAGCCACAGCCCAGCTGGAGAAGCAGCTGGCGGCAGTGGGGAAGGCTCTGACCTATGCCAAGGATAAAGAGCAGAAAATGTTTGAGAGCGCCATTACTGCGTTCCAGGGCTACAGGGACGACGCAGGTTTAAGTATTACCAACTGCGGTAACCTGAGCAGCAAGCTTGACTTGATTAAGAGCCGCACCCAGGGCCAGAAGACTACCTATGAGACTCTGAAGAGTGAGAATGAGGATGTGGATATCACGGAGGTAGCCATCAATCTGCAGAGTGCGGAGCTGACCTATGAGGCGGCGCTGATGGCCACCGGTAAGGTGATGCAGACGACCTTGCTTAACTTCATCTGATGAAGGGTGCAGAATGTGGGGCCGAAGGGGCGCAGGTATACTGCGTCGTGCACACATCGAAAGGGGAAAGATAAAATGAAGATCAATACGAGGATTTTTGGGGAGATTGAGGTGTCCGACGAAAAGATTATAACCTTTGAAAACGGCATTATCGGTTTTCCCGAATTGAAACGGTTTGCACTGCTTCACGACGAGGAGAAGGGGGCCGATACGGGCATCCGTTTTCTCCAGTCTGTGGAGGAGCCCGGTTTTGCCATGCCGGTGATGGATCCGCTTCTGGTGAAGCCGGATTATGATCCGGAGGTAAACGACGAGCTGCTGACCGGCGCAGGAAATGTTACGCCGGAGAATATTCTGGTGCTGGTGACGGTATCCGTGCCGGGAGATCTGACCAAGATGAGCGTCAATCTGCAGGGGCCGTTTATCATTAACGTGGATGAGCACAAGGCCTGCCAGGTCATCGTGGAAAACGGCAGATATCCGGTAAAGTATCCTATATATGAGGCTCTGAAAGCCGGAAAGGCAGGTGAGTAGGGTGCTGGCATTGTCAAGAAAAAAGGCGGAAGCCATCGTGATCAATAATAATATAGAGGTCACGATCCTGGAGGTAAAGGGAGACCAGGTAAAGATCGGTATCAACGCTCCCAAGGATGTGCCGGTGTACCGGAAGGAGGTATATCTGCAGATTCAGGAGGCCAACCGTGAGGCCGTCAGCGCCGACGGTATGGAGGCGCTGCAGAATTTCCTGGGGAAATAGGAGCGGCACGGTTAATTATCCGGAAAATATTTCCGATAAAAAATACAGATGCATGAAAGATTCAGACATTCACATGGAGGTGGGTAAAAAATGGCAATCGAACCGATTTCAAGTATTATGACGGTACAGGCACAGGGAAGTGTACAGAAGCCACAGGCTCCCGTACAGGCGGAAAAGCCGGAGAATGTATCCGACAGCGTTCAGGCGGCGGTAAAGGTCGATAAAACGATCAATGTCGTGGAGAACGCCCAGGAAAAGGGACAGGCAGACGGCGGAGAGCAGCAGGGAAAGGACCAGCAGGCCACACACGATCAGATCCGTAAGGCAGTGGAGCAGCTCAATAAAAATCTGGGCAATTCGGAGGCGGTATTTGGTATTCACGAGGACACAAATCGCGTGACCATCAAGATCGTGGATAAGACAACCAAGGAAGTGATCCGGGAGCTGCCCCCCGAGAAGACTCTGGATATGATCGCGAAGGTCTGGGACCTGGCGGGAATTCTCATAGACGAGAAGCGCTGATCTGTGAAGATGCATCGCATATGAAGCCCAGGCGGGCAGGAGGGTATAATTATGGCAATGAGACTGAATGGACTGGTGTCCGGAATGGATACGGAAACGATTGTTTCCCAGCTGGTGCAGGCCAGAAAGACCAAGGTAGATGAGGCAGTAAAGGCCCAGAAAAAGCTGGAGTGGAAGCGGGATGCCTGGAAAACCTTGAATTCCAAGGTAATCAAGCTCTTTGACGGAGCGCTCGGCAATATGAGATTTGAAAGCTCCTTTATAAAAAAGACCACGAAGGTTTCCAACAGCAATGTGGTATCCGTGATCACGGGCGAAGGCGCCATGAACAGCGTCCAGAGTCTGAAGGTGAAGCAGCTGGCCAAATCCGCCTATCTTACCGGCGGCAAGCTGGATGCATCTTATAACGGAGACACCACCATGGAGCAGCTGGGCTTTGAAGGTAATTCGGGAAGGATCAGCGTAAATGTCGACGGGCAAAGAAGCGAGATCACCATAGACAGCAGCACCACCGTGGATCAATTTGTGCAGCAGCTGAAGGGTGCGGGGATAGATGCATCCTTTGATGCGCAGAAGCAGCAGTTTGTTCTGGACGGGGGCGGCAAGAGCTTTTCCGTTTCCGGTATGGATATCAGCGGCGTGACCATGCTTTCCAAGCTGGGGCTGGACGGAGCCGAAACTCCTTCGAACAGTACGCTGAGGGGAAGCGCGCTGCCTTCCAGGAACTATAACGGAGACACTAACCTGTGGACTCTGGGAATCGATGGCGACAGAACCATTAAGGTAAAGGTGGGAGGCGAGGAGAAGGAGATCAAGGTCAATTCTGCCACCACATTGCAGCAATTGACAACCCAGCTCAACGATGCGGGTGTGACAGCATCCTTTGACGCCACAAACCAGCGGTTTTACATTGCATCCAAGGAAAGCGGCAAGGAAAACGACTTTACCATAGAAGGCGCGGATCAGGCCAGCAATGACCTGCTGGCGACCCTGGGACTTACGGCGGGAAGCGGTGCCCACAAGGATGAAGCGGAGGACGCCATAATCACTTTAAATGGCGTGGACTACGAATCCTCCAAAAATACATTTGAAATCAACGGCCTGACGCTTACCGTCAACGCTGTTACGGCTGAAAACGAGACAGTGACGATCACCACCCAGGACGATACAGACGGCATCTATGACATGATCAAGAACTTCTTCAAGGAGTACAATGAGCTGATCAATGAAATGGATAAGCTGTACAATGCCGACTCCGCAAAGGGATACGAGCCTCTGACCAACGAAGAGAAGGCATCCATGAATGACACAGACGTGGAGGAGTGGGAAAAGAAGATCAAGGATGCCCTGCTTCGCAAGGATGATACCCTGGGCTCCCTGTCCAGCGCCATGAAGGAAATCATGCTTTCCGGCGTGACCATGAGCAACGGCAGTAAGATGTATTTGACCAATTTTGGTATTGAGACGTTGAACTACTTTACGGCTCCCGAAAATGAAAAGAACGCTTATCACATTGACGGCGACCCTGACGACAGCAATACCTCCGGAAATGCGGATAAGCTCAGGAGCATGATCGCCAGCGATCCGGATACGGTGGTGGAATTTTTCAGCACCCTTTCCAAAAATCTGTATTCCAAGATGCAGGATATGATGGCTCCCACGGAGTACAGTTCCGCCTTCACAGTCTACGAGGACAAAAAGATGAAGGAGGATTACGACGGATATACCACGAAAATTAAGGATCTGGAAAAGAAGCTTGCAGACTACGAGGATAAGTGGTATGCTAAGTTTGCAGCCATGGAGACGGCGATGGCGAAGCTGCAGAAGGGTGCAAGCGCGGTGACAAGCCTCCTGGGAGGTTGAGTCCCGGGCATGGAAACTCGAAAGGTCCTTGACGGGCGGAGGTTGTGGGCGCTTTGTTTTCCTGCAGCAGTTTGATGAAGAATCCTGGATTTCTAAGCCGGCAGAATATGCTGGCTTAGAGTGTCTTGTGTGCCTTGCGGCGCAGGCTTCGTGACTGCAGATGTGACACTACAGATTTTTTGTGCGACAGAAAGGCAGGATGCATCTATGGCGCTACCTAACGCGTATTCCCAGTACAATAACAGCAAAATTCTGACGGCCTCCCCTGCGGAGCTGACACTGATGCTCTACGACGGAGCAATCAAATTCTGCAATATCGCTATCGTGGCGGTGGAGCAGAAGGATATTCAGAAGGCCCACACGAATATTGTAAAGACGGAGCATATTATCGATTATTTCCGCCAGACTCTGGACATGAAGTATCCGGTGGCGGAGGATTTTGACAGAGTGTACACCTACCTGAACCAGAGACTGGTGGAGGCAAATATCAAGAAGGATAAAGACATTCTGGAGGAAGTGAACCAGCATCTGCGCACTATGCGGGATACCTGGAAGGAAGTCATGAAGAAGGGCAGAGGGCAGGATACATGACGGAAAATTATCTGGTCATATTGGAGGAGAGCCTCCGGAGAAAACTGCAGGTGCTGGAGGATATTCAGGCGTATAATATGCGCCAGCAGGAAATCTTCCAGGCGGACAATGTGGATCTGGATCAGTTTGACAGCTATGTGGACGAGAAGGGAATGCTGATCGACCGGCTGAACTCTCTGGACAACGGGTTTGAGCGTCTGTACGCCAACGTGGCGGAGGAGCTTTCCGGCAATCGGGAGAAATATGTGGATCAGATCCGCCGCCTTCAGGAGCTGGTGTCAAAGGTTACGGAGGCAGGGGTCCAGGTTCAGGCCCAGGAGGCCCGAAATAAAAAGCTTATTGAGGATTACTTCCGGAAACAGCGGGAGGGGATCCGGGACGGCAGAAAAAGCTCCAAGGCCGCCTATGACTATTATAAAAATATGAGCAAATCCTCTGTGGTCATGCCGCAGATCATGGATCAGAAAAAATAAGCCCGCGCAGAAAAAGCGCGGGCGCTTTTTCTGTAAAAAATTCAAAATACCCCTAAAGTAATTCGAATTAACTCCGATATAAAATACAAGTAAAGCAATTGGACTGCAGTTCAAAAGGATCTAAAGCAAGTTCAGGCTTTCTGGTAGCAGGGAACCGATACGCACAGTCGGGGAGAGGCTATCGTACCACTTACCGCCGAAGTGACTGGTGCGAATCACGGAAACGGTAACAAAAGCATCTGGCCGCAGGGAAGCGGCTTCATATTCAAGGAGGAATATAAAATGGTAGTACAACACAATTTAACAGCAATGAACTCCAGCAGAATGCTGGGACTGACCACTTCATCTCAGGCAAAGTCCACTGAGAAGCTGTCTTCCGGTTACAAGATTAACCGTGCAGCTGATGATGCAGCAGGCCTGTCCATCAGTGAAAAAATGAGAAAGCAGATCAGAGGTCTGACACAGGCTTCCGCTAATGCACAGGACGGTATTTCCGCAGTGCAGACCGCAGAAGGCGCCCTGAACGAAGTTCAGGATATGCTGCAGAGAATGAACGAGCTGGCTGTAAAGGCTGCTAACGGCACAAACTCTGAAAACGACAGAAACTACATCCAGAACGAGATCGACCAGCTGACCACTGAGATCGACCGTGTTGCTCAGACCACCAAGTTCAACGAGGCTTATCTGTTGAAGGGCGACCAGAGCGTATCCAAGGTTGCAGTTTACACCTATAAGAATTACGAAAAAGCTACGGCTGCCACCGTTACCGATGCAAAGGGAAGTTCTACTATCTCAGATCAGAATACCGGTCTGAGCATGAAAGTGTCCTTTAACTCTGCGGCTGCACAGGCTACCCAGAACACTCTTGCAAGCGCTCTGAAGAGCCAGGGCGTCAGCCTGACAGGCGTTGCCACTGCTACTACTGTTGCAGGGACCGGTGGAAGTGCCGGCACAAGCTTTAAAACATCCGTAGGATATGCTCTGAGCCTGAACGGTTCTGCAGCTTCCCAGTTCAAGGTGATCGTAGACGCAACGGACAACACCAAGTTCACTATTCAGGATCTGAACGGAAATAAAATTGCTACTGTAACCGTATCAGGTATTTCTGATGAGGATGAGGCTACTTTGACCAAAGGCGGCACGTCTTATAAGGAGTCTGCAGTTCTGACCGCTACCAATGCTACTGCTGCATTTGGTGAAGGTGAAGTTGCTGCTTACTATGACAGAGACGGAAACAAGATTTCCGCAAATGCTCTGGATTCTTACTTCGCTTATGACAGCATTAACAATAAGGAAGTTGCCAGAGTGGATGCTGCCGATGTGTATGATGCACTGGGCAACAAGATTGAGCTGAAGGCCAGCGTTGTTTCCGGGACAGAGAGCCTTACAGGCGCTTTGAATCTGACACTGCATGTAGGTGCAGACGCTACCAGCGACAACCAGATCAACATGAACCTCAACGCTATGACCACAAAGGGTCTTGGCATCAACGGCTTGAAGGTGAACGGTACTGACAGCACCAATGCGCTGTCCGCTATCGAGACCATCAAGGAGGCAATCCAGAAGGTTTCCACACAGCGTTCCGCTCTCGGTGCTATCCAGAACAGACTGGAGCACACCATCAGCAACCTGGATAACGTAGTGGAGAACACCACCGCAGCAGAGAGCCAGATCCGTGATACAGATATGGCCGATGAGATGGTTAAGTACTCCAACAACAATATCCTGTCTCAGGCTGGCCAGGCTATGCTGGCACAGGCTAACCAGTCCAACCAGGGCGTTCTGTCTCTGCTTGGCTAATCAGGTTTCTGATTATTGTTGTAAATTGACTCGAATAGAGGGTGGCTTTTGGCCACCCTCTATTGTGCGTAGAGGTGCGTTCCCCATTTGGGGGCATACGCAAATGCTGAGGAAGATGGGATTATTTTATGAGCAGACAAGGTCGTAACAGGCAAAATACATACAGGCAGGACGGAAGCAGGCGGAATCTGATCAGCCAGAGTATCCTTCGACAGACTGCCGCCAGGCAAAAGGACAGGGAAGCAGGGGAAATATTGCTGAGTATTTCCATCATGATGTCCGGAAGGGAGGAAACTGCGGAGAAGTGTATCGATTCCCTATCCAGGCTTCGGGAGCGGGTGCCCTGCGAACTGATTCTTACCGACACAGGCTGCAGTCCCCAGCTTCGCAGTCGTCTGGAGGCCAGGGCCGACAAAATGCTGGCCTTTGAGTGGTGCAACGATTTTGCAGCGGCCAGAAACGCAGGCCTGCTGGCGGCCACGGGAAAATGGTTCATGTTCATGGATGACGACGAGTGGTTTGAGGATACCTCGGAGCTGGAGCGATTTTTCCTGAGCGGCGAGTATGTGTCCTATGAGTCTGCCCATTATGTGGTGAGAAACTATGCGGATTATGAGGGGAAGAAGTGGGCGGACACCTCCATTGCGCGTATGGTCAGACGCAGGCCGGAGACCAGGTTTCGTTATCCTATTCATGAGATTCTTTTCCCCATTCCTACGCCTTCAAAAATATTGCAGGATTATGTTCATCATTACGGATATGTTCTGACGGATGTGGAGGAGCAGAAGAAAAAAACGGAGAGAAATCTTAAGCTTTTAACTCCGGCTCTGGAAAAGGATCCCGGCTGTATCCATTACTGGCTTCAGGCGGCGGGAGAGTATGCCTACTGGGACAGATGGGAAGAGGCCGTGGATATGGCGGAGCAGGGAATCCGCAATTATGATCCTGATAGAGAGGATAATGCCAATTTTGTTCAGGGGCTTTATGACGCAGTGATACAGCTTCGGGTGAGGAGGGCATTCCTGAGTGAAGACAGAGAGCTGGCGGATTCCATTTACAGGGAGGCGGTACAGCGGGGGCGGGAGATTCTGGAATGCGGAAAGCTGTCCCGGCTGGCGGTGATCTGTGCCTGCGGAGATATGGCTATTGCCTGCGGGGCTTTGGATATGCGGCAGGAGTGCTCGGAATACGGACGGCTTTATCTGGAGGGAAAGGCCTATTTTGATGTATATAAGGATGAATGGACCTTACAGCAGACCATGTTTCTAAGCAACAGCTTCGAGCTTTTCCGGTATTTCAGAGTACTGGTATGGAAGCTGTATGTGCATATTCTGCAGGGGCAGAGCGAGGAAGCGGAGGCGCTTCTGGAACGGGAAGATTTAAGCTGGTGGATCAGTCTGCTTCCGGTTTGGTATAAGGAGGCCCACGAAGAACAGCGCAGCCAGTGGGGAGCTGCCTTGGAGAAAATGGCTGCGGAGAAGCCTGACGGCAGAGTGAGCCAGCTGTTCCGTATTTTAATACATAAGGGTCAGGCGGTGGAAGAGGCTGAGAGAAGGGCGGCGGAGGCTGAGAACGGATCTTTGGAAAACGCCGGCAGGCATCCGGAAACCGGCGCCGGAGACTGTGGATTCAGCCGGCCCGAGGATGGCAGAGCTGTGGAGCAACCCTTAACGCCCACTGCTGAGATGGAGGCCTTGGCCGTGCAGCTGAAGGACAGGATCCGCCTTTTCCTGAAGCAGGGGATGAAGGCGGAAGCCCTGGGTACGATACAGCAGCTGCAGGTTTACTTCCCGGCAGACGAAGAGCTGGCAAGGTGGAAGCAGGAGCTTTCGTAGAGCGGCAGACGCTGACGGCTTGTCCGGTATGCTTCCGGAGGAAGGGGCTTTGAAGGAAGCTGTGTCTGTACTGCGCTACAGCTGTCTGGCGGTGGGATTGATATAGTATTGCTTTTCTGTGTTCAACAGCGCCGCCAGATAGCAGAAGGCGCTGTTGGACAGGACTCAGAACACAAACAATTCCCATTTTCCCGGAGTGTTTTGTGCAAAATTTTTTGCGCAGTCCTGATAAACCCGGTTATCAAAGGCAAAACCAAGAGTTACGTAATCGCCCCGCCGAATGTGGATGGATACAGAATTGGTTTTCGTGATCCGATCCATGTATTCCTGGTTTTGCTGATCCGTGATCTCCGGGAAACGGAATTCCTGCAGGAAAACATCCTGGTATCGGGCAAATCATTTTTTGTTGATCCATTATCCGTGGTAATAAATATCGCCGGGAGCATCCAGGATGTCAGGGTGATATTCATTGCAGGGAAGATGTCGATTTCATTTTCGCACATAATCTTCGGTACGCTTTTGCCGTTTCTGCGTCCTTCCAAAATAAAATTCCATACTTCCTCATCAAAGCATTCACTGAGCATATGGGACGGATTCCCAACACCTTTTCCAGCTCGTAGCCATTGTGAACGGTATTCAGCGAAAAATAGGCGACATCCATATATATGGCCTCGCCACGGCAGCATCCGTTCCCGGAGGAATCCATTCCCAGGGGATTATTCACCTGGGGGATGCCAGCGGCGGAATGGTGTCCCAGGAGAACACAGAAACAGACAGCTGTCAATATACAATAACTAATTCGGAGGTTCCTATGACAAAAGTAATCACTTACGGCACGTATGACCTGTTTCATGAAGGTCACTATAATATACTGAAAAGGGCCAGGGAGCTGGGAGACTATCTTATTGTGGGCGTGACCACGGAGCATTATGACCAGCAGCGGGGCAAGATCAATGTGGTGGATTCTCTGCTGGATCGGATCGAAAATGTGAGAAAGACAGGATTGGCGGATCAGATTATCATAGAGGATCACGAGGGCCAAAAGATCGAGGACATACAGAAGTATCAGGTTGATATTTTCGCGATGGGCTCTGACAGGAGAGGCATGTTTGATTATCTGAAGCCGCTCTGTCAGGTGGTATATCTTGACAGGACGCCGGGTATTTCCACAATTATGCTCCGGAGGGAGAAATTTCCCATTATTCGTACCGGTATCGTGGGAACGGGAAGAATTGCGCCCAGATTCGTGGCGGAGGCAAAATATGTCAGCGGCCTGCATATATGCAGCGCATACAATCCGCATAGAGACAGTGTACAGCAGTTTGCCTCGGAGATGGGACTGGAGGGATTCAGTGATTCCTTTGAGGAATTTTTGGATTCGGTGGATGCCATTTATATTGCCGCGCCCCATGAAACCCATTATGATTATGCCAAAAGGGCTCTTTTGCAGGGAAAGCATGTGCTGTGCGAAAAGCCGCTGGCGTTTTCCCGTCGGGAGGCAAAGGAGCTGTTTGCCATAGCCAGGGAAAATCATGCGGTGCTGATGGAGGGCATCAAGACAGCCTATTGTCCCGGATTTACTCAGATTATCAATATCGCTAAGAGCGGAAAAATCGGCGAGATCCGGGATGTGGAAGCCTGCTTCTCCAGGCTGACGACCCCGGCGCTGCGGGAGATGGCCGATTTTCAGTACGGCGGCGCATTTCTGGAGTTTGGAAGCTACACCCTGCTTCCCATTATCAAGCTTTTGGGGGCAGATTACAAAAGATTTGAGATCAACAGTATTCCCGCGGAAAACGGCGTGGATTTATATACAAAGATTTTGTTTTCCTATGAGAATGGGCTGGCCATGTCCAAGACCGGTATCGGCGTCAAGTCCGAGGGGCAGCTTCTGATCTCAGGAACAAAGGGCTACATTCTGGCGGAGTCTCCCTGGTGGCTTACGAAAAAGTTCCAGATACGTTACGAGGATCCCGCACAGATCGAGACCTATACGCCAAATTTTATGGGGGACGGACTGCGGTACGAGATCGGGGAATTTGTGACCAGCATCAATGGTAATAACGGCTATTCTTACCGACTTACGGAGCAGGATTCGGTGGCCATGGCCGGCGTAGTGGAGGCCTTTATGGAGGAACGGGCACGGCAGCTGTGCAGCTTCCGGGGGAAAAACAGGGCCTCGGGAGTGAAAATATGGGCTCACAGGGGCTGCTGTTACCGCTATCCGGAGAATACCCTGCCGGCCTTTGAAGCCGCGTGCCGCATTCCGGGCATCGCCGGAATCGAGCTGGACATTCAGCTCTCCAAGGACGGGGAAATCATGGTGTTCCACGACGAGACCCTGAACCGGCTGATGGGAGTGGACGGAAACCTGAGAGACTATACCTGCCAGGAATTGCAGCAGATGAGGTTCCAGGCATGGGATTATGAAGAAAAGCCGTCTGGCGGCAGGGAGGAATCCGATGGGAGGAATCTGCCCGGCGGAGAAAAGCTGGATTGTGAAAGTGGATCAGATCGTCCGGTAGACACAAGACGTATGTATATTCCCCGCATGGAAGAAGTGCTTTCGCTGGTGAAGCCCTACTCTGCCAGCACCGGGGCAATGATCAATATAGAGCTGAAAAACGGCGGGGTTCGTTATGAGGGAATGGAAGAAAAAATTCTGGCGCTGGTGAAAAAATATGACATGGAATCCCATGTGCTCTATTCCTCCTTTAACCCGGAATCCCTCAGAATGCTGAAGGAGCTGAATGCAGGCGTCAGCACCGGGATTTTGGCGGGAGATGTGAGAGAATGTGTGCGTATGGAAGCGGAAAGCCTGGCGGATGCACTTCATCCCAGCGCGGAAAGCATTTCGGAGTATGGTGTGGAGACCGGCAGTGCCGGGGAAACGGTATCACAGACCGTATACAGGCCGGTTCGTGGCTGGAACGGGAGAGAACCTTTTTATAAAGAAAGGCGCTGGCCGGTGCAGTATGACCTCTGTGCTCTGGCGAAAAAGGGGATGACGGATTTCATCACCAACGTGCCGGAGGAGTATTTGAGGGAGGATTGATCCGCGAAAAGTAACAGCGATTGCTACTTTTCACGGGTAGGGGCCGCGAGGTGTTTTCGTGCGTATTTTGCACGCAAAACCCGAGAATGCCTGCGCCAAAATGAGCGAATTTGGCTCATTTTGTGTGCATCATGTTGCTTTGAACGGCGAAGCCGTGAAAAGTAACCAGCGATTTGTCTTTTGGTAGAGAAAAAGACAAAAAAATCTTGATAATTCATTTAATTATGTTATAATACATAAGTGAGGAATCATATTCAGGGCAGAAAGAAAGAGCAGCCTTTTACAAAAGATAAAGCTGTCCTGAATGTGATTCTTCATGATTGTGTCAGGCCATTTGTGTGCATCAAGTTGCTTTGAACGGCGAAGCCGTGAAAAGTAACACTTAGACGAAAACTTATTGAAGTTTATAAAACTACCACTTGTATATAGCTTGATTTTATGGTATAGTGACCTTATTCAAGACATGTAACGGCCGAATGGCCATCAAATTCTATCTATTTATCAGCTGATTTCTGACGCAGCCCGCGAGAGGTATATCAGTTCTAAGAGGTTCTATTTCCGGCTTTTCGCCACAGCTTCAAGACGCAACTAAACATGAAAACGGCAGGTGGAAAGCGCTTTTTCTTCCTGCAGCAAAGGGATATTACCTGGAAGGAGGAAAATGGGAAAACCAGACAAAGAAATGAGAGAATATTTTTCTGACAACAGAAGATATGCAGATCTGTGGAACGGTGGTATATTTCAAGGAAGACAGCTGATATCTCCAGAGGATTTGCAGGAGAGCCCGTCGACAGGGCTTTATTCCCGCGAGCAATGAGGAAAATAACCATGCTTGCATGGGTATTTGACGAATGCCGCGAGGGTCAATACCCCGCCCCTTGGGCGTTTCAATTTCCATGCCCCGCTGCTTGCGGCGGGGTGATTGACTCAGAGGAAGGGGCAGAGAGCAATAGTGACTTGGCAATGAAACAATTTCAGGGAAACCAGGTGCTGGCTTTGTGGATCCTTGAAAACCAGGAGACAACCGATTTCAGTATGCCTGCCAGAGTATTGGTAGCGGAGGCGCTTCAATATAACAGGCAGCTTAGGGAGATTCGGAAAATGAACCGGCGTAAGTACCAGCAGTCACGCAGGAAAAATGCGAAATGCAGGCGCTCCTTTTATAAGAACGATGGAGAGTATTTATATCGTTTTCGGGCCCAGGACCGACTCTTTCCTGTTATTACACTTGTGGCTTATTGGGGCGAGGAGGAATGGGAGGGACCATTAACGCTGCATGATATGATGGACTTTGGCAGAAATGAGAGCTTGAAGAAGGAATTGATCCGTCTGGTTCCCAATTACCCGCTTCATTTCCTGAACCTGTCAAAGCTGGAGGATTACAGTCTTTTTCGGACAGAGCTCAGGACACTGCTGGAATTGTATGCTCTTAGAGCTGACAAACAGAAATTTATGGATTACTTGGGAGAGCATGATGAATGCCGTCATTTGGATGAAGAAACCTGTCATATTCTTGGTACTATGGTTCATTCAAAGGCGCTGCAGGCGTTAAATTCCAAGGAAGGCAAGGAGGATATCGATGTGTGTAAGGCTATTAACGATTTGATAGAGGACAGCAGGGCTGAGGGTATAGTGGAAGGGAAAGCCCTTGGTATGACCGAAGGAAAAGCAGAAGGGAAAGCAGAAAGTCTGCTTTTGCTGTTAAGCGATCTGGGGGAAGCTTCGGAGCAGCTGAAAACTCGGGTGCTTTCGGAGAAAGATCCGGCGATGCTGGATCGCTGGCTGCTGGTATCCAGGCGTGCGGAGAGCCTGAGGCAGTTTATTAAAATGGCAGAGATCAATATAGAAGGACAGGACTAATGAAAAAGGGAAAGCCGAAGAAGAGAAAATATTATCTGATTGATACGGAGAATGTAGGGGACAGGTGGATAGAATATATTCCACGGCTGGAGGGTAAAAACATCCTTGTGGTCTTTTACACAAAGAACCATTCCCGGCTTTTGGAAGAATATTATTTAAAGCAGCGGTATAACAGGAGGATCCGGTGGGTGGAATGTGTGGAGGGCAATAATGCGCTGGATCAACAGCTGACGGGTGTTTTGGCCTATTTGATCGCCGCGCATCCGGGTGCCGATTATAGGATTCTTTCCAATGATAATGATTATAATAAAATTGTTGATTTTGGGGCGGAGAGAGGGGTGCATGTAGAAAGAACAGGAACTGATCCGGCTGCCGGGAAGAGTGGGGATTCAGGCCTTTCAGACTGGTTTGAAATACTGACAAGCAGGATAGGCGAGAGAAGCACTTTGAGCGAAATACAGGGAATTTCCAGGGCGTCCATTGCAAAAGAAACTCCGGAAGCTTTGGAGCGAGACCCGGTAGAATGTTCTGAAGCATGTGCTATAGTGCGGACTGTGGGAGCGGACAATGCCTCAGAGCAAACAGGAGAATGCCGCCCTGAGGCTGTGATGACAACGGAGCAAATACAGCAAAAAAACGGAGTGAACAGTATTCCCTGGGAAGCCGGAGTCAAAGCCATGATTCTTGAGGTGGCCAGAGCAGTTCCTGTAAAGAACCTGAGCGGATGGCATGCCGCACTGACTTGTCTGTTTGGGGCAGAAACCGGAAAACAGTATTACCTGCGCCTGAAGGGAGACAAGGAGTGCGCACGAGTATTTTCCGAATATCTGATACCGGATGAGGAGAAGAGAAATGTATATCTCATAGCATTAATCTTCTGGCATGGACGTCTTGATGTGAGAGCAGCTGAGGAGACCTATAAAGCCATAGCGGCTCACAGGAAGAACAGAAAAGCCATCAGGGGAGAAGTAAACAGGCGCCTTGCGGGAAAGACGGAGGAGCCTGCGCAGTATTACAGGGCTGTAAAGCCTTTGGTGTCGTGTCTCCTGTGGAGGGAATAAAATCAGGGGAAATCCTAAAATTCCTTCTTTTTCATAATGGAGATGCTGATCCGTAAGGATATCAGCAAAATGACTGCGCCTGTCAGAAAGGCTGCCAGGATCGCCGTTTTCATTCCTATTGCGGGCAGTTTGTCTGCCAGGGCGGACAGGTTAATGTTTGCAGCTTCTGTCAGCTTAGCGGCCAACACAAAAGCCGCTGCCAGGATACCGCCGGTGACGACCATGACAATACTGCCTTTTTCTGCACCAAATTTCAGATGAAAAGGTATGGATATAGATACAAAGACCAGCAGGATTGGGAAAAGGATCAGGGCAATTATGAATGTATCCTTGGGAGATCCGGTGTTTTTTACAGCGCCTGCGATTAAGGCGGCTGCAGTGCCGAACAGCCATCCACCGCCGCCGATCATCAGGCCGAAAATATATTTTTCTGCCGCATAACCTTCCCGTGTGACCGGCAGGGAAAACAAAAATGCATTGCCATTGTCAAAGTCGTCATAGCTTATGGTATTTCTGGCAAACTGTGATCCGACAAAGGCCAGGTACGTGATAAGAAAGGAACTGTTTTCCGCGTATGCTGTCATGGCGGCGCCTACGGCGGCGACGATCAACAGAGAGTTTTTTTGATTTTTTATAAGCTTGAAGTCCTTGATTAATAATCCTTTCATATATTCGTTCCTCGCTTTCCGTATACTTAATTTTCTCCCCGAATCATCATGGTAATCACATTATCGATGGTTCCCTTTTCTATGACCAGGTCTGGATAGTTTTCCATATAAAACTGCTTTTGGTCTGTCAGGCAGCTGCAGCCATAGCTTTCTTTCCGAAAACGCAGGAGATACTGCTTATCCATACGGGCAAACTGGCCGGGATCTGCTTTCAAAAGGGCATAACGGTCCAGCAGAACATCCGTGTCCTCATGGAGAATGATTTTCCCCTGGTGTATCATATAGATATCATCGCACAGGCTTTCCAGATCTCCGGAAATATGGGAGCTGATCAGGATGGAACGGTTTTCATCCTGCTCCATGTATTCCCGCAGCATTTCCAGCAATTCGTCCCGCGCCACCACGTCCAGACCTGCGGTCGGTTCATCCAGAATCAATAGCCGGGCTTTGTGAGAGATGGCGGTCAGAACCTTCAGCTTTGCTTTCATGCCGGTGGAAAATTCCTTGATCTTTTTGTCCTGGGGCAATCCGAATTTTTGAAGCTGAGACCGGAAAAAGGCTTTGTCAAAGGCAGGGTAGAGACTGCCCAGTATGGGGATAATGTCCTTTACGGTAAGGCATCCGCTGAAACCGGAATCCGACAAGACTACTCCCAGAGTCTGTTTGTCCCTGGCGCCAAACTGTCTCAGATCTTTGCCCAGAATGTGTATGGTGCCGCTGTCCGGAGAGATCAGGCCCAGAACAGCTTTAAATGTAGTACTTTTCCCGGCGCCGTTTTGTCCTACCAGGCCGGTGACGCAGCCGGGCTTAACCTCCATGGAGCAATCCAGGGAGAATGTTCCAAATTTTTTTTGCAACTGTTCAATTTTTAACATACTGATACCTTTCCGCCCTTCTATGGCGGGCGTTTTGCTTAACTGTCCATAATCAACTCAAATAAGCTTCGGATATCCTCATCGCTTATTCCGTATCTTCTGCCTTTTTGTACTGCCGTATCCAAATCGGCCTCCAGTTCCTTTTTCTGTTCTTCCAGAAGAAGCTGGGGACTGACGGATGCCACATAGGTTCCTTTTCCATGAATGGTCACTGTAAATCCGTCTTCTTCCAGACTGTCATAGGCCTTTTTAACAGTCAGGGCGCTGATCTTAAGTTCCTTTGACAGTGTGCGGACGGAGGGCAGATTGTCATTTGCCTTCAATTCTCCGCATCGAATCAGTGCTTTGATCTGGTCTGTAATCTGTTCATAAATAGGAACCATGGAAGAACTGTTTATGATAATGCGCATTTATCTTTCCTCCCTGCAAACAGTATATAACAGTTTAAAACTGTTGTCAACTGTTATATACTGTTAATCAACCTCAAAATCGTATTGAGTAGTTTTGGATTCTATGATAAAATCTTATTCAAGACAGGAAAAGGGCCGAATGGCGCCGGAGGAGTCTGAATCGGCCCCATATGAGAAAGGAAAAGTAAAAATGTATATTATTGTTGGCCTGGGAAACCCCGGAAAGGAATATGGGGGAACCAGGCATAATATTGGTTTTGATGTGATAGAAATTCTGGCGCAGCAGGAAAATATTTCTGTTGCCGAAAAAAAGCATAAAGCCCTCATCGGTAAAGGGGTTGTGGCGGGGCAGAAGTGTATTCTGGCAAAGCCCCAGACCTTTATGAACCTCAGCGGAGAAAGTGTCAGGGCGCTGTTGGATTATTATAAGGCGGATGAGACAGATGAGCTGATTGTAATTTCTGATGACGTAAGCCTGGATGTGGGGCAGATACGCATCCGCAAAAAAGGGAGCGCAGGCGGACATAATGGTTTGAAGAATATCATTGCCATGCTGGGGCACGATACTTTTATACGGGTGAAAATGGGTGTGGGGGAAAAGCCCCGGGGATGGGAGCTGGCGGATTATGTGCTGGGCCGTTTTTCCGGACCGGAAAGGAAGGTTATGGATGAGGCCGCGGAGAGGGCGGCGGATGCAGTACGCAGGATCATAGACCAGGGGGCTGATGCGGCCATGAATGATTTTAACAGAAAGGTTGAAGGGGGATAACGAAATGCAGGCATTACTGGCGCCGCTTGGGGAGCTGGCGGAATTTGACCATATGAGGGCGGCGCTGCGCAGGAAGAGCGAGCCTATGGCACTCACAGGCTGTGTGGATTCCCAGAAGCTGCACATGATCTATGGCCTCAGCGAAGGCCTTGGGATCAAGGTTATCGTTACTTACAGCGATCTGAGGGCCAGAGACATTTTTGAAGAATATCAGTTTTACGATAGAAATACAATGCTGTATCCGGCCAAGGATCTGATCTTTTTTCAGGCGGACATTCATGGAAACCAGCTGGTGAAGGAGCGGGTCAGGACCATGAGGCGTCTGCTGGAGGGAAAGCCGGTTACCATTGTCACCACCTATGCCGCTTTGATGACGCCGCTGGCCATGTGGGACAGAGAGACGGCGGTCATAGAGCTGCAGCAGGGAGGCTGTTTGGCGGAAAAGGATCTGGCCCGGAAGCTGGTTTCCTTTGGTTATGAGAATGCCTATCAGGTGGAGAGTCCGGGACAGTTTTCCATTCGCGGCGGGATTGTGGACATTTATGACCTGACGGAGGAAAATCCGTATCGGATTGAGCTGTGGGGGGATGAGGTGGAATCCATCCGCAGCTTTGATGTGCTTAGTCAGAGATCCATCGAAAAACTGGAGAGTATTTCCGTGTATCCGGCCTCGGAGTTTGTACTGGACGATGACCAGATTCGGAGAGGAATGGAAGCTCTGGAGAAGGAGGCCAGGCAGCAGGAGAAGTATTTCCGGGATGACCATAAGCCGGAGGAGGCGCACAGAATCGCCTCTCAGGTAAAGGAGCTGAGGGAACAGCTGGTGGAATTTCAGAGCAAGGCCAATCTGGAGGGGTATATCCGGTATTTCTATGAGGAAACCGTGACGCTGCCGGAGCTTTTGAATCATATAGCAGGCCAGGTCAGGGGCGGCTCGTATCCCGCTTTTTTCATGGAAGAGCCGGCAAGGATCCGGGAGCAGGCGGATGCGGTGGAGCTGGAATTTCGGGAGAGTATGACACAGAGGGCGGAAAAAGGGTATATTCTGCCGGGGCAGATGAATATTCTCTACAGCGGGGAGGAGGTGGCTGCCAGGCTTTCGGGAGGCAATGTGGTTCTGGTTTCCACCATGGACGGAAAGGGCGGCTACTTTCGAGCCGGAAGCAGGGTGGATGTGGGAGCCAGGAATGTGGCTCCGTACAATAACAGCTTTGAGGCTTTGGTGAAGGACCTGAAGCAGTTTCGGAAAAATGGATACCGTGTACTTTTGCTGTCCGGCTCCCGGACCCGTGCCAGACGTCTGGCAGAGGATCTGCGGGATCAGGAATTGACAGCCGTTTACACGGAGGATCCTTTGAGGGAGGTTCAGTCAGGGGAGGTAGTCACTTATTACGGACATGTAAATAAAGGATTTGAATACCCCCTGCTTAAGTTCGTGGTGCTGTCCGAGACGGACATTTTCGGAGCGGAGAAGAAAAAAAAGAAGCCCAGGAAGCTTTATCAGGGACAGAAAATCAAGGACTTCAATGAGCTGAGGATCGGGGATTATGTGGTTCATGAGAGCCATGGTCTGGGAATCTACCGTGGCATTGAAAAGGTAGAGATGGAAGGCGTGGTGAAGGATTACATCAAAATCGAGTATCGTGACGGCGGAAATCTGTATGTGCTGGCCACGGGGTTGGACGTGATCCAGAAATATGCATCCTCCGATGCCAAAAGTCCGAAGCTGAATAAGCTTGGATCAAAGGAGTGGGAGAAGACAAAGACAAAGGTCCGAAGCGCCGTCAGTGAGGTGGCTAAGGATCTGGTGGAGCTTTACGCTCTGCGCCAGGCAAGCTCAGGCTACCGCTATGAAAAGGATACCATATGGCAGAGGGAATTTGAGGAGATGTTTCCCTTTGAGGAGACGGAGGATCAGCTGAATGCCATAGCCGAGACGAAAGCGGACATGGAGAGCAGCAAGATCATGGACCGACTGATCTGCGGGGATGTGGGATACGGCAAGACGGAGATCGCCATCCGGGCCGCCTTTAAGGCTGTTCAGGAAAACAAGCAGGTGGTGTACCTGGTACCCACCACCATACTTGCCCAGCAGCATTACAATACGTTTGTGCAGAGAATGAAGGATTTTCCTGTCCGGGTGGAGCTGATGAGCCGGTTCCGCACGCCTGCCCAGATCAAAAAGACAGTGGCGGATCTGCAAAAAGGTATGGTGGACATTGTGATCGGCACCCACAGGGTGCTGTCCGAGGATGTGAAATTCAAGGATCTTGGGCTTTTGGTTATAGACGAGGAACAGCGCTTCGGAGTGGCTCACAAGGAAAAAATCAAAAAGCTGAAGGAAAATGTAGATGTGCTGACTCTGACTGCCACTCCGATTCCCCGGACGCTTCACATGAGCCTTATAGGCATCCGTGACATGAGTGTGCTGGAGGAAGCGCCGGAGGACCGTCAGCCTATCCAGACTTTTGTCTGTGAATATAATGAGGAAATGGTGCGGGAGGCCATTTCCCGGGAGCTGGCCAGAGGAGGTCAGGTCTACTATGTTTATAACCGGGTGAATACTATTGCGGATGTGACGGCTCAGATCGCCCGGCTGGTACCGGAGGCTTCGGTGGTCTATGCCCATGGCCAGATGAAGGAGCATGAGCTGGAGAGGATTATGTTCGATTTCATAGGAGGTGACATCGATGTGCTGGTGTCTACCACCATTATTGAGACAGGACTGGACATTTCCAATGTAAACACTATGATCATCCATGATTCCGACAATATGGGACTGTCCCAGCTGTACCAGCTGAGAGGGCGTGTAGGACGTTCCAACCGTACTGCGTATGCCTTTTTGATGTATCGAAAGGACAAAATGCTCAAGGAAGTGGCAGAGAAACGGTTGACGGCCATACGGGAGTTCACCGATTTGGGCAGCGGCTTTAAGATCGCCATGCGGGACCTGGAGATCAGAGGCGCCGGAAATCTGCTGGGAGTGCGCCAGCACGGACATATGGAGGCGGTGGGCTACGATTTGTATTGCAGGATGCTGAATGATGCTGTGTCCACCCTGAAGGGCGTTACGGTTCAGGAAGACTTTACTACGCAGATTGACCTGGATGTGGATGCGTTTATTCCGCCGGCTTACATTGTGAATGAGACCCAGAAGCTGGATATCTATAAACGTATTGCCGGAATTGAAAATATGAAGGAACGGGATGATATGAAGGATGAGCTTCTGGACCGTTTCGGGGAGATTCCGGAGTCGGTGGATCATCTGCTGCGGATCGCCCTGATCCGGGTGGCGGCCCATAGGCTCTACATGACCGAGATCCGGGGAAAGAACGAGAGGATTATTTTTACATTTCTGCCAAATGCAGAGGTGGATGCGCTGAGGATTCCGGAGCTGCTGCGCAAATACGGGCAGAAGCTGACATTTACTGCATATGGCACCCCGACCTTCACCTATCGATATAAGAAAACAGGCATGGTGGAAAGGGATGCGGAGCTGCTGTTGTTTCGAACGGAGGATCTGCTGGAGGAAATGAAGATCCTGCTTCCTTTGAAGGATCAGGAGAACACCGAAGCAAAATAGTGTATATACCGAAAATAGAAGCGTATTTGACTTTGAGAGAGTTTTATTGGACTTGAAATATGGTACTTTTTTTTCAGAACAGGAAAACAGATTCTGAACAGGAGGTACCTCTATATGAAAGGCTATTATACGGCAAGCGGATATATGGGACTGGTGGAAGGCAGATACATTCTCTTTGCCAGTGAGCAGGAGTACCGGGAATATATGGAAGAGTGAATCCGATGCGCACAAAATGAGCAAAACGCTTATTTTGTGCGCATGCCGTCTCGCACTTCTGTGGAAACAGCGCACAAAAACACCTCGCGGCCCCACTCCATGAACAGCAACAAAAAAGAAGCAGCGAAAATGCAATTTTATCCTTGTTAATAAGAGAAATTCATGATACACTATGAAAAATAGTGCATATTTATTATCACATCTGGAATGTAGTATATTCTGATTAGTCAGGTATTTTTTGGAAGAATTCAGTAAGTATCCCGATCAAAATTATATAAAGATAAAGCATGGGATACGAGACCATTCTTGTTTTGGTGTCTTCGTATGCTGTGTAATTGGCAAGGAGCATGCATAAGTGGCACAAACAGGAAGGAAAAAAGAGACAATAGTGCGAGAACAAGCGAAAGCTGAAGGAAGAAAAGCTGGGAGTGGATCTGGAAGAAAAGCAGTAAAGAAAGCCAAAAAGCTCAGTCCGGATACTGTTTTGAAAAAATATTGGGATAATGAGGAACGATTTGCAGACCTGTTTAACGCGGTTCTGTTTGACGGAAAGCAGGTATTCAGTTCTGAAATGCTGACAGGCGGGAACCCGGATGGGGCAGTTATTTTAAGACATGGAGCCTGCCTGGAAAGTATCAATGCGTCCCGTGATAATTTTATGGTCTGCAGAAGCCCGGGGAAGCAGGGCATAGGACTTATGCTGTTGGGAAAAGAAAGCCAGAGTCACATTCACTATGCTATGCCTATGAGGGTGATGGGATATGATTACAGTGCGTACAAAAAGCAGTATGACAGGAAGAAACAAAGGTATCGGAATAGAAGGAAAGAAGACGCGGATTTGGTTACTGGCATAAGCGGGAATGAATTTTTGTCAGGAATGAAAAAGACGGATAAGCTGATTCCCGTAATCACGATAGTGGTTTACTATGGTGAGAAGCCATGGGACGGAGTGACGACATTGCATGGGATGCTGGATATTCCGCCGGGGATGGAAAAATTTGTAAATGATTATCGGATGCTTCTCGTAGAGGCGAGGCGTAACAACCTTGTATTTCATAACCGTAATAACAGAGACCTGTTTCGACTACTTGGAATTATTTTGGATCATAGTGTGCCTGTAGATGAAACAAAGAAAAAGGCAATACAATATTGCAGAAAGCACAGAACAGAGATAGAGGTTATCATGGCGGCAGCCGGCGCGGCTGGGTGTGACATAGATTACGAAGTATTTGCAAAGGAGGGCGGGAGGATGTGTACACTATTTGACACGATAGCAAGAGAAGGAAGAAGTGAAGGGAGAAGAGAAGGGAGAAGAGAAGGGAGAAGAGAAGGGAGAAGAGAAGGAAGGGCTGAAGAAATCATAGAAGCCGGATATGAATTTGGCCTTGACGAAAGCGACATTCTGCAGAGATTGCAAAACAGGCTGCAGATACCATTATGGACTGCAAAGAGATATCTTAGGAAATTCGGGAGACAGCACGCGCTGGGCATCAAGTTGCTTTGAACGGCGAAGCCGTGAAAAGTAACGTTAAATATGCTCTTCCTGGTCGGAAGCAGGGAGCTGTGCTTTTTGACGGTAAGCCAGGGGCGATATTCCTGTTATCCGCCGAAAGACCTTGGTAAAGTAGCTTTGATCCTCGAATCCGGTAAGGGATGCAATATCCAAAAGCCTCAGTTCCGTATGGCGGAGCAGCTTCTTTGCTTTGGAAATGCGGATCTGATTCAAATATTGATTAAGAGAAATTCCGGTTTCCGCTTTAAAAATCCGGCTCAGGTAGGAAGGAGACAGACCGATGTATTGAGCAGTCTCCAGGAGGGAGACCTGCCGGGAGTAGTGGGCATGTAGATATTGAATACAGCTGTTTATGGAAGAGGAATGCTTTGCCTCAGGATATCGAAGAAAGCTGTTCAGAAAATCCTCCAGCAGTTTAACCAGCCATGCACTGAGATCATCAAAGCTTCCCAGGGAAGGAGAAGCCTTTCGGAAACGCTTCAGCAGGTACATGGCCTCCTTGTCCTGCACGCCGCAGTTGATAGCTGTACGGGATATCATTACCAGAAGCTCTGAAAGACGGGCCTTAATCCATTTTATATTTCCGCCTCCATTGACAAGCAGCTGAGCCAGGAGCTTTTTCAGAATGCGGAGGCTTTTTTCTGTATCATAATGGGAGATACTGTCTAACAGCTCTCTTTCCTGATCGAAGGGATATCCAAAGGAAGAGGCTTCCTGCTTCATCTGCAGAATATAGGCGTTGATCTCCATCTGTAAGGAATCTGACCGGGCCATTGCCATGAAGCGGCTTTCTTCGGACAGATTGTTCATAAACCCTGCCGCCATAAAAAGAAGAATGGACAGCTCCTGAACCTTTTCGGGAGTGACCATGGGGACCTTTTCCAGGAATTGGAGAGCCTGCTTCAGCCCATGGGAGGAATCGGAAAATCTGTCCGAGAGCTCACAATCAATAAAATCCTGTTTCTCCACCATAATGAAGGGGCCTGCGGTGATTCGGGCGGCATTAGATGTATCGCCGATGATGGGGGAAACAAAGCAGGTCAGCCCCATAGGACAAAAGTAGACATATCGCCCTCCGAAACGGGAGGCGGCATCCATCCCGTAATTGTGGGCGCAGACACAGGTATCCTGAGGCTCTCCCGCAATGCTGCACAGCTCGCAGCTGGAACAGCCATAGCCGTGTTCGCAGAGTGTGACACCCTGGGTGTCCGAAACGGTACAGCCGATTCCTGTGGATATGGAAAAAGCATGGGAGCAGGCCTTTGCAAGCTCCAGATTAAAAGGCAGGCCGGGGGCTGTGGACATATATCCTCCATAATTCGGGTATTATAAATCTGTGCATTTCAGGTCTACAGATTCAGTATGCATTTGTTTGCAGCCAATGTCAATGAAAATTGAGACAAAATACTACCAGACAGAACAATAAATTACAAGAAAGCAAAAAAGGAGGGTGCTACAATGAGAGTCAGCCAATAAAGAGCCAAAAAAGCGGTAAAAAAGAGGCAAATACATTCATAATGATCCGAAGTCCGGGGAGGTAAGGCAATGAGTATTTTGAATGAAATATCTGAGAACCTGCAGAAGGGTAAAGCGAACGTTGTGAAGGAACTGGTACAGAAGGCCATAGACGATGGACTGGATGCCAGGGAGATTCTGGATCATGGGCTGCTGGCAGGCATGGATATTATAGGAGAAAAATTCAAAAAGAACGAGGTGTTTGTGCCGGATGTGCTGGTAGCTGCCCGGGCCATGAACATGGGAGCGGCGCTGATCAAGCCTCTTTTGGCGGAGAACGGCGCGAAGGCGGCAGGGAAGGTGTGTATCGGTACGGTGAAGGGAGATCTTCATGATATCGGAAAGAATCTGGTAAAGATGATGATGGAGGGAAAGGGCCTGGAGGTGATCGACCTTGGAACCAATGTGGCCCCGGAAACTTATGTGAAGACCGCAGTGGAGCAGGGCTGTCAGATCATTTGCTGTTCCGCGCTGCTGACCACTACCATGCAGGTCATGGCCGATGTGGTGAAGGAGGCGGAAAAAGCCAATATCCGTGACAAGGTGAAGATCATGATCGGAGGGGCGCCTGTGACGGAGGCCTTCTGTCGGCAGATCGGTGCAGATAAGTATACGCCTGATGCGGCCAGCGCTGCAGATGCGGCAGTGAAGTTCTGCCAGGAAGGGGCGGCGTAGGACATTGGGTCCTGGCGGCAGGTATCAAGCAGTAGAAGTGAAGTTCTGCCGGGAAGGGCGGCGCAGGAATGCCGGTTGGGAAGTCGGTGGAGGAGGCAATGTGTGAAGAGCATGAAGATATCATACAGGCCATATTGGAACTGGGGGCTTCGGCGGCAGCGGTGGTGAAGGTTTCGAAGGTTTTCTTTGAACCGGAATTCCGAAAGCTGTGTGAGAGCAATTCCTGCGGAAACTACGGGAAAAGCTACATGTGTCCACCGGATATAGGGCCGGTGGAGAAGCTGATAAAAGAGGCGGGGAATTATGAATATGCCATCGTTTATCAGACGGTAAGTGTGCTGGAGGATGCTTATGACTTTGAAGGAATGCTGGAAGCCGGAGCCCGGCATAATGATCTGGTCCGGCAGGTGAAAAAGCTTCCGCAGCTGGAAGGCGTCCTGCAAGTGCTGCATCTGGGAGCCGGTGGATGCCGGCTTTGTCCGGTGTGCGGAAAAAAGACAGGCATACCGTGCAGATACCCGGAAACGGCCATATCGTCTCTTGAGGCTTACGGGATCGATGTATTCAGATTATCGAAGCAGTGCGGTATGAAATATATTAATGGACCGAATACGGTGACCTACTTTGGCGCGGTATTGACTTCCGCCGGCAGAAGGAAGGGGAACGGGAATGAAAAGAAACATGAAGGAATGGCTGGAAGAGCTGAGGCAGGCGTCCGTAAAGGCGCCTCTGCCCATCTTATCATTTCCGGCGGTTCAGCTGCTGGGAATTACGGTGAAGGAGCTGATCAATGATGGGAATGCCCAGGCCAGGGGAATGACGGAGGTGTCAAAACGCATAAATGCTGCCGCGGCGGTGAGTCTTATGGATCTTTCGGTGGAAGCGGAATGCTTTGGGGCATCTGTCCAGGCTTCAGAGGATGAAGTTCCCACGATCATCGGCAGTATTGTGAGAACCCGAGAGGAAGCGGAGAGGCTGCGAATCCCTGCGGTGGGCAGCGGCAGGACCGGCCTGTATCTGGAGGCTATACGGAAGGCGTCAGCAAGCATCACGGACAGGCCGGTGCTGGCAGGGGTAATAGGTCCCTATTCTCTGGCGGGCCGCCTGATGGATGTGATGGAAATTATGATTCGGTGCTATGAGGAACCGGAGACAGTACATATGGTGCTGGGAAAAGCATCAGCATTTTTAAAGGCATACTGCCTGGCTTACAGGGAGGCCGGAGCAGACGGGGTGATCATTGCGGAGCCGCTGGCAGGACTTTTGTCTCCGGCGCTGGCGGAAGAATTTTCAGAAAGGTATGTGAAGGAGATCGTAGAGGCAGTGCAGGAGGATGGGTTTATTGTGATCTATCATAACTGCGGAAACAGCACCGTTCCCATGCTGTCTTCTATTTTGCGGACAGGGGCGGCGGCTTATCACTTTGGAAATGCCGTAGATATGGAAGAGATTCTCCAGGGAGTCCCGAAAGATACGATCGTCATGGGAAATGTGGATCCGGCGGCACAGTTCCGAAACGGTACACCGGAATCCATCCGCCGGGCCACTCTGGAGCTGATGGAAAAATGCGGCGGGTATGAGAATTTTGTGCTCTCCTCCGGCTGTGACATCCCGCCCATGTCAAGGTGGGAAAATATTGATGCATTTTTTGCGGCGGCAGAGGAATATTACCAAGGAAAAGGCAGCAGACATGAAGAGAGGAGAGAATAAATGACGCATCGGGAAAGGTTTATCAAAACATTAAAATGCGAGCCCATAGGCGGGCAGGTTCCAACCTTTGAGCTTGTTTATTTTCTGACTATGGAGAAGTTTGGAAAGGTTCACCCCTCCCATCGCTATTATGAGCAGTGGGATCAGATGAGCAGTACCGAGAGAAGCCTTCATATGAATGAAATGGCTCATATATATATTGACACTGCCAGAGCCTATGGCCACAGCGCCATTTTTATTCATCCCAACCCGGGCGGAATGGAAAATGCTCAATGGCTTTTGGAATTGATCCGGGAAAAAAGCGGGGATGAGTTTTTCATTATGAAGCATGGAGATCCCACCTGGTCCATTCCCGATGGCGAAAATATGATGGATTTTTCCGTTCGGATGCTGGAAGACCCGGAAGGGTTGAACGATGAAACGAAGGTCCGGCTGGAGGAATCGCTGGAATATGCAAGAAAGCTGCATGAGCGGGGGCATTTGCTGGACGGCTATGCTCTTTGCGCAGACTACTGCTTCAATGTCAATCCGTTTTTCAGTCAGGAATATTTTGACATGCTGATTGCTCCGTTTCTGAAGGAGGTGATATCGGAGTACCGCAAAATGGGATATTATACCATTAAACATACGGACGGGAACATTATGCCGATTCTGAAGCAGATGGCGGACTGTAAACCCGATGCCATTCACTCTCTGGATCCTCAGGGAGGAGTGAGTATTCCGGAGGTGCGAAAAATCATCGGAAACGACATTGCTCTGATCGGAAATGTAAACTGCGGGCTTCTCCAGACAGGAACGGAGGAGGAATGCCGTCAGGATGTGCTGCGTGCATTGAAAGAGGGCATGGCCTGCGGGAGAGGGTACGTGTTTTCCACCTCCAACTGCGTATACACCGGTCTGGCGCTGGAACGCTATGAAATGATGATAGATCTCTGGAAGCAATATGGTAATTATGAAGATTACGAAAAAAATTTCACCTGTGCGGTTGGACGCTCCTTGGAGCATCCAACCTGACTCCCACATTCGCAAAACCCGCGCTTACGCGCTTCTGCGTCTGCTTGCGCATCCGCATTTTGCTCATTTGGGAGTGGGTTGCTAATCCAACGGCCCGCCTGCATTGCCATAAATGGCATGCAGGCAGACCATTGGATTGCAGCCGCACAGGTGGAAAAAATTTTGGATTCGGCGGATAACGGCTCTTGAATACCAAGGTATAAAAATCCTCTGTTTACAGATAATAGTATCATTCCTTTTCGAGGAAATATATGCAAGGATTCTTTGCATTGCGATACGAAAACTGATAAACGGAGGATTTTTTTATGAAAGCAACTGGTATCGTCAGAAGAATAGATGACTTGGGAAGAATCGTTATTCCCAAGGAGATCCGCAGGACACTGCATATTCGGGAATCGGATCCGCTGGAAATCTTCACGGACAAGGAAGGTCAGATCATCCTGAAGAAATATTCCCCCATCGGGGAGATGACCACGTTTGCCAAGCAATATGCTGAAAGCCTGGCCCAGGTGTCAGGGCATGCGGCCCTGATCGCGGACAGAGATCAGTTCATTGCCGCCGCAGGGGGGTACAAGCAGCTGGTAAACAAATCCGTCAGCAAGCAGCTGGATGAAAAGGTTCACAACAGAGAAACCCTGCTTGCCACAAAGGGAGACCGGAACTTTATCAGCATCTGTGACGAAGGAAACGGTGATTATCAGCATGAAGCCATCACCCCTATTCTCTGTGAGGGGGATATCATCGGCAGTGTGGTGCTTCTGCAGAACGATAATAAAAACCGTATGGGTGAGGTGGAACAGAAACTGCTCCTGTCTGCCGCCGGTTTCCTGGGAAGGCAGATGGAGCAGTAGGATATTTTATGAACGGTTCGTATTACTGTCCGCTCATCTCTTCCAGAAGCGCAAGCTTGGTGTCGTATAGGCGCTGGGACAGATCCACATACACCTGGTGAGGATTTACCAGCCGCTTGGTCTCGTCCCAAAGAGTATTCAGCTCACTTTGACAATAGGAGCGGATATCCATGACCTTTGGCGAGGCATAGCAGCACTGTCCTGCCCGGAAGATCTGCTCCATGAGAGGACGCAGTGTGTAGGAGCCGCCTGTGAGAAACGTCTTTTTCCAGGGCTCCAGGGGATCGAAGAGAAGCAGATCCGCGTCCTCGTTGTATTCTTCGTCTGCAAGGCAGATCAGATCCGCCCGGATCTTGCCGTTTTCCTTATCATAAACCCGGTATATTTTTTTGTTCCCGGGGTTGGTGACCTTCTCCGAATTTTCCGAGAGCTTTATTTTGGGAATAAAGCTGCCGTCATCGGCCTGGATGGCCGCCAGCTTGTATACGCCGCCGAAGGAAGGATTATCCTTGGAGGTGATCAGGTTGGTGCCCACACCCCAGGAGGTGATGGCGGCGCCCTGGGCCTTCAGACTGTCGATCAGGTATTCGTCCAGGTCGTTTGAGGCGGAGATTACTGCGTCGTGGAAGCCTGCCGCATCAAGCATTTTGCGGGCTTCCTTAGACAAATAGGCCAGGTCGCCGCTGTCCAGGCGGATGCCATAAAGCCCAAAAGGAACACCGGCACTGCGCATTTCCGTAAATACCCGGATGGCGTTTGGTACGCCTGATTTTAAGGTGTCGTAGGTGTCCGCCAGCAGGATGCAGGCCTCGGGGTACATATCCGCGTAGGCTTTGAAAGCGGAGTATTCGTCAGGGAAGCTCATGATCCAGCTGTGGGCATGGGTACCCTTTACCGGCACGTCAAACAACTGGCCGCAGAGCACGTTGCTGGTGCCGATACATCCGCCGATCATGGCAGCCCGGGCGCCATAGGTTCCCGCGTCCGGGCCCTGAGCCCGTCGCAGGCCAAATTCCATAATGCCGTCGCCTCTGGCGGCATAGCAGACTCTGGCGGCCTTGGTGGCGATGAGGCTCTGGTGGTTGATGATGTTCAGAATGGCCGTCTCTACCAGCTGAGCCTCCATAATGGGAGCGATGACCTTGATGATGGGCTCTCTGGGGAACATGACCGTGCCTTCGGGAATGGCATAGATATCGCCGGAAAACCGAAAGTCTTTCAGATAGTCCAGAAAATCCGAATCAAAAATGCCCAGAGAAGCCAGGTAGTCCAGGTCCTCCTGTTCAAAGCGAAGCTCCCGGATGTACTGGATTACCTGCTCCAGTCCTGCGCAGATGGCATATCCGCCTCCGCAGGGATTACTTCGGTAGAAGGCGTCAAAAATCACGGTCTCATTCCGGTCCTTGTGGCGAAAATATCCCTGCATCATGGTGAGCTCGTAGAGATCTGTCATTAAGGTAAGATTTTGTCTGTCCATGGGATTGTCCCTCCTGTGGGATTTGGCAATGATGGTTTTGCTGCTGTTCATGGCGGCATTTTGTTAACAGCATAACACAATTTGCCTTATTTTCCAACAAAGAAAATCTTGACAATTGAAAATGCGTTGACTATAATGGCAATATTAATAGGAAAAAATGCGATGACGAAGAGAGTAGTGGTTTCAGGAAAGCCAAAGCGAGCCGGTGAGGGTGAAAGACCGGCGCCGGTAGGGGAACCATGAAAATCACTTTCGAGCAGCCGGGACAAAAGGGAGGCGGAAGCTTTTGCGTAAAGCTCTCATGAGTAGTTCCGGACGGAGTCCCGCCGTTATCGGGAAACATATTATCCCGCGCTTATTGGACGTTTTGCTTTCCGGAATGCCGCATTTTTCCGAGTGCCGGCATTGCAGGGGCTGTGTTCTTCGGGCAGGGACGTATGCTGTAACAGGTGGTCTGCGGAGAAAATAAACTCTGTCCTTTTACGGGACAGGGTTTTTATTTTTCCGAAAATTTTTCAAAGGGATCTTGATTCAAAGAGGATCCGGAAAAGAAAGGAAGGGTAAAATGTACAAACAGGTATCCACCGATTTAAACTTTGTAGACCGTGAAAAAGCCGTAGAACAGTTCTGGAAGGAAAATGATATTTTCAGAAAGAGCCTGGAGCTTCGGAAGGACGGTCCTGCCTACACTTTTTATGACGGGCCGCCCACGGCCAACGGCAAGCCCCATATCGGGCATGTGGAGACACGGACTATCAAGGATATGATCCCCAGATATCGGACCATGAAGGGATACATGGTGCCCAGGAAGGCCGGATGGGACACTCATGGGCTCCCGGTGGAGATCGAGGTGGAAAAGCTTTTGGGTCTAAACGGCAAGGAGCAGATCGAGAAGTACGGCCTGGAACCCTTCATCGATAAGTGTAAGGAGAGCGTCTGGAAATATAAGGGCATGTGGGAGGACTTCTCGGGCAGTGTAGGCTTCTGGGCGGATATGGATGATCCTTATGTCACCTATCATGATGATTACATCGAGTCCGAGTGGTGGGCGCTGAAAACCATCTGGGACAAGGGCCTGCTGTACAAGGGCTTTAAGATCGTGCCCTACTGCCCCCGCTGCGGAACGCCTCTTTCCACCGCGGAGGTGGCTCAGGGCTATAAGGACGTGAAGGAACGCTCCGCGATTGCCCGTTTTAAGGTAAAGGGAGAGGATGCCTACATTCTGGCCTGGACCACTACTCCCTGGACGCTGCCTTCCAACGTGGCGCTCTGTGTGAATGCGGAGGAGACCTACGCGAAGGTGAAGGCTGCGGACGGTTACACCTATTATATGGCGCAGGCCCTGCTGGATACGGTGCTGGGAAAGCAAGCCGCCTATGAGGTTCTGGAGACCTTTTCAGGAAAAGCCCTGGAATATAAGGAATATGAGCCGCTGTTTGACTGTGCCGACGAAATCTGTGCCAATCAGGGGAAAAAGGCTCACTATGTGGTCTGCGACAGCTATGTCACATTGACGGACGGCACCGGCGTGGTGCATATCGCGCCGGCCTTCGGTGAGGACGATGCCAAGGTGGGACGCATCTATGACCTTCCCTTTGTGCAGCTGGTAGACAGTAAGGGAGAGATGACGGCGGAGACCCCCTATGCAGGCGTCTTTGTGAAGAAGGCAGATCCTATGATCCTGAGGGATCTGGAGGAAAAGGGACTGCTTTTTGATGCCCCTAAATTTGAACACAGCTATCCGCACTGCTGGAGATGCGACACCCCTTTGATCTATTATGCCAGAGAATCCTGGTATATCCGGGAGACGGCGGTGAGAGATGACCTGATCCGCAACAACAATACGGTAAATTGGATTCCCGAATCCATCGGCACGGGAAGGTTCGGCAACTGGCTGGAGAATATTCAGGATTGGGCCATCTCCCGGAACCGCTATTGGGGAACTCCGCTGAATATCTGGGAATGCCAGTGCGGCTATCAGCACTGCGTGGGCAGCAGGCAGGAGCTGGCGCAGCTGAGCGGCAATCCTGAAAATGCAAAGGTGGAGCTGCACAGGCCCTATATTGACAAGGTGACGTTCCCCTGCCCCAAGTGCGGCAAGACCATGCAGCGGGTGCCGGAGGTGGTGGACTGCTGGTTTGATTCCGGAGCCATGCCCTTTGCCCAGCACCATTATCCCTTTGAGAACAAGGAGCTGTTTGAAGCACAGTTTCCTGCCCAGTTCATTTCCGAGGCGGTGGATCAGACCAGAGGATGGTTCCATTCCCTGATGGCGGAATCAACCCTTCTGTTTAACAAGGCGCCTTATGAAAACGTGATTGTGCTGGGGCTTGTGCAGGACGAAAACGGTCAGAAGATGAGTAAATCCAAGGGAAATGTGGTGGATCCCTTCGAGGCCCTGAAGACCTATGGCGCAGATGCGGTCCGCTGGTATTTTTACACCTGCGCGGCGCCCTGGCTGCCCAAGAATTTTTCCGGAAAGATCGTGGTGGAGGGACAGCGCAAATTCATGGGTACCCTGTGGAATACCTATGCTTTCTTTGTGCTGTACGCCAACATCGACAATTTTGACGCCACAAAATATACCTTGGAGTATGATAAACTGCCTGCCATGGACAGGTGGCTTTTGTCCCGGCTGAATACGGTGGTGGGAGAGGTAGACAAGGACCTGGATCAGTACCGGATTCCGGAGGCCGGAAAGGCCCTGCAGGAATTTGTGGACGAGATGAGCAACTGGTATGTGCGCCGCAGCAGAGAGCGCTTCTGGGCCAAGGGAATGGAGCAGGACAAGATCAATGCCTATATGACTCTTTACACCGCGCTGGTAACCATCTGCAAGGCAGCCGCTCCCATGATCCCCTTTATGACAGAGGAGATCTATCAGAACCTGGTGCGCAGCATCGACAGCGCCGCTCCTGAAAGCATCCATCTGTGCGACTATCCGGTGGTTCAGGAGAGCCTTATCGACAAAAAGCTGGAAGAGGATATGCAGGATGTACTGAATGTGGTGGTCATGGGACGAGCCTGCCGCAATGACGGCGGCCTGAAGAACCGTCAGCCTGTGGGCAGGATGTATATCAAGGCGGACTTTACTCTGGCGGATTTTTATGTGGACATTATCAGAGAGGAGCTGAATGTGAAGGAAGTAGTCTTCACGGATGACGTGAGAGACTTTACCTCCTATACCTTCAAGCCCCAGCTTCGCACCGTGGGACCCAAGTACGGAAAACTGCTGGGCGGGATTCAGAAGGCGCTGGCGGCGCTGGAGGGCAACCAGGCCATGGACCAGCTGAACGCGGAGGGACATCTTGCCTTTGAGGTGAACGGGCAGGATGTGGAGCTGACCCGGGAGGATCTGCTCATCGATGCGGCTCAGAAGGAGGGCTATGTGTCCCAGGAAAATAATACCCTGACGGTGGTGCTGGACACCAACTTGACGGAGGCCCTCATTGAGGAAGGGTTTGTATACGAGCTGATCAGCAAGATCCAGACCATGAGAAAGGAGGCCGGATTTGAGGTAATGGACCATATCCGGGTATCCTTAAACGGCAATGAAAAGCTGGCCGGGCTGGCCGAAAGGAACAGCGAAGCCATCTGCGGCAAGGTGCTGGCACAGGCGCTGACCCGCGGAGAAAGCTTTGCCGTGGAAAAGGAGTGGAACGTAAACGGGGAACAGGTGACAATTGCCCTGGAGAAGGTAGAAGAGTAAGCGAATGACGGATTTAAGCGATTGGATGTAAATAAGGAGGGATCCCGGATCAGGAGGCAGTTGATCCGGGATCCTTTTTGAGGAGAAGGCCCATGTCTCCGGTGAGCAGACGCAGTACGGGAATCCGTTTCAGCAGCAGGCACAGAAGAAGGGAGATTCCCGTTACTGCGGCGGCTTCCGCCAGGTTCAGCAGATGACTCGGAAAAAGGAGGGGACCAAGCTTCAGGCCGGCGATCAGGCAGATTTCTCCGGATATCATGTACAGAGCCAGGCTGTTTTGTCCCAATGTGCGCAGTATGGGGAAGGGATGCTTTCCCGTCAGCTCCCATATTTTTTTCCAGAGCAGGATAAAGAAGCCCGCGCCGGCAAACCCGATGATCATCCGGTACAGATCGATGGAAAGCTGTAACAGAGGATCCTTGCCGATCAGCTTATATCCGCTCAGATAGATCATGGAGGATTCGTCAAAAAACAGAAAAAGAACACCAAAAACAGCCCCCGGGACGGCGATTCTCAGCCAGTCATTTTTTGGGAGCCGCAGCGGAATGCGTGGTTCCCGGGATCCCTGGGCAGAAGCCGGAGTCTCAGGAGAGGCAGCCGTCTCCCGGCTTTTGAAACGGTGAAAGTAAAAGCCTGCCAAAAAATAAGGAAACATAAACTTGTATGCCCCCAGCCCCAGACCGTCCGGGGTCACAAACATGGCCAGGAATCCCAGGCCGTACAAAACAGGCGAATCCCGGAAAAAGAAGTGCAGTACGTAGACGATCAAAAAACACCAAAATACGGCCCAGAGAAACCAGCCGGTGGAAACCAGCCCCAGGGCAAAGGCTTTAATAAAGGCGGGAAAGGAGCTGAAGGAGGCCGCCGTTCCCCCGCTTTCCAGAAAAAGCCACAGTTGTTCGAACACAGTCCATGCCAGTACCGGAAGAAGCAGAGAGAGACTTCTGCGCTTCAAGAGCTGCCGGCGCTGTGCCGGGCCGGATGCCTTTGCCATGCCGTTCCAGGCGAAATACCCGCTGATCAGCATGAACAGGGGCATATGGAAGCTGTACAGGAATTGATACAGCTTATCATAAAAGTAAGACGAATTTTCGTGAAAGGCTGTGCCGCTGCCCTCCTGGATGCAATGGCCCAGAATCACCAGAAGAATGGCAAAGCCCCTCAGGATATCGGGAAGGGGCTCTCTTTTTTTTACAGAATTCATAATGATACTCCCAATAATGTTTCCAACAATACGCCGATCATGCCCTCACAGGCGTCTTTTTGCCGCTTTTGGGGCGCTTGCGGACAATAGGCTTTCTCTGAAACAGCATTCCCAGAAGCAGAGGGGTGGCCAGAGTCAGGGGGAAAAGGTAGCGAAGCAGGGCCACCGGGCCCAGCAGGGTAGTGGCCAGATACAGTCCCAGAGGGAGTGTGCTCAAAAATAATCGCTTCCGCCGCCTTGCCACGGCCAGACCGGGCAGGGCCGCCAGAATCCAGAGACAGCTTTCCGGCCTCCACAGCAGACTGTATCTGGGGGCGGATATTTTATCATACAGCAAAAAGAAATAAGACTGAAAAAGCTCGGCATGGTTGATGTCCCAATGATTCATGTCCGGGAAAGTATAGGTAAAGGCCAGGCCCTTGTATTCATTGCTGCACATGTCCCAGTAGGGCCGGATCAGCTCCACCCAGGCCTGCAGGTACTCCCGGGGATTCTGCAGCATCAGTGATACATACACGGACAGGTATTTCCCGAAGTCCTCGTTCAGCACCTCTGTGCGGAAATAGTTTTTTACGGTATCGGCGGCATCGGGAACATACATTAAAAATGCTTCCGGATAGATCAGCTCTGATACGGTCATATATTGCTCCGGCGTCACGTTCACATCTCCGCCTATGGCGTAGGAGGAGCATACCCGGGCCATCTGCTGCATGGGGACGCAGAGCATTTCCTTGGCGTCGCCCTTGGGAATGTGAAAGGTCTCCACAGACTGGACGAAGAAAACCTGGGGGATCAGATAGGCGATGGCCAGACAGGTGCACAGCCCCTTTTTCTTGGCCCGCAGCAGCAGACAGAGCAGAAGCAGGGCCAGCATAATATAGATCCCCTGATTGCGGAAAAGACAGGTCAGGACACCGAAGAGCACAAGTCTGATATGGTGGCCCCGGCGTGGGTTTGTGTAGTCCAGAAAGTCCCAGAGGGCCACGGAAAAGCACAGCAGGAAGACGCCGAACAGGATATCCTTGGTGGAGCTGAAGCTCAGCACCTGGAGGAAGGGATTGAGCGCCGCCCAAAGTGCGCCGATCAGAATCCATATGAGAGGAACCCGGTGGCGCTTGCAGGCCACAAGACTGTAGGCGAGAGCCGCAGTGACGGCCAGCCCCTGGAGAGCCGTATACAGGGCAAAGCCGACAGTATAGCTCTTAAAAAGAGTATTTCCCAGGGAAAAGAAAAAACCTATCAGCCAGGTGTGCGCCAGAGGATGGTGAGAGGTCAGCGAGGACTCCTTAAAATACTGTGCGATCTGGATCGGGGCGTCGTAACCGTAGGTGCCGGGAAACAGACAAAGATAGGCCGGGATATAGAACAGGGACAGAATCCCCCAGAGCTGAAAAAACAGCGTTTTGTCGGAAAAGAGGGAGTAAAAGGTGCTCTCAGCCCTGTGGTAAAGGATCAGCCCCCGCTGAATCAGCTCTATGCATTGGGGAGGAAGAAAGCGCGGCAGGAAGATACAGGCCGCCGCCAGCAGAGTCAGAAGAGCGGTCAGCGCCAGCAGAGGAATCCATATGGTTGCTGCAAAATAATTGAGAATCTGAATATACAGAGTAAACAGCAGGGCTGTCAAAAGGATGGCAATCCCGGTTCGGGCATATTTTTTCATAAAAGCTTTCACTGACAATACCAATGCCTTTCTATGACAGCGGAGCATGAGTAAAGCAAAGCTCCGCATGATTTACTGATTGATTTACTGATTAAGGAAACGCTGGATTTACCCGGCGCTTTCTTAAATATTGCCATTATACATGATAACTAAGCTTTTGGGAAGAGGGAGTTTTTCCGATGCTTCGGTCCCTAGGGCAATCGCAAAGTCGTCCCATAAAAATCAAGTCTCTTCCTGTGCGATATTT
>CAMWUL010000007.1 GCA_947177445.1 uncultured Lachnospiraceae bacterium | reverse complement strand
AGCTACAAACCCTTTACAGGTTCATAACTGCCCTTGCGCTGTTTCCTTATAAAATCTTCAATTAGGCTTTTGGGAATAACTCCAAAAGCCTGCTATACTTTAGCCAGGATCGGATCAAGAAGTCGTCGTACTTCTAAAGTGCATTCTGCATAGATCTGTAAGAATTCAAGGAAGGGAAAGATACCAAAATACTGCCCAACATATATAATGACCGTTTTCGGCCTGGTCTCCTTGTAGTTTTTCACTACGATTGGCAGGGATTTCCCTGAATATTTTTTGCCTTCGTCCAGATTCTTGTATATTTGGAAATATAGGTAGCCCACCAGTGTCATTATGATGTGATAAGTGATATAGTTGTATTTTGTACTTTTGAAATCTTCCAGTTTCCAGAAATCTTTCATCTGGCGGAAATCCTCTTCGATTTCCGGACGTAGTTCGTAGGTATTTATGATCTGCCGCGCTGTCTTACTGGTGTCTGTCGTCATAAATACAAAATAGTTATCTGTTTTTTTATCATGCACAACACAGGCATTTATGGGGACATCTTTTTCCGGCTCATCGCTTTCCCAGAATGGGCCCAGCTCTGTCACCAGCTGAATCTCCTGTTCCTTTCTTTTGGGGTTTGGGTGCTTCTGCCATTTCCCACTGGTGGTGGCCAGTTTTACGGCATCCTGGTAGATAATCATGTTCTCTTTGGCAGGAATGTAAGTGTCTACTTTGCGGACGGTCTTTAAATAGTTCGTCATCTCCCGTGACAGAAATCCCCTGTCATTAATCAGAATGTCATTTTCATGGAAACAGGAAGTGTTCTTCAACATCTCCCTGCACTGTTCCATGTCATGGGTTTTAAGTGTGCCAAACACGACTTCTTCCACGATCCCTGAATCATCCAGAACGCCTCTCAGGACACCGAGCTTATATCCGCGCATGGTTTCCCCGTCTATCTTTACCACAGAAGAATTTTCATAATTCTCATTGTCCAGGTTAACAAGGACCTTTGTGCAGTCCAGTATGTGGATACATGGCTGGATATCCAGTTCTTTCATCAGATATTTCTGTACATAATCGTTATAGAAGCAGACCCATTCCTCGCTTTTGTATTTCGCAAGGAGTTTGCGCATCACGCTTTCAGAGAAAAGGCCTTCATTCACATCCCGCTCATTATCCCAGATGTTCCATCCCAGCTCGGCCAGGAGCTCCGCTTCCGTTACAGCAAAAGGGACATCCGTAAGGCTGGTTTTGCATTTGAGTTTGGCAGTAACAGCAAGGCACAGCAGGATATCGAAAGGGATATGGCGGTTATCCCTGCGTTTGTCTGTTAGGGCATACGTGAGAAGATCTGTAAGTCCCCGTCTATTCATGGTAAGAATGATGTCGTCTATCAGGTTGGGGAATGACATTTCCGCCGCATCTATTTTTCCTGTACGAATCGCTTCGTAGACCTTTTCCTTATCGTTTCGACATATCTGAATCATGAGCCACCTCTTCTTTGGTATATAATAGAAATTCCCCATTATTATACCAAATTTTTGATGACTTGGCCAAAAGACTAATTGAAGAAGTAACAATTATTATATTGCATATTGGGGAAAAATGTGTTATCCTTGTCGCAAAGCATATAGTTTCTTTTATCTTTGATACTTCTATTGATCATTCTTGATGTCAGAAAATCTATGCTTTTCAATCACATAACAACAAAATAAGCAGGAGATTTTCGTATGCGGCATCCCGGGGAAGGCCTCCTGTGCATAAAGGAGGAGAAGAATGGACATTGTTTCGTTGAAAAATGATTTCAGCTTTAAGTATTTGATGCTGAATGAAAAAGTCCGTAAGCATTTTATTGCGGATGTGCTGGAGATTCCCGTGGAGGAGATCCGGTCTGTGCGTCTGGCAAATACGTTTCTTTGGAAGAAGTATTTCCGGCAGAAGCAGGGTATTCTGGATGTACTGGTGGAGCTGAATGATGACAGCAAGGTGAATATTGAGCTTCAGATCAAGGTGATGAAGGCCTGGGATAAAAGGAGTCTCTTTTATCTGGCGAAGATGTTTACGGAGGATCTGCAGAGAGGGGAGAAGTATCACAAACTGAAAAAGTGCATCTGTATCAATATTGTGGATTTTCATGTGGATGAGAAGCCGAAATATCACAGGATTTATCGGCTGAGGGACGAGGAGGGATGCGAATTTTCAAAACTGTTCGAGATACATATCATCGAGCTGGGAAAGGAACTGAAGGGTGGGACGGCGCTGGATGACTGGATCCGTCTGATCAATGCAAAGACAGAGGAGGAGATGAACATGATCGCCACAATGAATCCTGGTATATTGGAAGCGATAGAGGAGGTGAGAGCCATGAGTCTGAGAAAGGGGCTGAGGGCGCTGTATGAGGCGCATTTGAGAGAAAAGCGGGACAGGATGGCCCGGGAGGACTATGTGCGGGAGGAAGGAATAGAGGTTGGAAGGGCAGAAGGAAAAGCCGAGGCTGTGCTTCGTCTGCTGGCAGAAAAGGGAAGCATTTCTCCGGGCCTGTCCGGAGCTGTCTATGCACAGAAGGAAACAGAGATTCTGGAACAGTGGCTGATTTTGGCGGCCAGGGCGGAGAGTGTGGAAGAATTTTGTGACAAAGCGAAGCTGAATTTGACTCAATAAACAGATCAATTTGGTGTTTCGCCGGCATTTTTGCAGAAATAGCAATCAGTCTTTTGTTGATAGCATAGAGAATATGTGATAAGATAAATTGCATCGGGAAAAGGTATGGAAGATTTAAATTCTCTGTAAAGAAAGCCCCGGTATGGAGGTTATAATTATGGACAAAATAATTTTGACAGGCGACAGACCCACCGGAAGGCTTCATGTGGGACATTACGTGGGATCCCTGCGGCGGCGCGTGGAGCTGCAGAATTCGGGAGAATACAAAAAGACTTATATTATGATCGCCGATGCTCAGGCGCTGACAGATAATATTGAGAATCCGGAGAAGGTCCGCCAGAATATTATTGAAGTAGCGCTGGACTATATTTCCTGTGGATTGGATCCGGAGAGGTCCACACTGTTTATTCAGTCCCAGATTCCAGAGCTGTGTGAGCTGACCTTTTACTATATGGATCTGGTGACGGTGGCCAGACTTCAGCGGAATCCCACCGTGAAGAGTGAAATACAAATGCGTAATTTTGAAGCCAGCATACCGGTGGGGTTTTTTACGTATCCCATCAGCCAGGCGGCCGATATCACGGCCTTTAAGGCTGACACTGTGCCGGTGGGGGAGGATCAGCTTCCCATGATCGAGCAGACTCGAGAGATAGTGCATAAGTTTAACACGGTATATGCTCCCGTGCTGGTGGAGCCTTCGGCGCTTTTGCCTGAGAATGAGGCCAGCAAGAGGCTGCCCGGTACTGACGGAAAGGCCAAAATGAGCAAGTCCCTGAACAACTGTATTTACTTGTCGGATACGGCAGATGAGGTGCGCACCAAGGTTATGAGCATGTATACGGATCCTTTGCATCTGCAGGTAAGCGATCCGGGACATCTGGAAGGAAATACGGTTTTTACCTATCTGGATGCGTTTTGCAGAAAGGAGCATTTTGGAAGATATCTGCCTGATTACACCGATCTGGGGGAGCTGAAGGCCCATTATCAGAGGGGTGGTCTGGGGGATGTGAAGGTGAAGAAATTCCTGAATAATATTCTTCAGGAGGTCTTGGAGCCTGTGCGGATCCGCAGGAAGGAATTGGAGAAGGATATTCCGGCAGTTTACGATATTTTGAAAAAGGGAAGCGAGGCGGCCCGTGAGACAGCAGCGCAAACTCTTTCCGAGGTAAAGAGCGCCATGCGGATCAATTATTTTGAGGATGAGGAGTTGATCCGCACGCAGAGTGAGAGGTTTGGGGAAGGAGCATAAAATGAGCAGGGGAAAAGAGAACCTGAAGGAAAATGTGCCGAAGCCTGAAAAAGCGGAGTCTGCAATAACGGAGTCTGAAATAACGGAGTCCGAAAAAGCTGAAACTGGAAAAACGAAGCCTGGAAGAACAGAAACTGGAAAGGTTGATACTGAGGTGGTGGATGACGGTCCGAAGCTTGAAAAAGCAGAGTTTGAAGAAATTGACCTTGAAGAGATAGAGCTTGATCAGCCGGAGCAGCGGGCAGCAGCCGGATTGGAAATGGAGGACCTGGAGGACCTGGAGGACTGGGGAGAGGATGAGGACTGGGAGGAATCTCAGGCTGTGAAGCCCTGGATGGTTGCAGTGATCCTGGCAGGACTGTTGGTACTGGCGGCGATTATCTGTGCTATTTTGTGGAATGTCACACATTCTGACAGGGGAAATACTGACACTCCTTCCAAGACAGAGGAGGATACCGGTGTCAAAGACCAAAACGGTCAGGATGCGAACCAACCGGGAGGGGCAGGAGAACCTGCCCGGGAAGAAGACCAGTCCGGTCAACTGGGAGATCCTGCGCAGCCCGGCGGCACAGGCCAGGAAGGGGATCAAACTCAGCCCGGCGGCACAGGCCAGGAGGGGGATCAGACTCAGCCCGGGGATCCTGCGCAGTCCGGAAACCAGCAATCGCCCGAAAACCAGACACAGCCTGACAGCCCCGGACAAGCCGGAACGGATCAGGGCCAGGAGATAACCATGTCCTTTACTCCTGTACAGGAATCCGTTACTGCCAAGGATGTCACCAATCTGCGTTCACAGCCAAGTACGCTGAATAATGACACAATTGTGGTTCAAATCAGCAATGGTGAAGTGATTACCCGTACAGGAGTCAACTCCGACACAGGCTGGTCTCAGGTAGAGTACAATGGGCAGACTCTGTATGCAGTGAGCCAGCTTTTGACTACAGATCTTACCTACAAGACTCCGGTACAGCCGGCGGATCCCAACCGTGTGGTTACGGCTGAGGGCAGGGTAGTGATTTTTACGGATTGCGACGATAATGTTTCGCCGAAAATGTATGTAAATCTTCGGCTGGAGCCAAGCACTGCCCAGGAAAACGACACCATTCACTGCCAGATCACCAACGGCCAGATAGTCCATCGGACAGGCTGGAGCGAGGATGCGGGCTGGTCCCGGGTGGAGTATGATGGACATGTTCTGTATGTGGTCACCAGTTTTTTGAGTGTGGTGGATGTCCAGTAACTGTTTCCAAGAGAGTGATGCTGGTAATCGTTTCCAAGAGAGTGGCGCTGTAACCGTTTCCAAGAGTGTGATAGAATTAATCAGCCCGTATGCTGACGGAGGAATTGTCAGCATACAGGTTGTTTTTTTGCATATTTATGAGTGGCTTCGGAAATACTGATCCAAGTGAAAGGATGCTTTTCGATATCCGGCACGGATAAAGCAGGTTTGGAGGGATATCGAGGGACATAAAAAGAGTTTCGGAGGTATCGTTATGGATCAGAAATTGGGCAGGGCCAGTATACGGCTTCAGGAGCCGGTATATATTTTAAGCAGCGGCAGTGTGGTGGGCACAAAGGAGGGGCAGGGGCCCCTGGGACTTTTGTTTGACACGGTGGGTGATGATGATATGTTTGGATGTGAGACCTGGGAGGACGCGGAGAGCAGTCTTCAAAAGGATGCGGTCTATCTGGCTTTGACCAAGGCGGGTCTGACGCAGGATCAGGTTTCCTTTCTTTTCGCGGGCGACTTGCTTGGTCAATCCATAGCGACCTCCTTTGGCATATCTGTCTATCAGATCCCGCTGCTCGGCGTGTATGGGGCCTGCTCCACCTGCGGCGAGTCGCTGACACTGGGAGCCATGGCCATAGCGGGAGGATATGCGGACAGGGTAGTATGCGTTACCTCCAGCCATTTTGCCAGCGCTGAGAAGGAATTTCGCTTTCCCTTGGAATACGGCAATCAGAGGCCCCTTTCAGCTACCTGGACGGTGACGGGCAGCGGCGCCTTTGTGTTGGGAAACGAATCGGCGGCCCGTGGAATGACGAATAGCGGGATCGGAGAAAAGAAGCTGCGGCCCAGGGCAAGAATTACAGGAATGACTGTGGGCAGAATTATGGATTATGGTCTGAAGGATTCCATGAATATGGGGGCGTGCATGGCTCCTGCGGCGGCGGATTCCCTGGAACAGCATTTTGTGGATTTCGGCTGCCAGCCGGATGCGTATGACAAGATTATTACCGGTGATCTGGGAAAGGTGGGGCAGAGGGTGCTTATCGATCTGCTTCGGGAGAAAAACTATGATATTTCCACCCAGCATATGGACTGCGGCATTGAGATATTTGATGCACAGTCCCAGGACACTCACGCAGGGGGAAGCGGCTGCGGCTGCAGTGCGGTAACGCTGGCGGCATATATCCTAAAGCAGCTGGAGGAGCACAACTGGAAAAAGGTGCTGTTTATGCCTACCGGGGCGCTGCTGAGCAAAACCAGCTTTAATGAGGGGAAGAGCGTGCCCGGCATCGCCCATGGCGTGGTGATAGAGGCGGTATAGCAGCGCCAAAATAAGCATATCAGCTTACAGGTTTCCCACCTTGGGATTATCATAATAGGCCTTTACCCGGATGTCCTGCTTATAGTCTCCAAAGTCTCCTCCAAACAGGGTCAGTCCTCCGCAGTTGGCAGTGTCTCTGGGAACGGAAAAGGTCAGGTCGATGGAGCTGTTGTAATCGATGTGGAGATCCTGTATCGTTGTCCTGGAGATCCGGTGTGTGCCGTCTATGAAGGTGCCCTCGGAGTTGACGATGAGGGTTTTCAGGAGCCCGTATTGATTCAGCAGCTCCGGCCACCAATAGGGGGAGAGGATTCCTTTCCGGCTGCCGAAATCGCCGGGACTGATCCACTTTCCCAAGGGGATGCCGTTAATTTCAAAATAGATATCGCTTGGATAATCCTCGTTGATTTCCGGGCATTCCGAGGAGATCTCAAAGGAGATCTGCAGCTCCTGAAGAGTCTGCCCGGCGCTGAGGCGGTTGGGCAGATTGTAGGTTACGCTGCCATAGCCGAACCATAGAATGCCTGCCCGGAAGCGCTCCGGATAGGAAAAGACCCGGGGAACATCCAGTTCGCCGATGATATTGGTGGTTGTGGACAGACCGCAGGTGGGATGAATGTCGCAGGATGTATAACAGCCTATTGGTATATCGTCCTGATAGCAATGGCGGGGCTTGATCTGGGGAGCCATATCCACCATCATCCTGGAGTATACAGGTTGAACAATCTTCATAATGCCCCGCTTGCCGGAGGAGGTACGGATGGTCACCAGACCGGCGCTCTCCAGCTTGCCCACATGAAGAGAAATGGCGCTGTTTGTCAGCTCCAGGGCTTCCGCAAGATCATTCATACTCATTTCCTGCTCATAGATCAGCTCCATGATGCGCAGACGCATAGGAGTGCTCAACGCCTTAAACACTTCTGCAGATTCTTTTAGGGAATGTAAATATAACATAAGCTTCTCCGTTTATTTCAAAAATTCAATTCTATGTGGAATCCTTTTTTTCTTTCCTTATTTTACCGGGTTTTTTGCTTCCGTATTAATTATACCCGCAGGAAAACAGACAAGTCAATAATTTTAGCAAATAATAAAGCAGTAAGCATTTCAATTAAATGATTTAAAATGCAGATCATAAGAAAATTATGAAAGAATGATGCGATGTGAGCAGAAATGGAAAAAACAAGATAAAATTGCGAAATCCGGGAGTTTAAATATTTTCTGTTTCGGAAATTAATTTTTACTTTTTGGGAAAAATACGAAATACTAAAATTAAAAAGTCGGTAAAGAAGAAAATTAATGTTGTGCAAATTATACAAAAATGAGGGGCGAAATTTCGTTACATAAAACAGAAATGATTGTTGACATAAAGGTCATAACATAGTATCTTAAATATAAGATTAAGTAAAAACATTAATGTTAAAGTAAAAACTTAAATAAATATACATTTTGCCATCCGAAGGGCTGAAAATAGCGTATAAGCTTAAATAATGAATGAAATAATGGGCAACGCATGTGGTGCAAGATGTATGAAGAGGTGTGGGCAGGAGATAGATTTTCCGTCAATATGTATATTCAGTTCATCAGTATCTTATATAAGGAGGTTCCGTATGGCACGGAAAAGTAAAAAAGTTGTAGCGGCGGTGCTGACAGCCAGCATGGTCAGCCAGATCTTTTTCGGGGAACATGCAGCCGGTGTGGTTCGGGCAGAGACAGAGCCATCCGGCGGCACGGAAAACCGGCAGCAGACGGAAGAGTCGTTCAGTATTGAACGTCTGACTTCCAACTACACCATTGTCAGTTCGGGGTATACTGCTGCAGACTACAGGGGAGACCCTGTGCTCTGGCAGATGGATAAAGTCCTGAGCAGCGGTGATACCGGATATCTGGCAGAAAACAGTTACGGGTACGAAAACGGCGTGGTGGATGTGACGAGCGGTGATACCATCCATTTGACGGTGACAGTACCGGAGACAGCGCTCTATTGGCTGGGATTTGACTATCTGTCTTACGATGAGTCTATTCTGCCGATTGAATTCGCGCTGAAGGTGGATGGTGATTATCCATTTTATGAAAGCAGAAATCTTTCCTTCGAGACTACATGGGCTTCGGTGGGAGAGGTTTCACACGACCGCTACGGGAACGAGATTGTAGCGATGCCCGACAAACTGATCCAATGGGAAACAAAGTATCTGTCCGATGCCAGCTACAGACGTGCCCGGCCCTTAAGTCTGGAACTGGAACAGGGAACCCATGAACTGGAAATCAATGTCAGCGAGGGAACATTTTTGCTTGGTAATATTTCCCTGGAGGCGCCGGTGGAGGTGCCGGAGTATACCGGTGCGGAGAGCGCGCCGGGCTCGGAGCTGATAGCCATCGAGGGTGAGGATTTTTACCTGAGAAATGACTCCGCAATTCATGCTATCGGCGAGTATGATTCCGCAGTAAATCCTTTGTCTGCCACGGATACCGTGCTTAATACGGTGGACAGTGATTCCTTTAAGACCGCTGGACAGACGATTACCTATGAATTTGAAGTGGAACAGGCCGGATACTATTATCTGGCGATGAATTACAAGCAGTCTGACAAGAATGACTTCCCGGTATTTCTGGATTTCAGGATCGACGGTGAGATACCCAATACGGCGTTCCAGAGCTGGAAGGCAGAGTATACCACAAAGTACCGGAATACGACGCTTCAGGACGATGACGGCAACAGGCTGAGCGTTTATCTGGATAAAGGAAAACATACGCTTTCCATTACCATCAGCATTGAGAATCTGCTTTATGTGCTGGAGCAGGTGGATCAGATCATGAACGGCATCAACGACCTGTCTCTGGAAGTCACCAAGGTGGCGGGCACGAATAAAGACAAGTACAGAGATCTGAGGCTGACAAGGTACATACCGGATGTACAGGAAAGATTGTACGGATGGGTTGATATGCTTTATGAACTGGCTGAAATCGGAACACAGTATGTGAAAGAGGATGATCCGGAGGATGTGGCGGCCTTTGCCTATCTGATCATTGCGGCCAAACAGCTGAAGAGTCTGGGCGACGAGCCCAACGATCTGATTTACCGTGTGGCGGAGCTTTCCACCAGCGTAAATTCCATCAACACACAGATCGCAAACTTTATCGACCTGATCAATGACAACAATCTGTCCATCGACAGAATTTATCTGTATCAGGACGATGCGAAGCTCCCTAAAAAGCTGAATATATTCCAGAGCATGGGACTTTCCGTGAAGAGATTTGTAAACTCTTTCTTTGGAACTTCTTATTCTGCAAGCAATATAGACGAGAGTCATCTTCAGGTATGGGTAAACAGACCCAGACAGTATGTGGAAATCATGCAGAAGATGATCGACGAGCAGTTCACGGCCAAGACAGGCATCGAGGTGGATCTGTCCCTGATGACCGATGCAAACAAGCTGGTGCTTTCCAATGCTTCCGGCGACACACCGGACATTGCGACGGGCATTAACTATGCGATTCCTTTCGAGCTTGGTATTCGCGGAGCGCTGGTGGATCTGACCAAATTTGACAATTACAAGGAAGTGTTTGGCAGGTACAGCAGAGGTCTTGTGGTGTCTTCTGTCATTGGAGAAGGACTGTATTCTCTGCCGGAGACCATGAATTTCTACGTTATGTTCTACCGGTCGGATATTCTGGAAAAGCTGGGCCTGGATGCGCCGGATACCATGGATGATCTGATAGCCATGCTGCCGGATCTTCAGATGAGAGGTCTGAATGTTTACTATCCTACGGCATCCATGCTGGTGATGCGTAATTTCCACGGAACTACGCCTTTGATTTTCCAGTACGGCGGAAGCCTTTACGGAGATACGGCTACGGAGCTGACGGTAAACAGCGAGACTTCTATTGAAGGAATTACAGCCCTTACAGAGTTGTTTACACTTTATAACCTGCCTGTGGATGTGCCCAATTTCTATCAGCATTTCAGGAACGGCGACCTGCCCATCGGTATAGCGGATTTCAATGCCTATAACCTGATCCTGAATGCAGCTCCCGAGATCGCCAATTCATGGGAGATCGGACTGGTGCCCGGCGTGGAAGATCCTGATACGGGAGAGATTTACCGGTATATGTCCGGCGGTGCGGAGAGTACGGTAATGTTTAAGTCCGACGATGAGCGGGAACAGCAGGCATGGGAGTTCATGAGCTGGTGGTCCAGCGCGGAAGTACAGGCGGAGTTCGGACAGATGCTCCAGATCATGTACGGCGACGAATATATCTGGCCTACCGCAAACCTGGAGGCCTTTGGCAATCTCCCTTATCCTACCGCTCATAAGGATATCATCATGGAGCAGGCTGAAAATATTCTGGAGGCGCCGAGACTGCCGGCAAGCTACATGATGGAACGTGAACTCAGCAATGCCTTCAATGATATTGTGGTTAACGGTTATACACTGAGAACCAGGATTGACAAAATGGTGAAGACTGTAGACAGAGAGACGACCAGAAAGCTGGAAGAACTGGGATATATCGACAGCGATGGGAATGTGCAGGAAGAGTACCTTGTTCCCTCGGTGGATGTGGTAAACCGGATTTTTGGAGATTAAGAATGAAGTGCGCTCTCAAATATTGAATGAATGCCCGCAGGAGTGGGCAATGCCCGCAGGGGCGGGCATGGAGGTGTAGCAATGAGTAAGAGGACCAAAATAAGCAGAAGGGAGCATTCCAATAAAGCGGGATATCTGTTTCTTCTCCCCTATGCCCTGTTGTTTACCGTATTCATATTGACTCCGGTAATTGTAGCGATCGTTCTTTCGTTTACAAACTTTGATACCATCCAGTTTCCCAAATTTGTGGGATTCCTGAATTACATCAATCTGATCACCGGTGATGAGGTATTCATGCAGTATGTACTGCCGAACACGGTTATATATGCGCTGATCGTAGGTGTGGGCGGCTATGTGCTGGCGTTTCTGATGGCCTGGGCCCTGGCAAACCTGCCCAGCGTTCCCCGCACCATTTTTGCCCTGATCCTGTATTCGCCTACCATGACTACCGGTGTTGCCATGACAGTGCTGTGGAAGATTATGTTTACAGGCGACCAGACAGGTTATTTCAACAGCTGGCTGATGGATCTGGGCGTGATTAACGAACCCATCATCTGGCTGGTCAGCACAAAGTATCTGCTGCCCATCGTTATTATCATCGGTCTCTGGAGCAGCATGGGCGTTGGCTTCCTGTCCATTATGGCAGGTATCCTGAACACAGACGAATCTCTGTATGAAGCGGCGGCCATCGATGGTGTGAAAAACAGATTCCAGGAGATGATCTATGTGACCATTCCCAGCATGAAACCGCAGATGCTGTTCGCAGCTGTTATGCAGATCGTGGGAGCGTTCCAGAACGGACAGATTGCATCCATGCTGGCCGGTAATCCCACCCCGGGCTATGCGGCCCAGCTGATCGTCAACCACATCGAGGATTACGGATTTATCCGTTACGAGATGGGTTATGCAGCCGCTGTGTCCGTGGCTCTGCTGCTGATCGTACAGGTGTTTTCCAAGATCTCCACGAAACTGTTTGGAGAGGATTAGGAGGCGTAAAAGATGGCTTATAAAGGACATAAAATCAACCCTAAAAAATTTGAACCGGGTCAGATCAAGATTATTCTGCTGGTACTGCCTCTGGTGATCCTCACGGGCCTGCCCATTATATTCATCATATTCCATGCGTTCAAGCCCATGGAAGAGTTGTTTGCATTCCCGCCCAAGTTTATCACCACGCATCCTACCCTGGATAACTTCAGAAAACTGTTCAAGGCTTCCAGAACAGCGGGAATACCGCTTTCCAAGTATGTGTTCAACAGTCTCCTGATTACGGTGGCGGTGGTGTTTTCCTCCCTGATTTTCTCCACGGCAGCTTCCTATGCGCTGTCAAAGCTGAAATTCAAGGGCAGAGACACAATGATGAAAATCAATCAGTTCGCGCTCATGTTTGTGCCCGTGGCCGTGATGATCCCCCGTTATCTGATAGTTAACATCCTGGGGCTCACCAATACCTACTGGGCGCACATCCTTCCTCTGATTCCTCTGCCGGTGGCGCTGTTCCTGATCAAGCAGTTTGTGGATCAGGTACCCCAGTCGCTGATTGAGGCGGCATACATGGACGGAGCTACGGAGATACATATTTACTTGAAGGTCATCATTCCGATGATCAAGCCGGCCATAGCCACCGCGGCCATACTGGTGTTCCAGCAGGTGTGGACCAATATGGAGGCGTCAAACTACTACATAAATGATGAGGGACTGAAATCTCTTGCCTTTTATATGAACACCCTGAGCAGCGGCTCGGGAAACACGGTAGCCGGACAGGGAGTGGCGGCAGCTGCATCGCTGATCATGTTCGTACCCAATCTGGTACTGTTCTGTATCCTGCAGAAAAACGTTATGAATACCATGGCACATTCCGGTATCAAGTAAAATGAGAGGGGAAGGAATTGATGAAAAAAGTATCAAAAAAACTTTTATTATCTTTGGCAGTAATCCTTCTGGCAGCCGCCCTGTGGACACCGCTGGAAGCATATGCGGATGCCCCCTACAAGACGTACACGGTTGACGGATACGGTTATGTGACGGAGACGCAGACTGCTTATCTTCCCTACCTGACCATTACAAAGGTAGGAGAGGAAGCGCTGAACGGGCCGACGGACTTTACGCTTCTGGACGACGGCACAATGTACATCCTGGACAGCGGCAATAAAAGAGTGGTGGTGTCCGATCTTGAGGGTAATCTGATTGATGTGTTCGGAGAAGGCACGCTGGTGAATCCGAAAGGAATCTATGTGACTTCGGAGCATATCTGTTATGTGGCGGACAGAGACGCCAAAAGTATTTTCGTTTTTGATGAAAACAGGCAGCTGATACAGACCTACGGAAAACCCGAGCACGCGCTGTACGGCAGCACCCAGGATTTCCTGCCCATTAAGATCGTGGTGAATGAATCGGGAACCATGTATGTGATCTGCGAATCCAACACCAACGGTATCGTGCAGATCAGCCCGGTAGAGGGCGGCACGTTCCTGGGGTACTTCGGTACCAACAGCACCAACACAAATCTCTGGAACATTGTGTGGAGGGCATTGCAGACAGAAGCTCAGAGAGCCAGATCCCAGAGTAATCTTCCCTCCACGCCCACGAACCTCTCCATCGACGAGAAGGGCCTGATCTATACGGTGACCGCTGGAGAAAAGTTTGAAACGCTGAAGCGTCTGAACATCGCCGGTATCAATATGATCGAACCGGAAAGATATGATCGGACACCGGCTGCAGTGGCGCCGGGCAATCATGACAATGTGTTCGTGGCATCGACTCAGGGTTACATTTACGAGTACAACAACGAGGGCGACCTGCTCTTCGTATTCGGCGGCGCCGATGACGGACAACAGAGAATCGGTCTTTCCACCAGAGTGGAAGCGATTCAGATCGGAAACGACGACAAGATCTATGTGCTGGATTCCGAGAAAGCACAGATTCAGGTTTATGAGCCTACGGAATTTACCAGCCTGCTGCATGAGGCGCTGTTCCTGTTCTCCAAAGGCCGCTATACGGCCAGTAAGGAGCCGCTGTCCAAAGTGCTGGAGATGAACAACCTGTTCGCTTATGCCAATATGGCAATGGGCATGGCCCTGGTACAGGAAGAAAACTATGATGATGCCCTGTATTATTCCAAGCTTTCAAAGGACTTTGACGGTTATTCGGATGCATTCTGGGAGATCAGAAACGAATGGCTGAAGGACTATCTGGTTCCGGCGGTTCTGATCATTGTTGCGATCCTGATTATCAAAAAGGTTCTGCAGGTTCTTGATAAAAAGAAAGGAATTCTGGCGGGGCCGAGGAAAGCACTGGAGAAATTTAAAAACCGTAAGCTGGTCAGGGAGCTGAACTATATGTTCTACTTTATGAGGCATCCTATCGACGGCTGCTATGGAATCAAGAGAGAGGGAAGAGTTTCCCTGCTGAGCGCCAATATTCTGCTGGTGCTGGGAATTGTATTCTTCATCATCAACAAGTATTTCTGCGGATTCCTGCTGAAGACAGTGCGGGAAGGGAGCTATGATATCGTTTCGGATATCGGTCTTCTGGTGATCGCTCTTGTGCTGGTGACAGGCTGTAATTACCTGATCTGTACGATCAACGAAGGTGAAGGAAAGCTGAAGCATATATATTGTTCCTTCATATACAGCTTCGCTCCTTATCTGGTGATCACGCCGCTGATTTTCCTGCTCTCTCATGTAGTGACCTACAACGAAGTGTTCTTTGTAGAGTTCGCTACGATATTCATGTACGTGTGGATTCTGGTTCTGATATTCATATCCATCATGGAGATCAACAGCTACAATGTGAAGGATACGGTAAAGATCATAGGACTGACACTGTTTACGATTCTGATAGCCGTCCTGCTGGCATTCATCATTTATGTATTGTGGTCGCAGGTATTCGAGTTTATCCAGGCTATATTTGGAGAGGTGGTGTATAGGATTGGCAGCTAAGTTTGAACGGAAGTTAAAAAGAATAATGGCATTGCTGCTGACAGCGGCCTGCCTGATCACTTCGGGCATCTTCCTTCCGCAGACGGCGATGAAGGCGGCTGCAGCGGAGCAGATCAACGGTCACAGCCTTATAGCAGAAAATGACAATTACGCGCTGTACATGAATGAAGAGTATCTCTCCATCATTGTACAGGATAAGGTGACAGGGGCCTATATGGAGTCGGCGGTCAGTTATGACGATGGCAAGAACAACGCCACCTGGTCCGCAGCCATGCGCTCGGCCCTGGTGCTGACCATGGTCTATGGCACCACCGACACTCAGCAGGCTGATCTTGTTAACGATGATGTGACGAAGGATATCACTTATTCGTCCGACGGATTTTCGGCGAAGGTCTACTGGACAAAATATCAGTTCGGAATGACTCTGGAGGTAAAACTCACAGAGGACGGCGTGGTGGCAAGCATACCCGATGAGTCCATTGTGGAAGACGGGAAGGACTATTTCATAGGAACCATCTCAGTATATCCTTACATGGGGCACACTTATCTGGACGAGAAGGAAGGATATATGTTCATTCCGGATGGAAACGGTGCGCTGATCTACCTGAACAATAAGGAAGGGCGGTTCAAAAGCGGTTTTACGGGTATGATTTACGGAGATGATCCGGGATTTTCCAGAGTGAGCACTTCTAATCTGCTCTGGCAGGAATATCTGATTGTAAATAATTCAAACAAGATTATGGCGCCGGTTTTCGGCATGGCTCATACCGATGAGGGAATCGCTTATCTGGCGGTGGTGGAAAAGGGAGCCGAGCGCGCTAATATCATAGCGAATCCCAATGGCGTTAACGTGGATTACAACAGAATTTACGCCAGATTTACACAGAGAGTGGTTTACACCCAGTATACAAGCAACAACTCTTCTTCCGCCTACCAGACGGCAGAGACGAACAGAAGCCATTCGGATCTGCAGGTTCACTGGATTTTCCTGCGGGATGAGAAGGCCAACTACAGCGGCATGGCAAACGCTTACAGAAATTATCTGCTGGAGCGGGGAGATCTGACACCGTCAGCGGATACCTCCTACAATACCAGAGTGGATTTCCTGGGTTCTGACAGAGAATCCTGGGTAGTGGGAACCAGCGCCGTAGTTATGACCACGGTGGATGACATCAGAGATATCTACGCTGACCTGAAGGATGCCGGCCTGACGGATCTGTTTACCGTCTTCAAGGGATGGCAGAAAGGCGGCCGGTATAATCTGCCGATAAGCTCCTACAAGGCTGATTCCAAGATCGGCGGTACGGGAGACCTGACATCCCTGATAAAGGATGCCGAGGCCGACGGGATTGAGTTTTATCTTTACAACGACGCTTTACGGCTGAATCCTGTGGAAACCAATTCCGTTTTCAACGTTGTGAAGCAGGTGAACAAAAGAAGATATTCAGAGGCTACCTACAAGGAGGTTTATGAAGAGCTTCTCTACATGATCCCTTCCAGAACCAATACGCTTCTGAATAAGTTCGTGAAGAGTTATACAAAGAAGGGTGTGGATAACCTGGCGCTGGCAGGAGTCAGCAATACGCTGTTCTCCCACTATTATGACTCTGTTTACTACAGCAGAAGCCAGACGGCGCAGGAATATGACGCCATCGTAGATCAGGTAGCTCAGCAGACTGATCTGGTATTGGAACAGCCCTTTGCTTATCTCTGGAAGTACACAGACGCTTTTCTGGATATGCCGCTGTACACCTCAAACTATATGTATGAGGATGAGAGCGTTCCGTTTATGTCGATTGTACTGAAGGGTGTAATGCCCGTTTATTCCGAATATGTGAACTTCGAAGCCAACAAGCAGGAGTTCTTTATGAAGATGGTGGAGACAGGAACGTACCCTTCCTTCTACATTACAAAAGAAAGTTCGTCGGCTCTGGTCAATACAAATTCAAGCGATGTATACAGCTCGCAGTATGAGGTATATCGGAGTACCATAATCGATTACGCACAGCAGCTGGCTGACATCAATCAGAAGGTACAGGGCGCATACATTTCGGGACATGAGATCAGAGACAACGGGATCACAGTGGTAACCTATGACAATGGTGTGAAAATCTATCTGAATTACGGCAGCGCTGAAGCTCAGGCAGATGGATACACGATCGAAGGAATGTCCATAAAGGTGGTAGATGAATGAGCAAAGAAAAGAAAGTAAAAGATCCCAGAGGTAAGCTTGGGAAACTGGAAAAACGTGAGGCGAGAGTGGGTTATTTCTTTGTTGCACCATGGCTGATCGGTGTGGCGCTCTTCCTGTTATACCCTCTCTGCCAGTCCTTCTATTACATGTGGTTCAATATCAGAATCACGCCGCTGCAGACCGTGTATACATATGTCGGCACCGGAAACTTTACTCAGATCTGGCTGGAGAATCCTGAATTTCCCCAGCAGATCGTGACCTATCTGTGGCAGACCATTGTGGAAGTGCCTATTATCGTGGTGTTTGCTCTGATGATTGCCATTATGCTGAACGGTAAGATCAAGTGCAGAGGACTGTTTCGGTTAATCTTCTTCCTGCCTGTGATCATTGTCAGCGGACCGGTTATGAACATGCTGGTAACCGAAGGAGCGGCTTCTATACCGGCTCTGAATACGGAGTCCATCATGACAGCATTTGATGCATTCCTGCCCACAAGCCTGGCGGAATCCATCACAGAGATCTTTGCTGACATGATTATGATCCTCTGGTATTCCGGAGTGCAGATACTGATCTTTTTGTCGGCGCTGCAGAAGATTGACAGCGCCATGTACGAAGCGGCTTCCATGGACGGCGCTTCGGGATGGGAGAGCTTCTGGAAGATTACACTGCCTACCATCAAGCCCTATATTCTGCTGAACGCAGTATATTCCGTCATCTTCCTGTCCAGCAATGAGCAGAACGAACTGATCACCATGATCCAGAGCGCCATGTTCTCGGGTACAAAGGAAAAGGGTTATGGATACGCGGCCGCAATGGCCTGGATGTATGCCGTGATCGTTACTTTGATCGTATTGCTGTTCTTCCTGCTGCTGGGATCCAAGAAGGATATGTATGACAGACAGGTAAAACGCAGACAGCGTGCGGTAAAGAAAGAAGCAAGACTTGTGAAGAAGATAGAGAGGAGGGGCAAGAGAAATGCAAAGAAAATCGAACGTGCAAGGCAAAAGCGCAAATACAAGACCTACAGCGGCGAAAGCGACTATTAAGAGCAGGTTCTCAAAGGAAAAGATGCGCAGGTTTGTATTCGGTACCCGTGAGAAAGAGGGCGCCGGAAAACAGATCGTGGTGTACGGCCTGCTGATCTGTATCGGGTTCGTGTATCTGTATCCGATTTTCAGCATGATCAGCACCAGTCTGATGAACCAGGATGATCTGCTGGACTCTTCCATAAACTGGCTGCCCGGTACCCTGTACCTGCAGAATTATCTCGATGCGGCCAAGAGCATGAGCTTCTGGGCTTCTCTGCTGAAGGGAATCGTCATTGCGGGAATACCCACAGTACTGAATATCCTGGTGTGTATGATGGTTGGCTATGGTTTTGCAACCTTTGCCTTTAAGGGAAGAGGCATCATGATCGGATTGCTGCTTTTTGCCTACATTCTGCCCAGCCAGGTGACCATGATTCCGACATACGGCCTGTACAGCAAGATGGGTATCGTGGGAACGCTATGGACCTTTATCCTGCCGGCTTTGTTCGGCAACGGACTCAATGCGCCTATTTTCATTCTGATCTTTTATCAGTTTTTCCGGCAGGTGCCCAAGGTGCTGCTGGAAGCCGCAAAGATCGACGGTGCGGGACATTTCAAGACCTTTGTGAAGGTGGCTGTTCCTTCCGCCGGTCCCGCAATCCTGACGGTGGGCCTGTTCTCCTTCGTGTGGTACTGGAATGAATCATACCTGACAGAAATGTATGTACAGGGACTTTCCAGCAAGAGTATGTGGGTGAATCTGGTCGTGCAGTTAAAGAACTTTGACAGCAGCTTTCAGACAATGCAGGCCACAGGCGATGCGGCGGTAAGTCTGAGCGAGCCGGTGCGTATGGCCGCTACGGCTTTGAGTATTCTGCCGCTGATGCTGATGTATCTGATTCTGCAGAAGCAGTTTGTGGAAAGTATCGACAGAGCAGGTATCACCGGAGAATAGGGAACAATTTTCCCGGTGAGGAATCGGTCTTGCTCCGGAAAAAACCGGATTGAGATAAATGCATGCATGGGAAGCGCCGTCTCCCAACGGCGCTTCCGGGAAAAAGAAGGAGGAAGGACAATGAAAAAGAAGACTTTGGCTTTACTGCTGTGTGCGACAACGGTATTTGCCATGGCCGGATGCGGCAATCAGGGAAGCAGCAGTTCCGGCAACGTGGATGAGAACGGCGTAACCACTGACGACATTACGCTGACCTACTGGCATTATGAGGATGAAACAACCATGCAGCTTCTGGCTGAAGCATTCATGGAGAAGTACCCCAATATCACAGTAGAGACCAGACAGATCAGCGATATGAGCACGGATCTCTCCGCCGCAGCAACTGCCGGAACCTTTCCGGATGTATTTGCCGGAACGGATGTGGACACGGCCCTGGCCAACCAGTACTGGAGAGATATTACCGAGTACTGGAACAATGACCCTGAGAACCAGAATCTGATGGCTACCATCAACGAGTACGGTATCGGTTGCTTTGATACCAATGTAAGGTACGCCGCTCCCGTATGGTGCCAGCCCAGCGCCATGTTTGTGGACAAAAATGTAGTAGAGACCCTGAACCTGACCATGCCTGACACAGACTGGACCTGGGCAGAGATGATCGACTTTATTAAGACGGCAACTCAGGGCAGCGGAAACGACAAGTATTACGGACTTGGCTATTACAACAGACTGGACTCTCTGTATGGTATCGCAGCAGTTTCTTCCGATGTGCGACGGATCAAGGGTGAGTTCGGATTCAACGGAACAGATTACGACCTGTCCTATTGGGCAATCGGCGAGCAGGAATTTGCTGATCTGAAGAGAGCAGGTTATGTGGCTCCTCTGCAGGGCACCATGGAGATGTTTGACTGGCTGGGAGACCCGGATGCCTGGTTTGGCAATACAGGACATGCGGCTGTGGCTTCCGAAGGCTTCTGGACTTTCCAGAATATCTGGAATACTACTTCAGACGACGGTGTTCCTTATCAGGAAAAATACGGCGGCACAGACTGGATCCCTTATGTAACTCCCAATGTAGTGGATGAGAAGGAACACAACACTATCGCCAGCATGTATCTGGGCGGTGTGTCTACTTCCTGTAAGTATCCCTATGAAGCATACCTGCTTCTGAAATTCATGGGCTGGGGTGTGGATGGCTGGTCAGCCAGAATGGATATCTATGAGGATGAGAGCATTGTAAATGCCAGCGGCGTACCTCTGAAGCAGGCCATGATGCCTGTGCCTCTGACTCTGGATCAGACCATCTGGGACAGATACAAAGCCCTGTTCCCTCAGGATGCGGACCACAAGCCTTACTGGGATGACTATTTTGACAGCATTACAAGACCTGTGCCTTTCGGATGGCAGAGCATTGCAGGCTACTGGAACTTCTGCGATCAGTACTTCAACAAGATCGGTATCCATGATCTGGTGGACAACGGTTCCGCTCAGGCTGCAGACTATGCGGAAGAGGCTACAAGACAGGCTAACTATTATCATGCAGAAGCCATGATCTCCTACTTCGGACCTAAAGGTTACGATATTCTTTCCGAGGACGAAATAGCCCAGTACGAGGCCCTTATTGCTTCCTTTACGCAGTAAACTGTGAAGGCTGTAGAATATTTTTGAACATATCAAATTTTGTTGCATGATATAAAAAGGAGGATTTAGGACAAAATGAAAAAGAAGTTATTAAGTATTCTGTTGTGCGGAGCAATGATCGGAACCATGATGACCGCATGTGGAAACAACGGGGCGCCCGGAAGTAATGAATCTTCTCCGCAGAGCGAAGCAGGAAACTCTGAAGCGGATAATTCCGAAGAGGATAATTCCGGAGAACAGGGCGGAGAGGAAGCTCCTGCGGAAGTGACACCGGAAGCGCTGCCGGAAGCCTTTGCCCATTATACCTTCGACGGCGAGGACGAGGGATATACTCTGGTGAAGCAGGACAATAAGGCGGAAGACAGCATCAACGACGGCGGTACCTATGATATCGTACCTTCCGATGCAGCTCCCATTTATGCGGACGGCGCCGTGGGCAAGGCTCTGTATATGGACAGTACCTATGGTGTTGACCTGAACCTGGAGCCCACCAACACAGATGTTTACACTGTTTCCTTCTGGGTAAACGCAAGATTTTTCTTTAACTTCGGCCCGACTCTGCAGATCGGCTACAATATCGGAAGAGCTGCCGATGCAGGAAATAATGTAACCTGGATCAATGTGACGCAGACCACATGGGGAGCCGACAATGCGGCGCTTTATCCCACCATCTGGAGCCGTAACGAAGCCAGCGACGCTCAGGACGGCACAGACTGCTGGCCCTGGATGTCAGGATGGGATGATTCTGCTCACGGAAAGCAGGAGTGGGCTATGATAACCATCGTCTGCTCCGGTCAGAAGCAGGACGGCCCTACCGGCACTACTACAGTGGGCGCTCAGTATTATCTGAACGGACAGCTGATGTATGACTCCAATGAGAACTATACAAACCATACCTATTGGGAAGAGTGGACCTGGGATGCCAGCCTTGCTCCCAACGTAATGCAGCCCGGAGATTCCGAGTTCGAGTCTTATTTTGGAATCAACTACTGGGATCCTCTGTATGTAGGTTATGTGGATGATCTGTATGTGTATGATCAGGCTCTGACCGCAGGTCAGGTACTGTCTCTGTATCAGCTGGGCGATCCTTCCGTGGCAATGGAATATCCCAATGCTGCAGACGGCGCAGGCGCTGAAGAACCCGCAGACCCTGTGGCTGTTGATCACAGCTCTGTAGAGATTACCGGAACCCTTGTGGGCGCTCAGGACTGCTCCACCGCTTTCTGGACCGAGTTCTCAGATGTAGTGGCAGTTCCCAGCGGTGAGTCCGTAACCGTAAACTTCAAGAACTACAGCAGCCAGCTGGAAAACTGGAACAACTTTGTCGTGATCCTGCAGAATGTAGCTGACGTTCACTCTGCGGATGACAATGCAGATTACAAGGAATATGCCGTTGTCCGTGCAGACAACTTCGGCTGGGGCGCAGGATATGAAAATATTGCCACAGCGGAGTGTGACTGGAACTGGGATACCTTTAAGACCGATATAGACGGTGCCGATGTGGAGCTGACCATCACCAATAACGGCGACAGCGCCGATATCGAAGCAAAGGTTACCAGCGCAGCCGGAACTACCTATACCCAGTCCTACAAGGGTATTGCCGTGGACGGCGATCTGTATTACTGCCTGACTGTTGATGGATCTTTCATCGACATTCAGTAAAGCGAAGGTTACTGTTTACGGCGGCTGTGAACAGCAGCAAGTGAAGTTTTTATGATCAGGATCGGCTGATTGGCAAAGCGCACCCCGGGTTATGTAAGGTTTAATCCGGGGTGTTTCTTAGAAAGATGATAATCTTGAATCCGGATAGACGTCCGCAGGGCGGACAGATTGGAGAAAATATGGAGACAGGAAAGAAGTATCAGTTTTGGTTTTGTACGGGATCTCAGGACCTGTACGGAGACGAGTGTCTCAGAAAAGTGGCGGAGCATTCCGCAAAGATCGTGGAAAATCTGAATGCATCGGGCAGGCTGCCCTTTGAAGTGGTGTGTAAGCCCACGCTGATCAGCCAGGCTTCCATCAGAAAGACTCTGAATGAAGCAAACGCTGACGAGCTGTGCGCAGGCGTTATCACCTGGATGCATACTTTTTCACCTGCAAAGATGTGGATTATCGGTCTGCAGGAGTACAGAAAGCCTCTGTGCCATCTGCACACACAGTTTAATGAAGAAATCCCCTATGACGAGATCGACATGGATTTCATGAACGAGAATCAGTCGGCTCACGGTGACAGGGAATACGGACATATTGTAAGCCGTATGGGCATCGAGCGCAAAATCATTGTGGGCCACTGGGCAAATCCTTCCCTTCAGGAAAAGCTGGGAAGCTGGATGCGCACCGCAGTGGGCGTAATGGAATCCAGCCATCTGCGTATCTGCCGAGTGGGAGATAATATGAATAATGTGGCGGTTACGGAAGGCGATAAGGTTGAGGCTCAGATCAAATTCGGATGGGAGATCGACCATTATAATATCAACGATGCCGTGGAGTATGTTCAGGCAGTGTCCCAGGGGGACATAGAAGCCCGGGTGGAAGAGTATTACGGAAAATACAAGCTGATCACCGACGGCAGGGACGAAAAGGCATTCCGGGAGGCGGTGGCAGTGCAGGCCGCCATTGAGATCGGTTTTGAGAAATTCCTGGAGGACGGAAACTATCATGCGGTGGTTACCCACTTCGGTATGCTGGGAGGACTGCGCCAGCTGCCGGGTCTGGCCATCCAGAGGCTCATGGAAAAGGGCTATGGTTTCGGCGCGGAAGGTGACTGGAAGACAGCCGGTATGGTTCGTCTGATGAAGATCATGACAGCCGGAGTGAAGGATGCGAAAGGAACCTCTTTCCTGGAAGATTACACCTACAATCTGGTACCCGGAAAAGAGGGAATTCTCCAGGCTCATATGCTTGAGGTCTGTCCCACTATCGCTGAGGGAGATATCTCCATCCGCGTAAATCCCCTGACCATGGGCAACAGAGAGGATCCCGCCAGACTGATCTTTACTGCAAAAGAAGGCAAAGGCGTGGCCACATCTTTAGTGGATCTGGGCAACCGTTTCCGTCTGATTATCAACGAAGTGGAATGCAAAAAGGCTGAGAAGCCCATGCCCAAGCTGCCTGTGGCTACGGCATTCTGGACTCCCATGCCCGATCTGGAGACGGGAGCCGCCGCATGGATCATGGCAGGCGGAGCGCATCATACCGCCTTCTCCTACGATTTGTCCGTGGAGCAGATGGTTGACTGGGCCGATGCCATGGGAATTGAAAATGTTGTGATCGGCACGGATACGAATCTCAGGGATTTCAAGAATGAGCTGAGATGGAATTCCGTATATTTCAGGTAAAAAGTAAAAACTGTCGCTGTAAAATGGAGAATAAATCTCCAATGGAGAATAAATCATGGCGAATAAAATAAAACACAGGATATGCAGGTGCGCAGGTGCGCTGTCTCTGCTGGGCCTGCTTCTTCTGCCCATTCAGGTGCAGGCTCAGGGGGCATCCCACAGTGTCACCACCGACGGAATCACTGTCACCATCGAAACCGACAAAGAAGAGTATAAGGCCGGAGAAGAGATCCAGTATTCTATCACCGTGGAAAACGGGAAGGATAAGTGGGACATTGGTGAATCCTCATTTACCTACAGCAATACGAATGGGCTGATTCCGGCACAAGACGGCTCTATGCCGGATACTCTTCCGGAGATCCTTTCCGGGGAAAGCCATACGATTACCGGCAGACTGAAAGGCGACCCGGAGATATTTTCCGGGATGTCCTCAGGAGGCGGCAGCGGAATGATCGTGGGTGTGGCTGTGGCGGCAGCGGCGGCTGTTGTTATTATTATTGCAGTGATAATCCTGTTCCTTCGGGGGAAAAAGAAGGGCGCGAAAGCGGCGGCGCTGTTTCTGGCGCTGTCCCTGCTGGCCGGAGAGAGTCTGCCGGCTCAGGCCGCGGCAAATGAAACTATAACCTTAAGGCCTTATGTGAACGTAACCTACGGGGGACAGGAAGTAACCATCCGGGCGGTGATGGAGCTTAAGATGAAACAGCAACTCATGGTCATCGAACCAGAAGACAGAAAAACATACCAGAGGATCACCTGTCATGATCCTTCGATTTTTAAAGATTTTGACGGCACATATTATATTCTTGGTACTTTCCTCACCGGCGGAAGCACCACGGATCTGTACAACTGGACCAGTCTGGACGCTCAGATTCAGGGAGGCCTCAGTCAGGAAGTCCGGGATCAGGTCAAGGCCTGGAACGAGGATGAAAACGCGGACGGCTGGAACGGTTATCTCTGGGCGCCGGACATCATCTATAATCCCCATATGGAAAAATATTGCATGTACTTAAGTGCCAACGGGGATAAATGGAAGTCCAATATTGTGCTCCTGACATCCGACAATGTTACCGGCCCTTACGAATACGGCGGATCCATTGTTTACGGAGGTTTTGACGCGGATACCTACAAGGAGACGGATGCTCCCATGGTGCTGGGAGAAAGTGAAATTCCCGAGAGGTATGTGATCAACGGAATTGCCAATAATAAATGGGGAGATATGTGGCCCAACTGTATCGATCCCTGTGTGATTTTTGACGACGACGGAAATCTCTGGATGTCTTACGGTTCCTGGTCAGGCGGTATTTTCATGCTGGAGCTGGACGAAGAGACAGGATTGAGAGATTACTCCGTTACCTATGAAAACGATGTGCACTCGGATGCCTATTTCGGCACCAAGATTGCCGGAGGTTCCTATGCGTCAGGAGAAGCTTCCTATATTCAGAAGATAGGAGATTATTATTATCTGTTTATCTCCTACGGCGCGCTGGAGGCCAAAGGCGGATACAATGTGCGTATTTTCCGTTCTGAAAGACCGGACGGAGATTATGTGGATATGCTGGGCAATTCCGCATATTTTGACCGTTATGTACAGAACTTTAATCTCTCCGTAGGCGTGCGTCTGATGGGAGGATACAAGTGGCGCAATTTCAATGTCGGCCAGGTGGCTCAGGGCCATAACTCTGCTTTTGTGGACGATGACGGCAGGGCTTACATGGTATTCCATACCCGCACGGCCAACGGCACGGAAGGTCATAACGTGAAGGTGCATCAGCTGTTTGTGACAAAGGAAGGCTGGCTTGTGGCAGCGCCTTACCAGACCACCGGGGAGGCGCTGAAGCCGGGAGGCTACACTGCCGCAGAAGTTGCAGGCGATTATGAGATCATCCTTCATCGGCTGGATATCGATTATGAGAATCTGGATGTAAATCAGCCGGAATCCATCACTCTGACGGAAGACGGAAAAATAACCGGAGACTATGAGGGAACCTGGGAACTGGAGTCCGGTACGTCCTATATCACTCTGAACTTTAACGGCCAGGAGTACAGCGGTGTGACTGTTTCAATGGAAATTGAGTATACCTCTATTGAGACCATGACCTTCACGGCGGTGGGCCTTAACGACCAGATCACGCTGTGGGGCAGCCGGTGTCCGTAAAATCAGCAAAGGGCAAAGCTCTGAAAATTTTTTTCCGGATCCGGAAGCGGGGGGATAATTGTCAGGGATGCGGCATAAGGAGGCAGCATGGAATTTGAACACAGGAACAGCAGAACAGTAGATATTGTAAAAGACGTCATATTTTTCTTTTTGACGACCGCGTTTGCGTTTGCTTATTTTATGCTGGTTCTTCTGATCATCAGCTTTATCACGTCCTCGTATATTCACTTTACCATTGAGGGGATATTTATTGTGGCTGCGGCAGCCACGGTGGGGGTAGACATATATTATGTCGTGAAAAAAGTAAAGAAATACAGAAAAAACTGATTGGAACCCGGCACAAGGAGGAATAAAATCAACATGGACAGCACACTAATCAATAAACCCTTTATCGAACAGAGAGCGGATCCTTACGTCTGCCGGCATACGGACGGAAGCTATTATTTTACGGCGTCCGTTCCCGATTATGACAGGATTGTTCTGCGCAGGGCAAACACCCTCAGGGGGCTTCAGGACGCAGAGGAAATTACCGTCTGGAAAAGGCATAAAAGAGGCAAGATGAGCGAACATATCTGGGCGCCGGAGCTTCATTACCTGGATGGAAGATGGTTCCTGTATTTTGCGGCCGGGCGGAGGAAGCATATCTGGAAGATCAGGCCGTATGTGCTGGAATGCATGGGCCAGGACCCTCTGCATGACCGGTGGGTGGAACGGGGAAAGATCAGGAGATCCAACGACGACATCTATTCCTTTAAAGCCTTTTCCTTGGATGCCACGGTTTTTGAGCACAGGGGCGAGAAATATTTTGTATGGGCGGAGAAGGTCAGCGTGGGAATCCAGATTTCCAATATCTATATTGCCAGAATGGAATCCCCCGTGAAACTGGCCACGGCCCAGGTCATGCTCACCACCCCGGATTACGACTGGGAGCGCCAGGATATCTGGGTCAACGAGGCGCCGGCGGTGCTTAAGAAAAACGGAAGGATCTTTCTGACCTATTCGGCCAGCGCCACCGGCGAGTGCTACTGCATGGGAATGCTGAGCATCGGAGAGGATGAAGACCTTCTGGATCCAAGGGCCTGGAAGAAGGAGCGTTACCCGGTGCTGAAAAGCGATGCCTCTCTGGGAATCTACGGTCCCGGCCACAACAGCTTTACCACCCTGGAGGACGGAACGGATGTGTGCGTTTACCACGGACGGCCCTACGCCAAAATCAACGGGGATCCCCTGTATGATCCCAACCGGCATGCCAGACTGATGCGTGTGGAGTGGGATGAAAAAGGATATCCGGTATTTGATTATCACAACGTGATTGAATGAGGGCGAAAGCCTCGAGAGGGCAGATCGTCAGATGAAAGATCGAATTAAGCATAGGAAAATGCGGGAGCGTTTGGACTCCCGCATTTTTTATGGGTTTTGGAGCCGCTGGCGGTACTCTTTGGGACCAATTCCATAATGCTTCTTGAAAATGCGGAACAGGTGGGAGGTGTCCGCATAGCCCACAGCCTGAGCGATCTCACGCAGGGAGAGGGTGGTGTTGGCGATGAGCTGGGCTGCGATTTCCAGTCGGATGCCCTTCACCAGATCGGAAAAGGTCTGCCCTGTCTTTTCCTTAATCAGCCTGCTCAGATAGGATTTATTAAAATAAAATTGATTTGTCAGGTCATCCAGGGTGACCGTGGCAAAATGATCCCGGATGTAGACGATTACTTCATTGAATTTGTCGTTACTTTCCTTATGGAAGGAAAAGCTTTGGGCGGTGCCGGAAAAGTGCCGGAGCAGGTCGTAGAAGAGAAGCATCACCTGATGACTGAGCACCTCGCCGTTGTAGGGCAGATTCTCATATTCCTCGCTGATCATTGCCAAAAAGTCTCCGCGGATTTTTTCATCCTGTGCGGTGTCAAAATACAGACAGCATTTCTGATCCCTGGAATAAAGAGTGCTGGTAAAAAAATCGGACAAAACATTGTCCTTGCCGATCATAGGCCGGAAAAGCATATCAAAATCACTGTTTTTGACCAGCAGATTCAGCACTATACTATCGTTAAATACCTTCAGGGAATGGCTGATGCCCGGAGCGATAAAATAAATTTCTCCGGCCCTCTGCAGCTTTTCTTCACCTTCAATCTCATGAACAAATTCTCCGGACAGACAATAGACGATCTCATAAAAATTATGCTTGTGCACGAAAGGATAAGCATACCTGTCATGCTTCACCAGGGTGACGCTCCGTCCGCCCTTAAAATAATACTGCTCGGGAAATACGTCGGTGAGTCCCGTCATTATGAAAAACTGCTGGATATCCTCATAGGCGGAAGGAGGAAGAGGCGTTTTCTTGTCCGTATACTCCCAGGCGTAATTGTACCAGGCCTTATAATGAGAGCCTTCATATTTCATTTTATTGTATTTTTCCACCTCTGTGTATTCATTCAACACATGCTCTAATTCGTCCAGATTCATGGAAATGCCTCCTGCAAAAGCTTTCTCTCTATTTTACTATTTTACAGGACAGATTCCTATATTTAGTTTGTTAATTATTTGAAATACCTTGGAAAAGTGAAAATTGACAATGTGAAAAGGTAAAAATTGCACATATCAACACCGCGATCTGACATTATAATAGCAATATCAGCAAAAAGATAAGGGATTGAAGGAATGAATATGGTAAAAATAACCATACCTGTTGCGGGGCGCTTTGCCGCTGCGCCGAGTGTGCCTGCAGGAGCAGGCAGAGGGGAGCTGGAATGAAGAAATACGGAGTGCTTTTACTGGCGGCGATGATCATGATAAATCTGCCCATGGCTGTCCAGGCAAAGGAATCGGTTCCAAACACGCTGGAGCTGGACGAGATTACCGCCGTCGGGACATATACGGAATACCTGGAGGAGCATGGGGCGGAGGTGACGCCGGGGAGCAGAATTCTGATACAGGGATCGGACTATGTGGACTGCTCCGGGGAGGTCCGAAGGGAGAGGCTGGGTGATGCATCCCTGGAGGCAGCAGCAGGAGGGGAGGACAGCTCCATCACCTGGGAATGTCAGGTGCCGGAAGCGGGCCTTTACCAGATCCTGATATCTTATTACCCCATGGAAGGGAAAGGCGGGAACATCGAGCGCAGGATACTGATCAATGGTGAGCTTCCGTTTTCCGGCGCCGGCGCGGTGACCTTTTATCGGAACTGGACCGTGGAGCGGGAGATAGAGCAGGATCTGCGGGGAAACGATATCCGCCCCCTGGTCAGGGAGGAAAGAACCTGGATGGAGGACTGGGTGAAGGATTCCACAGGAATATTCGGCGAACCGTATTTATTTTATCTGAAAAAAGGGAAAAATACAATTACGCTGGAAGCCGTAAAGGAGCCTGCTGCTATCGGCTCACTGACTCTTTGCCGGCAGGATGAGCCTGTTTCCTATGAACAGCTTGCGCAGGAATATGCCGCCCAGGGTTATACTCCGGCGGATACAGAGGGCATTATCATTCAGGGTGAGCTTCCTGCGTATGTGACCAATGCCTCTCTGTACGCTGTCAGTGACAAATCCTCTCCGGCCACTCAGGACAAAGCCGGGAGAAGCTACGAGGAGAACCCTGATCGAATTGCCAAAACGGTGCTGAACTGTATCGGCGGCGAGAACTGGAAATGGTCCGGTCAGGCTGTGACCTGGGAGGTGGAGGTGCAGGAGAGCGGCCTGTATTGGCTGGGGATTAAATATAAGCAGAATTACACAACAGGTATGGACGCCTATCGGAGGCTTCTGGTGGACGGAGAGCTTCCTTTTGCACAAGCCCGCAGCCTGACCTTTCCCTACAGCGCCGACTGGGAGAATCTGATCATGGAGGACGGAGACGGAAACCCGCAGTGGATTTGGCTGGAGGCGGGGCGGCATACCATAAGCCTGGAGGTGACTATTCCCGAGAAGCTGGGAGGAATTCTGGCCCGGGTCAATACCTGCGTGACCAGGCTGAATCAGGTATACCGGGAGCTGTTGGTTTTGATCGGGACTACGCCTGACACCAGGCGGGATTACAACCTGAAGACAAAGGCGGCGGGAGCCATTGCATTGCTGGGGGAGCAGCACCGGGAGCTTAAGGAAATCTACGAAGAGCTGCAGGCTCTTTACGGCGGCGCTCAGGGCATGGACAGCTCCGCTCTGGAACAGCTGATCTATCAGACCGGAAGGATGTATGAGAAGGAAAGCAATATCCCGGGGAGCTGGAGCAGCTTTAAGGATAATATTGTGGCCATGAGCTCCTGGGCCATGTCCATGCAGCAGCAGCCTCTGTTGATCGATTATATGCAGCTGGGAGGCGCAAAGACCGGAATGGAGCCGGCGGAAAGCAGCGTTTTCGGGCAGATGGGCTATGAGCTCAGAAGATTTTTTTCTTCCTTTACGGAGGATTATACCACCATAGGTGATTCCGGAGAGGGACTTACCGTGTGGGTGCTGTCGGACAGCGCCGGACGCGACCAGGCCCAGATTCTGCGGAATATGATAGACGAAGACTTCACGCCTGGCAGCGGGATTTCCGTCAATATTCAGCTGGTCAGCAGCAGTGTGATGCTTTCGGCAGTGCTGGCGGGCCGGGGCCCGGATGTGGCGCTTCATGTGGGAAATTCGGAGCCCGTAAATTATGCCCTGCGGAATGCAGTGTGTGATCTTACGCAGTTTGAGGACTTTGATGAGACAGCGGAGCGGTTTTACAAGGAATCTCTGGTGCCCTATGAATTCAACGGCGCCGTGTACGCCCTTCCGGAGACCATGGACTTTATGGTTATGTTTTACCGGGCGGATATTCTTGCACAGCTGGGGGTGGAGATCCCCGTGACCTGGGAAGATTTTTACGTGGCGGCATCCATCATACAAAACAATAATATGCAGGTGGGACTTCCGGTAGGGGGTACCTCCAGCGCCGGCGTGGCGGCCAACGCCTCCGGGGCCGCCGGGAATCTGATCGGCGCATACAACATGTTCCTGGCCCAGGCCGGGTGCGGGCTGTATGCGGAGGACGGGAAAAGCACCAATCTGACAAGCGAAAAGGCAGTGGAGGCTTTTCGGATGTGGACGGCCATGTTTACGGATTACAATCTGCCGGTGGCTTATGATCTGGCGAACCGGTTCCGCACCGGAGAAATGCCCCTGGCTGTCTCCAACTACACCTCCTACAATTACCTTTCGGTGTTTGCGCCGGAGATCAAGGGGCTGTGGGGCTTTACCCTGGTGCCGGGAACGGAACGGGAGGACGGAAGTATAGATCATACCTCCAGCATTTCCGGATCGGCCTGCTTTATTCTGGAGGCCTGCAGCAGCAAGGATCAGGCATGGGAGTTTTTGAAGTGGTGGACCTGTGCAGAGGCCCAGGAGGAGTACGGAAGCCAGATTGAGAATCTGCTGGGGCCCTCCGGGAGGCTGGCCACTGCCAACGTGGAAGCCATGGAAAAGCTTCCCTGGACAAAAAGAGAGCTGGAGGTGCTGAAAACCCAGCTTGAGTCCGTGGCCGGTATTGAGGAGGTTCCGGGAGGGTATATGACTTCCCGGCATATTATGAACGCTTTTTACAGTGTGTACAACAATAACGAAAATCCCCGGGAGGTGCTGGAGGAGTATGCGCTGACCATCAACAATGAGATCACCAACAAAAGGATCGAATTCGGGATGGAAGACTGACGGCAGGCGGAGGAGGGAATCGATGGAAAGTAAAGGAAACAGGAATCGGGAGAACAGACTTACCCTTTCCGATTACAGGAAATATTTCGGGATCCGCAGGAAGGAGCTTCGCAGAGATTTTCGGAAAAGCAGGACCGGCTATCTGTTTATCGCACCGTACTATCTGCTGTTTACGCTTTTTTATATTATTCCGGTGGGGGTATCCATCTTTTTCGGTTTTACATATTTTAATGTTCTGGAGCCGCCCCGCTTTGTGGGATGGCAGAATTACGCAAACCTGTTGTTTGCGGATGATATCTTTTTGACTGCCGTGAAAAACACATTGATGTTTGCCATACTCACCGGGCCGGTGAGCTATATCGCCTCATTTCTCTTTGCCTGGCTCATAAACGAGCTGCCGGGGAAGCTGAGGGCGGTGATGGTGGTGGTATTTTATGCGCCGTCGCTTTCAGGCCAGGTGTATCTGGTGTGGAATGTGATGTTCAGCGGAGACGTGTACGGCTATGTAAACGGACTGCTGATGAAATTCGGAATCATCAACACGCCCATTCAGTGGCTTACGGACTCTAATTATATTACTCCCGTTCTGGTGATGGTGGTGCTGTGGACAAGCATGAGCACCGGCTTTCTTTCCTTTGTGGCAGGCTTGAAGGGAATAGATCGCACCATCATTGAGGCGGGCTGTGTGGACGGCTTGAGAAACCGCTGGCAGGAGCTGTGGTATATCGTGCTGCCCTCCATGAAGCCTCAGCTGATGTTCGGCGCGGTGATGACGATTACCGCTTCCTTTGCCATCCACGACAAGCTGGCAGCTCTGGCGGGCTTCCCCAGCGTGAATTATGCGGCCCACACCATAGTGTCCCATCTGATCGACTACGGTTCGGTGCGGTATGAGATGGGGTATGCGTCGGCCATTGCCACTATTTTGTTCCTGATGATGATTCTGTGCAATAAAGCAGTTCAGTTCCTGCTGAGAAAGGTAGGCGCATAGATGAGAAAATTTTTCATGCCTCGGAAGAGAAAGCGGAGAAGAACGCTGAACCGCTCCCTGCAGGGAGATGCCGCCATGATGATATTTTTGTTCCTGATGGGACTGGTTATGATGTTCCCGATCATCATTGCGGTCAGCAATGCTTTTAAGCCCCTCAGCGAGCTTTTTATCTTTCCGCCCAGATTTATTGTGCGGCATCCCACTCTGGAGAATTTTAAGGATGTGTTCCGGCTTATGGCCGATTCCTGGGTTCCGTTTCTGCGGTATATTTTCAACACGGTATTTACCACTCTGGCGGGAGTATCGGGGCACGTGATCATAGCCTCCCTGGCGGCCTATGCCTTCGCAAAGCACCGTATGCCCTTTGGAAACGCGTTGTTTGGGCTGGTGGTAACGGCGCTGATGTTTTCAGGGTATGTGACACAGATCCCCAACTATCTGATGATGAAGAATTTAGGATGGCTGGACAGCTATTTTGCCTTGATTGTACCGGCGCTGGCGTCTCCCCTGGGGCTGTTTTTGATGAAACAGTTTATGGAGCAGCTTCCGGATTCTATCTTAGAGTCCGCCAGAATGGACGGCGCGTCGGAGTGGTACATTTTCTGGAAGATGGTGATGCCAAATGTTAAGCCGGCCTGGCTGACCCTGATCATATTTGCTTTTCAGGATCTTTGGAACGCCACGGGAAGCACCTATATCTACAGTGAGGAGCTGAAGACCCTGCCCTATGCGCTGTCCCAGATTTCGGCAGGATCCATTTCCCGGGCCGGGGTGTCTGCCGCGGTGTCCGTGCTGATGATGCTGGTGCCTCTGGCGGTGTTTATCTTCAGCCAGTCCAATATCATTGAGACGATGAGTACCTCGGGAATCAAGGAATAACAGGGATTTCAATCACAGGGATTTCAAACGTGGAAGGAGATCCGCCGGGAGCGGAAACAGGGGTAACAGAATGCCAAAAACGATAAAAAAGCACAAAAAAACAGCCGTGCTGCTGGCGGCAGTATTGAGTATGGTGATGCTTCCGGCCAGAGTCCGTGCGGCAGTTCCCTATCAGTGCTACAGCTATGATTACTACGGAAACGAAAAGCCGGAGCCGGCGCCATATACGGTGACAGCCGTCTGGCAGGGGAGCGGGGCAGAGGCGGGAGGCCTGTCGGAGCCGGGGGATCTGTTCGTGACAGAGGAACGGATTTATATTGCGGACAGCGGCAATGACCGGATCCTGGTGCTGAAGCAGGATTTTTCCCTGGACTTTGTCATAGACGGATTCCGGGGGACGGAGGAGGGAGAGCCGGAAACCCTGAATCATCCGCAGGGTATCTATGTAACCCAGGAGGGCCATATTTATGTGGCGGACACCTACAACGGCAGGATCCTGGAGTATGACCGGCAGGGAAGGAGTCTGCGGAGCATTGGAAGACCCCGGACTGCGCTTTTGTCGGGAGCCTTTGACTATCGCCCCATGAAGCTGGCGGTGGATGGGGCAGGCCGGATTTTTATTTCCGCCTACGGCGTGAATCTGGGGCTGATCGAGCTGGACGCGGACGGGGAATTCAGAACCTTCATAGGCGCCATCGATGTGACGGTGGGAGCGGTGGAGTACATCTGGAAGCACTATTTATCCACTCAGGATCAGAGGGACAGAATGACGGCCAGCATTCCCACGGAGTACAGCAATATTTTTATGGACGGGCAGGATTTTATTTATGCTGTCATCAGCACGCTCAGCGAGGAGCAGATCCGTCAGGGGGCGGACATGGTGCGCAGACTGAATCCCTCCGGAAGGGATGTGCTCAGAAGGCTTGGAAATATGCCGGTGACCGGTGACGGAGACCAGGAGGAGCCCTGCAGGTTTGTGGATATTACGGCGCTGGAGTCGGGAACCTATTTTGTATTGGACTCATCCCGGGGAAAGATCTATTGCTACGATTATGACGGGAACCTGATGTATGTCTTTGGAGGAACCGGAAATCGGCGGGGGAATTTTAAACAGCCGTCGGCTATCGGTGCAAGGGACGGCGGGCGGCAGCTGCTGGTTCTGGACAGCGGCAATAATGCGCTGTATGTTTTCACCGCCACGGAGTACGGCGCAGGGATTCTGGAAGCTCTGGAGGCGGGAAATTCCGGAAGCATGGAGGAAGCCGCCCGGGCCTGGGAAAGGGTCTGGAAGCTGAACACCAACAATGCCTATGCCGGTGTGGGAATCGGACGGTATTATCTCCAGAACGGGGAGCTGCAAAAAGCAATGGAATATTTTAAAAATGCAAATAACCGTACCTATTACAGCAAGGCCTATGAATTATACCGCAAGGAGCTGATGCAGAGAAGCTTCGGGATTTATGTATCTGTGGGAGCCGCGGGCATCCTGATTTTATGGAGCGCTGTCAGAATCAGACGGTTCAACAGAAAGGTAAGGAGGACCAATGGAAACTGGGAAATGTCTTAGATATGCACTTTATTTGATATTCCATCCCTTTGACGGCTTCTGGGATATCAAATATGAGAAACGCGGAAATATGAAGGCGGCGCTCATCCTGCTGTTTCTGGGAGTGCTGGTGTATGTGGCAGGGCGTCAGTTTACCGGATTTCTGTTTAATTATGTGGAGCCGGAGTCGCTGAATCTGTTTGTGGATGTGGGATTGGTGCTGGCGCTGTTTTTTCTCTGGTGTACGGCCAACTGGTGCCTGACCTCTCTGATGGACGGAAAAGGAAGCTACAAGGATATTATGAAGGCGGCGGCCTATGCCATGACTCCCTGGATCCTGCTCAGCGGGCTGGCCATTGTCCTCAGCGGTGTATTCACGCTGCAGGAAGGCACATTTTACTATATTGTGCAGAATCTGGGGTATCTGTGGAGCGCGGGACTTTTGTTTTTCGGCATGATGGTCACTCACGAATATTCCTTCTGGAAAAATTTTGTCTGCTGCATCATGACCCTGATGGGTATGGCGGTGATTGTGTTTCTTATTTTAGTATTTTTCAGCGTGATACAGCAGGCCGCCGCCTTTTTTATGATCCTGTACAGGGAGCTGTCGCTTCGTGTCTGATATTCGGAAATCGATGCCTGTGGAAGCGGGCAGGGAGGTGTATGCCAAAATGATGTATCGGTTAAAAAAGGGGCATGGGATGAAAAGTAAGTACAGGTTAAAAATGAGGATAGGGCTGGCGGCAGCCGCAGGCTTGACGGCTTTTCTTCTGGCGGGGATTTTTGCCAGGGCGGAAGAGTATACATACACCGACGCAGGGCTTGCCACAAGGAGCCCGGGGCTTCCGGGACTTGAGGAAATGAATCGGGTAGCAGGGGATGAGAAGCTGGGGCTGTACGCCAATGTGAAGACAGGAGAGGTGGCGCTGGTGGACGTGGAGAGCGGCAATGTATGGTGCACCAATCCGCCGGGAGCCGCCCAGGCGGAGAGTACCACGCCGCTGATGCGAAGCCGTCTGCTCTCTCAGCTGGTGCTTTCCTACCATGATACCAAGGCCAATGAATTTACGGTGAACAGCTATGAGGACTGCATTCTGACGGATCAGCTCACCTACAGACTTACGGAAAACGGAATTGAGTTCCGCTATGTGATCGGAGAGCTGGAGGAATCGATCATTATCCCCAGATGGATCAGCGGAGAACGAATGGACGGGCTGCTGTCTCAAATGTCCCCGGAGGATGCCAAGTTCGTGAAAAGGCAGTATAAATACTACGCGCTGGAGGAGATACGGGAACGGGAAAAAAAGCAATACCTGGAGGAATTTCCTATTTTGGAGGAGCATCCCATTTATGTGCTGAGGGACAACGCCGCCTATATTCAGGAAGAAATGATGGTTATTTTCGGAGAGCTTGGCTATGACCGGGCCCAGATGGAGGCGGACTGCGCGGAAAACGGCTATTCCTCGGAGCGTTTCCGCCCCTGGTTCGTGATTCCCCTGGAATATTCTCTGGAGGAGGGAGGACTGACCGTAAGGGTGGACGCAGCCCGGATTCAGTATGACGCAGAGCATTACCCTTTGACGGATATTGCCATACTGCCTTATTTCGGAGCCGCAGGGGAGACGGAGGAGGGATATATTTTTGTTCCGGACGGCAGCGGCGCGCTGATCGATTACAACAGCGGAAGCAGAACGACACCCCAGTATCAACAGAAAATTTATGGAGCAGATCTGTCGGAGCCAAGGCGCAGTGCGGCGGAGGCAGATGAGGAGCTGACCGTAAAAATGCCAGTGTTCGGGGCAAAGACGGGTCAAAAGGCCATGTTCGCCATTATTGAGGAGGGGGATGCTTTGGCCTGTCTGTATGCCAACACGGCAGGGAAGACCGATGCCTGGAACACCGTGTATGCATCCTTTCGATATCTGTCCTATGGACAGGTGTCGCTGACAGGGATCATGGAGGAGAGCAACAAGCTGTTTCTGTATGCCCGGGAGCCTTACCAGGGCTGCTATACCATAAGATATTTGTTTCTGGAGGGGGAGGATGCCTCCTATAGCGGAATGGCCAGAGCATACAGAGCGTACCTGATGGAAAAAGGAGTGCTGACGCCGCGGGAGCTGCCTTCCAGGACGCCCTTTTACCTAAATCTTCTGGGGGCGGCAGATATGGAAAAAAGCTTTTTGGGAATCAACTATCATGTGACCCGGCCCCTGACTACCTTTTCTCAGGCGGAGGAGATCCTGGAAAAGCTTTGGGCAGGCGGTGTGGAGCATTTGATATTGACCTACAAGGGCTGGTACAACGGCGGGCTTTTGGGAACCATCGCCTCATCCTTAAAGCAGGTGGACAGTCTGGGATCCGCAAAAAGCCGCACCCGGCTGCTGGAGCGGCTGGAGGAGAAGGGGAACCGCTATTATTTTGCAGTGGAGCTGCAGCGGGTATTCCGGGACGGCTTGTTTGACGGCTACAGCCCATCCGCATGGGCGCCGCGCTATTTTGATAAATCGGCGTTCGGAGTGATGAATTATGCCTGCAGCAACGGGAAGGTCACGGGAAAAGCGGCGAATCTGGTGAAGCTGTCGCGGATGCAGGAGCTGGGAGACAGCTTCCTGGAGGAGGCCGGCAGGCTGAAGCTGGGAAGCTTTCAGGTGGGGACGCTCTCAAATCTGCTGTACTCCGATTATAGTCAGGATGCCCAGTATGACCGGCAGAAGGCGCTGTATGTAAACAGCGGTCTGCTGGAAGACTTCTCCCGGGAGGGGCTTGTGCTTGCGGGAGAAAATGCCGCCGCCTATGCCTGGAAAAATCTTCAGGATATTACAGGGATCCCTCTGTATTCCAATCATTACTACATTATCACTCGTGAGGTGCCGTTTTACGCCTGTGTGCTTCATGGGAGCATGGAGTATGCGGGAGAGGCGCTGAATCTGTCGGACGATTACAGAACCGCCTGGCTGAAATCCATAGAGAGCGGCGCAGGCTTGTCCTTTGAGTGGATGTATGAGGACAATTCCATATTGACGGGCACCGAGTACACACAGCTTTATTCCGTACAGTATGACGTGTGGCTGGAGGAGGCGCTGGAATTATACAACAGGATAAACAGCGAGCTTGGGGCTGTCAATAATGTGCCCATCCGGGATCATTATCAGGCGGAAGAAAACGTGACCGTCACAGTATATGAGGACGGTACAAGGGTGTATGTGAATTACGGTTACAGTGATGCGGCTCTGGAGGGGATCAGAGTCCCGGCCAGGGACTTTACAGTGACAGGAGGCGGAATATGAAAGGAAAGAAACGGCTGAAAATGGCCCATAAGAATGCGATTGCCGGCTATTTATATATTGCGCCCTTTATCATTGGTTTTCTGTTCTTTTTTCTGCTGCCGGTAATAGAATCCTTTCGCTACAGCTTAAGCAGTATGAAGATGGGGGCAGGCCGTTATGAGCTGACCTATATCGGCTGGGAAAATTTCCGGAAGGTGCTGTTGATCGATACGAAGTTTAATCCCGGACTGCTTTCTTCTCTGGGGACCATGGCGATTCAGGTTCCGGTGATTGTGATTTTCAGTTTTTTTGTGGCAAACATTCTGAATCAGCGTTTTCGAGGGCGGGCGCTGGCGCGGATGGTGTTTTTCCTGCCGGTGATCATTACCTCGGGAGTCATATTGAAAATGGAAAATGCGGACGTGCTTCTGCAGTCTTCTTATCAATATGTCAGCGGTAATGCAGGAAACGAAATGTCGGATTTTCAGAGGCTGTTTGACATCGGGAGCTTTCTTCAGAAATACCTGGGAGCAGGGGGAGTCGTTTCGGCCCTGATCTCCATGGCCACGGATCATATTTATGATATCGCCATTTCCGCCGGTGTCCAGATCCTGATTTTTCTGGCCGGACTGCAGTCCATTGCACCGTCGGTTTATGAAGCGGCACGGATCGAGGGCGCTTCCGGCTGGGAGGTATTCTGGAAGATTACCCTTCCCATGGTCAGCCCGCTGATTTTGGTGAACGCATTATACTCGGTGATCGACAGCTTTACCAATGCCTCCAACGAGATGATGGTGATGATCAACGACACTATGTTCGGCCAGGTGCAGTTTGGAGCCGGGTCCGCCATGGCATGGATCTATTTCCTGGTGATCGCCATACTCCTGGCGGCGGCAGGCGGCCTGTTATCCCGGTTTGTATTTTATGAAACGTAAGGAGGCGCTTATGAAGAAGCAGAATTTTTTTCGAAAACACCCGCCGCTTACGCTGATGTGGAAGCTGGTCAGGGCAGTCATTATCTTTGGTCTGTGCTTTGTGATCCTGTATCCGTTGATTCGGAAAATATCGGCGGCGGTGATGGACGAGCAGGATCTGTTTGATTCCACGGTGGTATATGTGGCAAAGCATTTTACCCTGGATAATTTTCGCACGGCCTGGAATGCCATGAGTTTTCCGGAGACCTTTCGCAATACCCTGGGGATTTCCTTTCTCTGTGCGGGACTTCAGCTGTGCGCCTGCACGCTGACGGCCTATGGCTTCGCCAGGTTCCGATTTCCTCTGAGGCGGTTCTGGTTTGCCATGGTCATGCTTACCATGATCGTGCCGCCCACTACGATTATGCTGCCTCAGTTTATCCGATTCCGGTATTTTGATGTGTTCGGCATCATAGAGGCCCTGTGGGGCAATCCGCTGAATACCATCAATACGCCAATTCCGTTTATTTTGCTGTCCCTGACGGCCAACGGCTATAAAAACGGTCTCTATATCTATATGCTGCGGCAGTTTTTCCGGGGCTTTCCAAGGGAACTGGAGGAGGCGGCCTACGTGGACGGAGCAGGGCGGATTCGGACTTTTTTGTCCATTATCCTTCCGGGAAGCGTGTCCATGATGGTGACAGTGTTTCTGTTTGCCTTTGTGTGGCAGTGGACGGATACGTTTTTTACAGGATTGTATATGAACGATTCAAGGCTTTTGTCCAATATGCTGGGAATGTTGTCTTATAATGTGGCCGCCGAATACGGAAGCACGGCGGGAGCCATGTCCTTTGTGAGCAGCGGATATCTTTCCATGGTCAACAACGCAGGTATCCTGCTGGTGATTGCTCCGCTTTTGATCCTTTATCTGGTGCTTCAAAAGCAGTTTACGGAGAGCATTGCCCGCTCCGGTCTGGTGAGCTGACGGGAAAGGGAGATTGTCCCATTTGAACCAAGGATGGATTTGACAGATTCTGCCGCCGCTGCGGCGGCAGAGTTTTCAAATAGATTAAAATACAGGAGGAAGTATTATGAAGCAAAGAACGAGATTATTGAGCCTTTTGTGTGCGGCTGCGCTGACATTGCCTGTTTTGACAGGCTGCGGCGGCCCCTCGGAGCCGTCGGGAGAAAGCGCGCCGGTATCCGATCAGTTGTCTGCGCCGGAGGAATCCGGAAGCGCCCCGGAGGATGAGACGCCGTCAGCGGACAATGGAAACGAGATCGTGCCCGGTCAGTATGATTTCGGAGGGCGTACCTTCCGGATCGCCGCCTGGTGGGATATTTCTCCCAAGGAGGGAATCGATGAGCAGACGGACGCATACATACAGCGGATCAAGGATGTGGAGGACGCCTGGAACTGCACTATCGAGTTTGTGACGGTGAACGACACGGACACCACCTATGTGACCTCCACGTTGTCGGGAGAGCCCGTGGCGGATATCGTGAGAGTGCTGAGCTATAACATTCTGCCCAGCTACATCGAAGCGGGGATCGTATATCCCCTCAGCGATCTGGAGGCCTTTGACTTTTCCGATTATAAGTGGATCAGCTCCGTGACAAACTACGGCACCTATGACGGCAAGGTATACTGCATGGATATCAAGAGCAGCATGGACAATGCGGTGCGCTTCGGTGTTTTCTATAATAAGTCCATGTTTGAGCAATATGACCTGCCCGACCTGGAAGAGCTGGTGTCCTCCGGGGAATGGACCTGGGACAAGCTGCTGGAGATCGCCAGGCAGGTGACTACGGACACGGACGGAGACGGTGAGGACGATGTGTACCCAATCGAAGGTGAATGGTATCTGTACAATCTGGTGGCTTCCAACGGAGCGGATATTGTGTCCCGGACGGATACTGCTGCCGTAGTGCAGAATCTCAGTGACAGCAAGGTAGTGGAGGCTATGGATTTTGCCGCCAGGCTCAACAGCGAGGTGCTGGTGGGAAGCGGCGATGCAGACGGAGATTTCCGCAATGGAAAGGCGGCCATGGCAGTTCTGGAGTGGTGGCACGCGGCCAATTTCCAGACCAGGGACGGCATCCGGCAGATGGAGGATAACTGGGGCTTTGTGCCATTCCCCAAGGGGCCCTCGGCAGATGATTATTATGCCTATGGCAAGGAGATATCGCCTTATGTCATGCTTGCCACCACAAAAAATCCCCAGGATGTGGCTGTGGTTTTCAACGCCATCACCGATTTTGCCGAGAATGACGAACAGTGGGACGAGTGGATGACCACCAATGTGGAGGTACAGGCGGACGATGCCGCCACGGTAACGAATGTGGTGAATATGGTTAATTCCGGCAACACCTTTATCAATCCCCTGCAGGGCTTTTCCGATATCTTCAATCTGGTAAATGCCATGTTTGACGAGGTGTGGAAGGGGGAATCCACCGCGCAGGTGGCTCTGGAAAAATATGAGAGCGCCATCGCAGCCGCCGTGGAGGACGCCCGGAATCGGGATTACAGACAGCAGATGGAGGATCTGGCCGAGGCGGCTGAGGCGGCAAAGGAGAGAAGCACCTGGAGGGATCCGGAGCTGGGAACCGAGATCGATTTTTCTGCCTGGACCATCGAGGCCTATATGACAAACGGCGGTGATGATGTGGCTTACATGCTGGACAGCGACGGGGCAACCCGCTGGGCCAACGGCGAAGCCCAGAAGCCCGGAACCATGGACCAGTGGATTCTGGTGGATATGGGATCCTCCCAGGAAATCGACACCATTTTGATGTGGACGCCCGGAGGAGACTGTGCAAAGGGATATGAGATCTATGTATCTGAGGACGGCTCCAATTGGACCAGCGTGGCCAGCGGCGAGGGTGTGGAGGATTATATGGCGGTAAGCTTTGATGCGGTAACAGCCAGATATTTCCGGATCAATCAGACCGGCGACGGACCTACCAACTACTGGAGCATCAATGAATTGAGGGCATATTTGTCCAAGTGATGACAGAAGCGGCAATTTCAGGCCCCTGAGAAGCGGCGGACAGGTTCGGCAAAGGAGCCGTCCTCCGTCCTTTGGGGGCCGGGAGGCCAAAACTGGAAAGCATCATATAGATTAGGCGGTATAAGGATGATTAGATCACAGATCGAAGAATGGATGAAGGATGAGGGCACGCTGCAGACGCTGTCGCCCTTCTGGTTTTGGAATGACAGGATCGAGGCGGGGGAGGTCGCCCGGCAGATGGAGCTGATGGCCGCGGCAGGGGCGAAGCAGCCGGTGATCCACGCCAGAAATGGTCTGCGCACGGAGTACCTGAGTGAGGAGTGGTTCCGCCGTATGGAACATGCCGTGGACACGGCGGAAAAGCTGGGAATGCATATCTGGCTGTACGACGAGGAGGACTGGCCCAGCGGTACCTGCCGGGGGACCGTGCCGGAGAATAAGGAATACAGAGAACATTTTCTGCTGATCGAGGAGCAGGAGCTGAGGACGGGAGAAAAGCTTCGGATCCGGGAGCATTTTCCGGATATCGAGGAACTGAGAATTATAAACGCGACGGTGTACGAGACGGATGAGGGACGGGGAGATAATATTACAGGAAGCTTCGCATCCTATACGGCCCGGCGGCCCTGCCGGGTGTATCTGGTGCGGGAGGCCGTGAACACATATGAAAAATTCGGGCGGCGGGCTGTGGATTATCTGAACGAGGATGCCATCGGCAGCTTTATCGGACTGACCCATGAGAGGTATAAGCTTCATTTTGAAGAGAAATTCGGCAATGTGATCGAAGGAATTTTTACGGATGAAACCAGGTTTTTAAACGCGCTTCCCTGGACGGGAAAATTTGCGGAAACCTTTTATGAAATAAAGGGATATGACATCGTTCCTTTGCTGCATCTGCTGTATCGGCAGGATGAGGAAAGCGGGGCGGTCAGATGCGATTATTTTGATGTGGTGTCCAGGATGCTGCAGAAAAATACATTCCGGCAGCTGTACGAATGGTGTGACAGAAATCATTTGAAGCTGATCGCCCATGTGCTGGGGGAGGAGACCCTGGCGGCCCAGGCAAGGTTTAACGGGGACATCATGCGAGCCTACCGCTATTTACATGTGCCTGCCATCGATCATCTGGGGAATGGGATCGGCAGCCTCAACGCAAAGCTCTGCGTCAGCGCGGCCCACAATTACGGTCATTTGACGGTGGCCTCGGAGAGCTTTGGAGCCTGCGGGTGGGATATGACCTGCGAAGAGCTGATCAAGGTCAGCAACTGGCTGTTTCAGCAGGGAATCAATCTGATCATCATTCATGGGTTCTATTATTCCATCCGGGGCGAGAGAAGCCGGGATTGGCCGCCCTCCTATTTCTTCCAGTGGAAGGACTGGGAGAAGCTGCCGGCCTATGCGGCCATGCAGCGCAGGATGAGCGCATTACAGCAGGGAACGGTAAATGATACGGAAATTCTCATTTACTACCCGGTGGAGACCTTCTGGTCCTGCAGTCAGCCTTCCTTTGAGACCATAACCTGCTATTATAAGGAAGGCCCTGCCATTGAAGATTCACAGGCGGCCAGGGTGGATCAGGATTTTCAATATCTATGCAGTACGCTTTTGAATGCCAATTATGACTTTGAGCTTGTAAACGGTGAGGCGGCGGACTGCTTCCAGACGACCGGGGACGTTCTTCAAAATATTCATACCGGGAAGAGGTATTCCGTACTGATCCTTCCCAAAGTCGAGTATATTCCCTCCCGAATGGTAAGACTGATAAACGATTTTTCCAAAGAGGGGGGACGGGTTATATGCTATGACAGCGCCTTAAGTCATGTGCTGGGGGAGAACGGCGAGCATATGCGCAGCCCGGAAAGCCTTCCCGTTCCCGATATGGGAAATTACCTGAAGGCCGGGAACGCACAAGAGGTTTTGGAGCTTTGCCGCAGGTATGCCATACGGCATTTCCGGATTCTGAAGGGGACGGATTGTCTCACCAGAACCCAGATGGCGTATCCTGCCAGACTGCATGATCCATATCTGCACGACGGGGAACAGCAGTATGGAGTGGGCGTTGCAGCATTTTGCAAGGAGGGTCTTCGGATCCTGAATATCACAAATTATAATGACAGGGAAGAAGAGATCATCCTGGAGACGGATTCGCTTGAGGAGCCTGTGCTTATGGATCCGCAGACAGGCAGAACCGGGGTGCCGGAGGTGGTGGAGTGTCTGGAGCATCGGTACAGGGTGAGATTGGTGCTTCCGGCCAACCGGACCCTGTATCTGGCGGCGGAGGTAGGATTTTGAAAACAAATATATTTCTATTGACGCTGGGTGTGCTGTGCTTCTGCCTGTGGGGGTGCGGCGTTTCCCGGGAGGAAGGAGAAGGCGGCCCCCTGGAGCAGGCGGAGAGCGCTTCGGAGAAGGAGACATGGGATATGGAGCCGGTTATAAAAAAGGGAATCGCATCATCCCGGTATGGAAACGGTATCGGGGTGCATTTAAGGAAGCTGGAGGAGGTGGGAGCCGGGTGGTATTACAACTGGGGCTCCACCGGTCCCTGGGATGAGACGGATATGGAATTTGTCCCCATGATATGGGGGGCGGGCAATGTGAACGGCACAGAGCTGGGGAAGGTGGCAAAGGGTTTTGCGGAGGGGAAATATCATAATCTGCTGACCTTTAACGAGCCGGACATGGGAGGCGAAGCGGGCGGCTGCAGCATGACGGTGGAGCAGGCGCTTGAGGCCTGGCCCAGGCTGGAGGAGCTTGGGATCCGCCTGAGTTCACCGGCGGTGGCTGCGGATTATGACTGGCTTCGGCGCTTTATGGAGGGCTGTGAGGAAAAAGGGTATCGGGTAGATTTTCTGGCGGTACACTGCTATCAGGATGTGACGGATGACAATTCGGTGGGAAATCTGAGAAAGCTGCTTCTGGATTTGTATGATACCTATGGAAGGCCGCTGTGGCTGACGGAGTTTGGCTGTATTGATATCAGTACATGGAGCGGCGGTGAAAATCCGGATTACACCATAGAGGCTTCGGCAAAATATCTGGAGGAATGTACTGCCATGCTGGAGAAGCTGGGATTTGTGGAGAGATATTCCTTTTTTCTGGACAATTACGGAGGAGGGGCCAACCCGCCCGAAGGGCGGTACTCCAGGCTTTATGACGATAATGATGAGATAAATCTCATAGGGGAGACCTACAGGGACATTTCGTCGGGCTGTGCGCTGAGGCTTCTCAATGAATCCCTGGATATGGCATTGACAGGAGAGCGGTATTATGTGAAGCTGGAAGCAGAAGGGGGACAGCCGCCCTATTCCTTTACGGCCTCCGGTCTGCCAAAGGGCCTTTCCCTGGATGAAGAGAGCGGAGTGCTGGAGGGCGTATATGAAAAGGGCGGCGCCAGAATGGCTATTGTGGTCACCGACGCCAACGGCCAGTTTAACCGGAAAATATACGATATAAAGGACAGGAGACAGTGAGAGTATGGACGGAAAGGATTTTTTACCCGCTTCAGGTGTGGAGATGTCTGCAGAGGAGGTTATTTGTCCGGATCTGTTTATTGCCTCGGCTTCCCATAATTCGGAGCAGGCGGGCAGGGCGCTTCTGCCCGGAGGAGAAGGCTGGAGCAGTCATGTCCGGATTCAAAGCGGCCAGTGGTTTTGCATCGATATGCAGGAATACCGCATGGTGAACGGCATCGTGATGGATGCGGGAGAGGGAGCGCGCACCTTTCCCCCCAGGTTTCATGTGCAGATATCCCGGGACGGACTGGCCTGGGAAAGTGTATATTATGAAAAATATGACGGTGTTCGGTGCGGTCTGTATCCCATTCGATTTGAAGCTGCGGCGGCCAGATTTGTGCGGATCATGAATACGGAATCCTATCGAAACAGGGAGTTTGGCTGCTTTTACCAGGATAGTGAGCGCTGGGAAATGAAGCAGGTATTTATTCTGGGAAACGGCAGCATACATCCCCCGGTGATCTGCCGGGAGCCGGTTCGGGAGCTTTGGGCGGGGAAGCCGTGCCGGATTTGCTGGACCGCGGAAAATCCTGACGGTGTGAAGCTTCACTGGAGCCTGGATCCGGTTCCGGAGGGAGCGTGCTTCCGGGACGGAGTACTGGAGTGGACGCCTGACGCCGGTCAGGGGGGAACCTGGCATCTGGAGGCGGCGGTATCTGACGGCAGGGGAGGCCGGGATCATTACCTGGCGGAGCTGGTGGTAAAGGCGTCTGTGCAGGCAGAGGCGGTATATCGTATCAAGGTACGCAGCGGAGATACCCTGGTCACAATGCCGGAGGCTGCAAATGTGGTTTCCTGGGAGCTGGAGAACGGTGCGGACTGGCTGTTTCTGAGCCGGGAGACCGGCGTTTTGAGGCTGGCGCCGGGGAGAGCCCAGGAGGGAGTCCATGAGCTGGGGCTGAGACTGCGGGGAGCGGACGGACAAACCGTGATTTCCCGGCTGCTGGTGGAGGTGGAACCCGGTGATGCCCCGTTGGTGCGTTCCTGGAGCACCAGCCAGGATATGAGCAGAAAAATGACGCAAGGGTCTTTGCGGGCGGAAGCGTCCGTTTCCATGGAGGAAGCCGGCGGACAGACACAGAGTGCCCGGGAGATTTTCCACATAAGCCGCAGCCGCGTCAGACAGCAGGTATACGGATTTGGCAGCTCTCTGGACGCATCCTCACTTTACAATCTGATCCACCTGTCTCCGGCGCCCAGAAAGAGGCTGATGGAGGCTTTGTTTCATCCGCTGAAGGGAGGAAACTGGAATTTTTTCCGGATCTGCTTCGGGGCTTCCGACTTTGCCGCCGATGATTTCAGCACCTATGACGATATGCCGGAGGGTGAAGAGGATATGGGGCTGGAGCATTTTTCTATCCGCAGAGATATTGCCAGAGGATATCTGGATTATCTGCGGGAGATCCGCAGAATGAATCCGGAGATTTCCTTTGTGGCATCCGTGTGGAGTCCGCCGGCCTGGATGAAGACCAACCGTTCCCTAGTCATGGGAGGAACAGTGAGGGAGGAGTGTCTTCCGGTTCTGGCCGGATATTATGTAAAGTGCATACAGGCCTATGAGCGGGAGGGGATTCCTGTTTATGCGGTGACCACCCAGAATGAACCGGATGTGGTGCAGCCCTATCCAACCACATCCTTTACCGGAGAACAGCAAAAACGGTTTGTGAAGCTTCTGCGCGGTAAGCTTAACGAGGCGGGGCTGAATACGAAGGTCTGGATCATGGATACGAACTTTACCTCCGCGGAGGAATACGGATGGGCCTTTCTGGAGGACGGGGAGGTGCGTGACGACTTTGACGGCGTTGCCTTTCATGATTACGGCGGGGAGCCGGAGACCATGGGTCAGATGCGGGACCGTTATCCCGAAAAGACCATGCACCTGACGGAACGGTCTACTTACAATATTCAGGGGGCGGACCGGGTGATCCGGTATTTTCGAAACGGTGCACAGACCTATTGTGCCTGGCTGATCTTTCTGGATGAAAACGGCGAGCCGGCCATAGGACCCTTAAACGGAGCGGATCCGGTGCAGCCTGTCCGGTGCGGAAAAGGGCGGCGGGATGACTGGTATTTCACCGTGGATTATTACTATTACAGTCAGGTGGCCCGTTTTGTTCAAAAGGGCGCCCGGGTGCTGGACTGTGAGTATGGAAGCCCGGATACGGTGACAGGATGTGCATTTTTGAACCCGGATAAAAGTGTGGCAGTGTATCTGGTGAATCAGACCGGGCAGCCGCAGGAGGTACGGGTGGAGGCAGAGGAGATCTGCTTTCATGACAGGATACCGCCCGAGACGGCAGTGACTTATCTGGCAGGCAGGTGGTAGAAAAGGGAAAATTTTTTGATGAAGGCGGTATGGCCCGATTATAAGGGGGATACCGCCCGATTTTTTTACAAAAAATCGAAAAAGATTTGAATAAATTGAAAAGTTGTTACAATGTATAGTTGAAGGGCGAAAGAGGTGCTGCCTTCATAAGACGTCTTAGAGGAAGAAAACCGAATGACAAAACATGAGCTTGAGCTGTGTATAGACAAATACGGTAAGGATATCTACTCATTTTGTAAGCATCTTACAAACAATCCGCTGGAGGCTGACGATTTATACCAGGATACTTTTCTGAGGGCTGTGGTACTAAAGGAAAAGATAGAATACGGCAATAATCCGAAAAGCTATTTTCTTTCCATTGCGCTGCGCATATGGAGGAATAAAAAGAGAAAATTTGCATGGAGGAAACGAATTGCGGATGTACAGCCTATAGTGGATGAGCGGGATGCAGAAATGGGAGAAGCTTTAGAGCTGTCTCCGGAGGAAAGGATTACCAGTAAGGAGAAGGATATGCTCGTGCGGACGGCGGTGAGCAGGCTGCCGGAAAAATTAAAGATTACAGTGCTCCTTTTCTACATGGAAGACCTGTCAACAGCACAGATTTCTGAGGTCATGAAAATACCTGTAGGAACTGTACTCAGCAGATTATATCAGGCTCGAAAAATTCTAAAAAAAGAATTGGAGGATGTTTTAAGTGAATGATAAATTCGATAATGCGTTAAGACATGCCCTTACTCCCAGCGATGAAGCGGATTTATGGCTGAATCAGAAAATATTAAATCAGGCAGAGGAGAAGAGAAAAATGGCAGAAAGAAAGAATTGGAGATTAACGGCAGCAATTGCTGCGGGATTGGTGCTGTGCATAAGCTCCGTAACCGTATATGCTGCATGGAAGTATTTGCCGGCCTCGGATGTTGCCGCCAATGTACAGGACAGGAAGCTGGCGGAGGCGTTCGCCGGTGAGCAGGCGTTTGTCATTAACGAGGTCCAGAGCTATGGAGACTATCGTGTTACCTTGCTGAGCATTATTTCCGGCAGGATGCTGTCGGAATATCCACACTATCATAATGGTGAAATAGCTGCAGACAGGACATACGTGGTCATTGCCATTGAAAACGGAAATGGTGTACCCATGCCGGATACTTCAGATGAGAGCTATGGAAAACTGGAATTTTTTGCTTCTCCTCTCATTGGGGATTTTAATCCGGCGTTCTATAACATAGCGGGCATGTCCGGTAATTATACGGATATGACGGAGGAAGGAATATTGTACAGGCTTTTGGAATGCAGTAATGTGGAGATTTTTGCGGATCATGATTTATATCTTTGTGTTTCAGAGGGAATGTTCTATGATTCTGAGGCTTATTGCTACGATGAGCTGACAGGAAAAATAAGCAGAAATGAGAATTATGAAGGTATGAATGCCCTGTTTGAGCTGCCGATGGATATTGCAAAGGCTGATCCCCAAAAGGCCGCAGAATATATGGCAGGGCTGGGATTCGAATCCGATATTCTGCGGGAAAAGCTGGATGCAGAATTAGGAGAAGCTTTTGAAGTGGAGGTGACGGAAGAAAATAAAATGGGAGCGGAGGCTGCGGAGTACGCCCTGCAGTTTGTGGGTAATCCATATGTATGGGGAGAGGACAGCCTGACAGAGGGAACGGACAGCAGCGGCTTTACAAAGAGCGTATATGCGCATTTTGATATCAGTCTTCCGCACAGCTCCAGCGGACAGCGTGCGTCAGGGATGAAAGTAGAGACTATAGAAAATGCAGAGCCCGGAGATTTAGTCTTTTATGAAACTCCTGCCCATGTGGCAATTTATATTGGAGACGGGCTGATTGTCCATGCAATGCCCGAAATGGGAATTTGTATTTCGGAAGCTGATTTTGATGAAATTGCGGAGATCAGGCGGGTAGTGTAAAGGGTGAATCAAGCCATAATGATACCAATGCTGTAATCGAGGCGTCCCCGGCGGGGCGCCTCACAATCTGTTCACTTCTCCAGAATTATTTGATCTCAACATCATATTTTGTCTAAATTCACCAAATCTGAGCACCGGCTTTTGTTGATTACAGAAATTGACATACAAAAGATTTTTTATTATAATTTGCTTAACTGGTTAAGCAATAGCGGAAGCCTATATTTTTTTACCCGTGTGCTTAACTGGTTAAGCTACAACATTTCAGCAAGGAAAGGGAGGTTCAGGATGAAGAAAAAGGTGTTGAGTTTGGTATTGGCGGCGGCAATGGTCTTTACAATGGCGGCCTGCGGAAATGAGGGGACAGGAGAAAGCGGCAGTCAGGGAACGGAGGGAAGCAGCCAGGGCACGGAGCAGAGCGGCAGCGCCGGTCAGGATCAGGAGAATCCCCAGACTGCGTCTCACAAGGTGACCTTTTATGACGCGGATGGAACTACGGTTTTATCCGAGGAGGAGGTGGCGGACGGCGCTTCGCCCACAGAGTATACGCCCGAAAAGGATGGTCAGGTATTTATGGGCTGGTTTGCAACTCCGTCCATGGCTCATGAATTTGATTTTTCCCAGCCTGTCACAGAGGACACCTCAGTATTTGCAGGATTCATGGAAAATAAGGAGGATACCAGAACCTTTGCCATTCTGGGCAGCGGTAAGAGCCCGCTTTTGGCCGTATCCAGCTGGGGCAAGGTGATCAATGAAGAGCATTATATGACCAAAGCGGACGGCGAGAATGTTTATACCATTACCATTGACCTCTGCGAGGGAGACGAATTCCAGTTTGCCATCGACACGGCATGGAGCAACCAGCGGGGCGGCGGTTACTTGGAGACCACGGACGCGGATGGGGAAACCTATTTCAGTGTTTCAGGCGGGCTGTCGGACAGTACAAAGAAAGCAAATATCAAGTGCCTGAAGGATGGGAATTATACTTTTACACTGACTACCTACCCGGGTGCCGACGTATATGATACCGCAAACAGTTATTACACTGAGGAGACCAAAGAAAATCACAACTCCAATCCCTATGACAGAATCACGTTTACTTATAACGGAGAGATTCAGGGCGAGATGAGTCAGCTGACTACCACATATTACATCAAGGGAGCGATTGTCACCGAATGGCAGGATAAATACGATGATCAGTATAAGTTTACTGAGGAAAACGGAATCCACACACTGGTAATCGACCTGGAAGAGGGAGACGAGTTCCTGATGACGACTCTGGTAACTGCGGAAGACAGCACTTCCTCTGTGGGAAATGAGTATGTCCGCTACAGCAATATCACAGATGAAGCTTCACTTGCCTTTGTAGATGGCACGGAGAGCTATAATATTGTGGCAAAGGCGGCGGGAACCTACACGTTTACCTATGATCCGGCATCGACCCAGCTGACCGTGGGATTTGAAGGAAAGTAATGAAGCAAAGCTGGAAAAATGCATGGGGTATCCTTAAGGGATACCCCGTGTGCGTCAGACAAACAGATTGTGTTCACAGTCGGGAACACGGTTGGCAGCCAATTCAAAACAGGCAAATACCTGCTCCATTTTTTCCCGCAGTCTGTGGGCCGGGCAGAAGCCGTCCGGGCCTGCCAGGGAGGCCAGGGACTGTTGATTGTACAGAATATTCCCCGAAAAGGCCGCGGCCTGTGCTGCAGAGCCTGAGTCATTTTCCGGCACGAATATCACGGAAGAGAAGGTGCTTTGGATCAGCCTGCGAAGGTCTGCGTTATTGGGAGTAAGACAGAGATAACGGTAGTTTTCACTGCCGAACCGTTCATCCGCTTTTGCTTTCAGGCCCGCATAGTCCGTGCATACCTGAAAAAAGATCTGCAGGGGTGTCAGGCTGTCGATGGCAATCAGAGGAATCAGGTTGTTATCTCCCACGTTATTAAAGAAATCAGTGTCAGTGTCGTAGCAGAGAATAGCGTCCGCATAGTCGATCCTGGCGATGTTCTCCTCGCTCTGCAGCAGGAGATGATAGCCGTGGGACTGGAGGACTGAGGCCAGAACGTCCGCCACGGCCAGCTGCTCGGAGCGCTTATAGAGAGATTCTTCCCGGCGCAGGAAAAGCGCGATGTTATAGGTTTTGCTGGTGGCGAGAGATTTTGCGGAGGCGTTTGGCCTGTAGTCAAGCAGATTGACAATCTGCCATACCTTTTTTTTGGTCTCATCGCTGATGCGCTGGTCATCCCGATGATTGATCACATAGGATACGGTGGCTACGGAGACGCCCGCCTGCCTGGCAATGTCTCGAATGGTGTATTTTTTGCTCATAGCTTATTTATATACTGCGTGTCCGATTTTGTCAATGAGGCTCGCAAAAAAAAGGAAGGGGTAGGAGGCAGCATGAACGAACAGGCAATTTTACATATACCGGATTCCCGATATTGCTTCCCGGTTTCGGAGAAGGAAGTGGTTCTGCGGCTCCGGGTGGACAGGAGGGATCCCGTTGAAGAAGTGCGGGTGGTATACGAAAGCAAGTATGTCATCCAGATGCGTCAGCTTGACGAGAGAATGGAGCGCAGATACGAGGACAGACTGTTTGCCTGGTATGAGGTGAAGCTGAAGCTGGAGGATGTGCGGCTCAGCTATATCTTCAAATTGCAGGAGCAGGGGAAAGAGTGGTATTATTCTGAGGACGGGCTGTGCGATACCTATGACTTTTCTCTGGCATATTTTAATTTTTTTCAGCTTCCTTACATCAATTCGGCAGATATACACAGGGAAGTGTCCTGGATGAACAGCGCGGTATTCTATGAAATTTTTGTGGAACGCTTTTGCCGCGGAATGAAGGAAAAGGACGATACGTATATCAATATGGAATGGGGGGAAAAGCCTCATCCGAAGAGCTTCGCAGGAGGGGACATTCCCGGTATCATCCAGAAGCTGGATTATATAGAGAACCTGGGTGTGAACGCCCTGTATCTGACGCCGGTTTTTCGTTCCATCTCCAACCATAAGTATGACATTTCCGATTACGGCGTCATAGACCGGCATTTTGGCACCAATGAGGATTTTGGCAGCCTGGTGCGGGAGGCCCACAGCCGGGGGATCAGGGTGGTGCTGGATGCAGTGTTTAATCATTGCAGTGAAGAGCTGATCCAATTTCAGGATGTGGTGAAACGGGGAAAGGATTCCCCTTATTTTGACTGGTTTATCATCCGTGGAGACAGGCCGGAAAAGGAACCGCTGAACTATGAAGTGTTTGCCTTCTGCGATTACATGCCGAAGTTCAACACCTCCAATCCCCAGGTGCAGGAGTTTTTGCTGGACATTGCGGTATCCTGGATCAAAAAGTATAATATAGACGGCTGGCGGCTGGATGTGTCGGACGAGGTATCCCACGATTTCTGGCGTCTGTTCCGCAGCCGGGTGAAGGCGGTGAAACCGGACTGTGTTATCATCGGGGAAAATTGGCATGATGCCAATCCCTTCCTTGGGGGTGATCAGTATGACAGCATCATGAATTATGCCTTTACCAAGGCATGCCTGGACTATTATGCTTTCGGCGCCTTTAATGCAGAGCAGTTTGCCTGGAAGCTGAACAGTCTCCTGATGCGCAATACGGATCAGGTGAACCGGATGATGATGAATCTGCTGGATTCCCATGACACGGATCGGTTTTATACATGGGTGGGCCGTGACAGGAAAAAGCTGCTGTCGGCGGCGGCGGTAATGGTTATGTTTGTGGGGGCTCCCTGCATCTACTATGGGACGGAGATCCTGCTGGAGGGCGGTTATGACCCGGACAACAGGCGATGCTTCGACTGGAACGAAAGCAGCTGGGATATGTATTGTATGGAAAAAATAAAGGCCCTGCTGGCTCTGCGGAAGGAAAAGGCAGTGCAGACCGGAGGTATTCGGGTGTACAGCAGGGAAGGTCTGTTTGTGCTGAAGCGTTTCCTGGAGGAGGAAGAGCTGATTCTGTACTGTAACCGGACGAAGGAGGCCCTGCCTCTGGCGCCGGAGGGTGAAACGGCAGTGGAAAACGGCTTCGCAGAGGACTGCATCGATGCAGAGGGCTTTGTGATATTCAGGAGGCGGGCAGGCCTGGAGGCAGACGCTTCAGAAGGGAGGAAAGGATGAAAAAGAAAATAACAGCGCTGTTAATGGCAGGTGCTTTGTGTGTCGGAATGCTTTGCGGCTGCGGGGGTGAAAGCGGGCAGGGAGAAAGCCCGAAGGAGTCAGGCCAGGGGACGAACCCGGGAGAAAATGCCGGCGGAGCCGTGGACCTGAGCAATATATACAGCGGCGAGCTGGAGCATAATGTCACTATCCGGGTTCTGGAGAACGACACGGCCATCGAGCAGGGATATTTCCAGGAGCTGATCGATGCCTTTAATGAGAAATATGCAGAGTACGGGATCGTGGCAGTGGATGCCAATATGGATCAGTACAGCAATCTGGCGGACGACGGCCCTTACGGATACGGACCGGATGTGCTCTATCAGGCTAATGACGTGCTGATGAAATATGTAGAAGGAAAGCATATTTATCCCATTCCCGCAGAAAGTCTGGAGTGCTTTCCGCAGATCACGGAGAATGCATGGAATGCTTATCAGGCAAATGTAAACGGTGTCTCCTACTACATGGGGGTGCCGGTAAACGTACAGTCCTCCATGCTGTATTACCGCAAGGATCTGCTGCCGGAGGATTGGGAGACCACATGGGATAAGGACGGCAACAAGGTTCCTGACATGGTGGAAAACTGGAATGATATGTACAGATATTCCCAGGAGATCGTGGCAAAGAACGACGGACATTACGGATATATGCGCTCTCTTTATGACGTATACTTCTCTTCCGGATTCCTGTTCTCATACGGCGGCTATGTGTTTGGGGACAATAATACCAACGCAGATGATTTGGGTTTTTCTGCCGGCAATGCGGAGATCGGGGCCAATGTGCTCCTGCAGCAGGCGGCGCTGATGAATGAGGGCTGTATCGACGACTCCATCACAGTGAGTGCATACAGCAGGCTGGCGGACGGAACCTATTTTGCCACTATGACCACACCGGACGTATATACACTGTTTTTAAAGGAGCTGAAGCTGGCTTATCAGGCCGAAGGAATGAGTGAAGAGGAGGCTGCAGCCCTGGCAGAGGAAAATCTGGTGATCACGGAGGTGCCGAAGCTTCCGGCCAGCGGCGACCTTGCGGAGGAGGATCCGGAGCTGATCCCCTTAAAAGCCATGGGCGGCGTTAACGGCTATGCCATCAGCGCTTACACAAAATCGCCGAATGCCTGTCTGGCCTTCGTGGAGTTTGCCACAGGCTATGAAATGATGCTCAGAAGAAACCAGATGCTGGGTATCGTGCCGGCCAGAAGCGATGTGGCTGACGCCGTGGGCGGCGTGTCGGAAATCATGTATCATAATCTGGATGCAGGCAATATTGTGGTTATGCCTTCCATCCGTGCCGTGGAGCAGATCTGGACGCCGGGACAGACCTTCTTTGAGGATCTGGCCAAGGATGCATTCAGACCGGAGACGGAGAAAAAGTATAAGACTCTGGAGGATATCAAAAACGGCCTGGCCGCCGTGGACACTCAGATTTATGACGCGGTACACACGTTGGCAGGAACCAACTGAACAGGGAGTGCGCAGCGAAAGCATATTGATGCGAAGAGGTATAAGCATGAGTACAAGGATGAAACCAAACAAAAAAGTTAAAGCCAGTATGTGCCTTATGGGGCTGGGCCAGCTTATGTACGGCCAGGTGGGGAAGGGACTTCTCTACCTGGGGGTGCTGGCTCTTGGTATTGCATATTTTGTATTTCGCGGCGGAGCAGATCTGGTGGGGCTTTTTACCCTTGGCACCCGGGAGATGGATACCTGGCTGGGAATAGAGGGCGATAACTCTGTAGTTATGCTGCTTATGGGGATTCTTGCAGTGATCGCGCTTCTGCTCCTGGCGGCGGTTCATATTTCTAACGTGCGGGATGCCCGGGAGACCCAGAGGATTGTAGAGAGAGGCGGAAGGCCTGCGGCTTTTAAGGAGGACGCAAAGCAGCTTCTGGATAAAAAATTTTATAAGACCGTGCTTTTTCTGCCGGTTTTGGGCGTTTGTGTCTTTAATATCCTCCCGATCATTTTCATGATCGCCATCGCGTTTACCAATTATGGCGGGAGCATCGTGCCGCCCAAGCTGGTGGATTGGGTGGGAGTGGACAATTTTGTGCAGATAACCACATTGTCTCAGTTTGCGCCCACCTTCGGCAGGATTCTGTCCTGGAATCTGATCTGGGCAGTCTGCTCCACGGCGCTGAATTATTTTGCAGGCTTAGGCCTGGCGCTTTTGCTGAACAAGGACTGTGTAAAAGGAAAGGTATTCTGGAGATCCTTCCCCATTCTGGCCTATGCGGTTCCGGGATTTATCACCATGCTGGGATTTAAGTTTATGTTTTCCTACGGCGGCCCCATTAACCAGCTCATCACGGCTGCAGGACACAGGGCCGTGGGTTTTCTGGACATTGATGCAAAGTGGATCGCCAGGTTCATCGGTTTGGGAGTCAACGCCTGGGTCAGTGTTCCTTCCATTATGCTGCTTGCTACCGGGATTTTGTCCAATCGGGATATGAGCCTGATGGAAGCGGCGAGGATCGACGGCGCTACTCCCTGGCAGCAGTTTCGGCGTATCACCCTGCCCTTTGTACTGTTTTCCACCACTCCGGTGCTGCTGGGACAGTTCATCGGCAATTTCAACAATTTCGGCGTGTTCTATTTCCTGAGAGGCGGGCTGTACATAGACGGTTATTTCCTGGCCAGCGACACGGACCTGCTGATCAACTGGCTCTACAACCTGTCCATCAGCAATAACTATTATAACATCGGTGCCGCTATCAGTCTGGTGATATTCCTGATTACCTCGCTGATCTCTCTGATAATTTATACCAGAAGCGCATCCTATAAAGAGGAAGACACATTCCGATAAAAGTGTGAAGGAAATCACTAAGCTCGAAAGGACCTCGCCAAGTGATTTCACGCTCTGCACAGCAGAGCTTCTTCCCACAGATTGTGCCGCCCCTGGCGGCATCATGGAGGTTAGTATGAAGGTTTCAAAAATAGCTGATACATGTGTCACTTACATTATTTTGATTGTTGTGTGCTTTATCTTTTTCTTTCCGTGCCTCTGGCTGATTTTGGCATCCTTCAGCAAGTCGGGTTCCATATATTCCTTTGAGGGATTTTTCCCCAGCTCTTACAGCCTGGATACCTTCAGGACGCTGTTTACGGATACTGCCATGTACAATTACCCCAGGTGGTTTCGCAATACGTTGTTTATTGCGGTGATGAGCTGTCTCGTGGGCACCTTCCTGACGATTCTGACAGCCTATACCATGTCCCGCTTTCAGTTTGGGGCCAGGAAAACCATGATGAAGACCACCCTGATTTTGGGAATGTTTCCTTCTTTCATGGGAATGATTGCGGTGTATATCATCATGACCCAGTTTGGGCTGATCAATAATATGTGGGGGCTGATCCTGATCTACAGCGCCAATGCGCCCATGGGATACCTGACTCAGAAGGGATTCTTTGACACCATTCCCTCATCTATCGACGAGGCGGCCCGGATCGACGGAGCCACGAATTTTCAGGTGTTTACAAGGATCAACCTGCCTATTTCCATGCCTATCATTGTCTATACGGCACTGACCAGCTTCACCTTTCCCTGGAGCGACTTTATCCTTCCGAAGCTTCTATTGAAGGAAAAGGATCTGTACACGGTGGCCGTGGGGCTGATGAGCCTGGGAGACACGGAGTTTGCCCGCTTTGCGGCAGGAGCGGTGTTCATTGCGGTACCCATCGTTATTCTTTACTTCTGCCTTGTAAAATTCATGGTAAATGGAATGACGGCAGGGGCGGTAAAGGGTTAATTCATTTTATGTCTATCAGCCTGTGTGACTGGAAGAAATGCGGCGGCAGAGACGCAATTCTTTCCGTTACACAGGCTTTTTTGCATGATTTTTTCTTTTGCACAGGAACATGATTATTGACAAACGATAATTTTGGGTGTATTTTATAATCAAAATTATTGTAAAACAATAATTTTTATGAATGGTGAGAAATGAAGTCTGTTTCAACGAAAGGGAGGAAGAGCGATGGAAGCTGTTGTATTTTTCTGGGAGCAGGCGGGCGGTCTGCTTCGTCGGCTGTCGCTGTCGGGAGATGCAGGTAATATTGCCGCATGGATCATTTTTATTCTGGCAGGAGGAAGTCCCCTGATATTGTGGGCCATCCTGGGGATCCGGAGGAGGGCGGGAAGGAGCGATCTGCTGTTGCTGCTCATTTCCGTTGTGCTGACCGCAGGGCTGTGGTTTATGGTGAACCCTTCCTATATGGACAGGTATTTGTTTCATGGGATGGAGGATGTGGGTGCGTATATTTTTCCCGGTGTGATCTGTTCTCTGGTACTGGCCTGGGGGGTAATGCGTCTTCTGGGGATTTATGAAGGGCTGAGCAGGCAGAGTTTTTTCAGGAGTCTGGAGGTGCTGCTGGGGATTTATGTGGCCGTCACGGCGGCAGCCTTGTGCCTGGGATGGTGGACGGAGCTGGCACAGGGCTGGAGCAATCTGCGTCAGGGCAATACCTGGGCTGGCAAAGAAGAGCTGTTGTCCGGCATGGCCACGGGTATGGCATCTGGCAGAGGAAGCCTGGCAGTGAGCAGCTTCTTTCTGATTCTGCAGGTCACGGCCCAAAAGCTTCCCGGTTTTCTGGAATTGATTCTGTTTGGAATGGCATTCTGCCTGCTGCGTAGCTGTGAGAGGGAGAATTTTGGTGGGAAGAGCCTGATATGGGTGGAACGTCTGAAGCGCTGGAGCGGGCGTTTTTTAGGAATTATTCTTTTGAGCAACGCCGGTGTGAACCTGCTGCAGCTTTTGTTTTCAGGTTATATACTGCAGAGCAGCTACAGAGTATTACTGCCTTTGTGGGAGGTGACAGCAGTGTTGGGAATTCTGCTGCTGAGCCGGTTCTATCTGGAGAGCAGGAGGCTGAAGGAAGAAAACGACGGATTTATATAGGAGGCGTCATGGCGATTCGAGTGTATTTAGATGAAATCCTGAAGGAGCGCCGTATGACTTCCAAGGAGCTGTGCAGGATGGTGGGAATTACAGAGGCAAATCTTTCCATTCTGCGCAGTGGGAAAGCAAAGGGCGTCCGTTTTGGGACAGTGAACAGGATTTGCTATTACCTGCAGTGTGATGTGGGGGACATACTGAAATTTGACGGGAAGCTGGAGGAAGAGGATATGAGCGGCGGCCCGGAGAATTCCGGGGAGATGTGATATGCGGCAGAGGGAGCGGAAAAGGATCGAGGAAGAGGTTACGGGAGCGGAAAGAGACAGAGGGAATGAAAGAAGGCAGAGGGAATGGAAGAAGGCAAAGGGAATGGAAGAAGGCAGAGGAAGCGGGAAAAGCCAGAGAGAGCTGTGACAGGGATGACGACGAATAGAGTGGATATGAGAAGGAGGAAATAAGAGATGGGCTGCGGAAAAATGGGGATAAAAGGGGGAAAAAGGATGGCGGTCATGGGGGTGCTGCTGGCTGTATCGCTTGCTTTCGGGGGATGTGCCCTGGCCAGGGAGGAGTTGGAGAATCCCATGAAGGACAGACTGGTGGGAGTGTATCTGACCACAGAGTATCTGGAGATGGAAGAGCCAAAGATCGGGATGAACTGGAATGGGGAGCTTTATTTGGAGGACAGTCAGACGCAGATCGAAGGAATTCTGGGAGACCTGTCCGACGAAAGCCTCCTGCATTTCGAGGGAGTGGAGGGTTATGGAATATATGGTATCAGAATGTATAGCGAAAGAGATAAAAGCGATAGCAGCGTTTTTTCCTGTGATGAGATCTTTGCGGATATACATCTGACATCGGAGGATAACGGGGAAAAAATAGAAGCTGTGGTATATGTGGGAGAAAATGGCCCGCGTGTAGTGTATTTTAATCCGATCTATCAGAGAGAGGACGGAACCGTATATCTGCGGCAGGGAACAGGCTTGTCCTGGGATGGCTTTGCGGAAGGAGCGGCTATGAGCCGGAGCATGAAGGAATCTGTCTCGGAGGGCGTAAAAGGCGAGGAAACTGTCAAAACCTTTGAATGCGTCATTGAGATCCGGCAGAGCACAGAGCCCCGGACCACAGAGCTTTTGTTCCTGGATGGAGAGAATAAGGTGCTGGAGCACAGGGAAGAAAGCAGGATCAGAGAAATATTGGAGAAAGATGCGGGGAGGCTGGAGGTTCCCCGGGGAACGGAGTATCTTCTGCTGGTTCAGAGCGGAAAAGCCCAGGGACAGGGAGCGGAGGAAAAGCGGAGTCTCTGCAACAGGGGCGAGGAGTACCTGGAGTTTTTGCTTCCCGGCAGGGATGGCTTTCTGGAGGCAGTGCAGCTGCAGATTCTGTGGCAGCAGTGACGATTCAAGCTTGAATATATCTGCCGGTTTTGTTAGAATGAGATTGTTTCAGAAGCGCAAAACCGCACAGTCTGACGGGCAGGAGAGGTAAACGAAAATGGCGAGAGCAGTATCCGTGGGTACACAGGATTTCGAAAAGCTTATTTTAAACAATTGCTTTTATGTGGATAAGACATCGTTTATCAGGGAATGGTGGGAGAGTCAGGATGAGGTCACATTAATTACCCGGCCCAGGCGTTTCGGAAAAACTTTGAACATAAGCATGCTGGAACGGTTTTTGAGCTTAAAATACGAGGGACAGGGTGGACTTTTTCAGGGACTGGAGATCTGGAAGGAGGAAAAATACAGAAATCTGCAGGGAACATATCCGGTAATCAGCTTGTCCTTTGCCGGGGTAAAAGAGACAAACTACAATTCTGCAAGGCGTATGATCGGTTATATTTTATCGGAGCTGTATTCGCAGCATGCCTATCTGAAGGAGAGCAGGGTCCTCACAGATCAGGATCGCAGGTTCTATGAAAAGGTATCGCCGGAGATGGATCAGGTAGAAGCTGTTCTGGCTGTCAGAAATTTATGCAAATATTTGTGGCTTTATCACAAAAAGAAGGTAATTATTCTGCTGGATGAATATGATACGCCCATGCAGGAGGCATATGTCAATGGCTTTTGGAAGGAGCTGACTGATTTCACAAGAAGTCTGTTTAATAATACATTCAAAACAAATCCATACATGGAGCGTGCGATTATGACCGGGATCACCCGAGTCAGCAAAGAGTCAATGTTTTCGGATTTGAATAATCTGAAGGTGATCACGGCAGCCTCCGATCAGTATGCGTCCTGTTTTGGATTTACGGAGGACGAGGTGTTTTCTGCCCTGGAGGAATATGGACTGACGGATGCAGATCGGGTAAAATACTGGTATGATGGCTTTTCCGCCGGCAGGTATCAAAGCATCTATAATCCCTGGTCGGTGATTAATTTGCTGGATACAGGTGAGTTTAAAGCTTATTGGGCGAATACCAGTACCAATGGATTGGCAGGAAGCCTGATCAGAAAGGGAAGCAGAGACATGAAGGTCATGTTTGAGCAGCTGCTTTCCGGAGGCACGATCAGGGCGCGGATCGACGAGGAAATCGCCTATCAGCAGCTGGACCGAACGGAAAATGCCGTGTGGAGCCTTCTGCTGGCGGGAGGATATCTGAAAATCATCGGTATTTGGGGCAATCTGTATGAGATGGCTTTGACAAATTATGAAGTGAAGCAGACGTTTGAAAAAATGGTTCTGGACTGGTTTGAAACAGACGCTTCCAATTATAACGGATTGATCAGGGCTCTGCTGGCGGGAGAGGTAGAAGCCATGAACGGGTATATGAATCGTGTGGCTTTATCCCTGTTCAGCTCCTTTGACGGCGGTCTTCATCCTTCGGAGGAAAGCAGCCCCGAGCGATTTTATCATGGCTTTGTGCTGGGGCTTTTGGTGGAGCTTGAAGGCAGGTACGTGGTGACATCCAACCGGGAAAGCGGATTTGGGCGGTATGACGTAATGCTGGAACCGCTGAACGGAGAGGACGATGCCATAATACTGGAATTTAAGGTCCATAATCCCAGAAAAGAAGCCGGTCTGGAGGAGACAGTGCAGGCGGCGCTTCGGCAGATCGAAGAAAAGAAGTATGACCAGCGCCTTATTGACCAGGGAATCAAAAAAGAACGTATCCGAAGATATGGATTTGCTTTTCAGGGCAAGCGGGTACTGATCGGATGAAATGACGGTTTACACGGATGGGATAAACTGCTACAATAGGATACAGGCTGGAGGATGTAATGATGCGGGAAATGGAATTTAAAATGGAACGGCCCGGACTGCTGGAGCCGGGACAGAGGATCACGGTAACGGAAGGCGTCCTGCCCAGCAATTACTATTATACTATAGATCCTGCGCTGGCCATGTCGGCAAATATTCCCTTTCGTGACCGGCTGAAAAGCAGAGAAGGCATAGTCACCAATGTGACGGAAAATGCCAGGGGATTTTATGTGACGGCTCAGTTTGAGGAGCCGGATCCCGGCAGAGCAAAATAGAGTCAAAATAGATAAAAAGTGAGGTTGAAAGCATGTTAAAGAAAATTTCCACAGACAAAGCGCCGGCGGCCATCGGCCCCTATTCCCAGGGAATTATCGCAAATGGATTTCTGTTTGCATCGGGCCAGATTCCAATTGACCCGGCTGACGGAGAGATCAAAGGCACGGATATCACGGCCCAGGCCGAACAGGTGATGAAGAATATCGGCGCTCTTTTGGCTGAGGCGGGATGCAGCTATGAAAATGTGGTAAAGACCTCCTGCTTTCTGGCGGACATGGGAGATTTTGCTGCCTTTAATGAGGTGTATGCAAAATATTTTACGGAAAAGCCGGCCAGAAGCTGTGTGGCCGTAAAGACACTTCCGAAAAATGTGCTGTGTGAGGTGGAAGTGATCGCCGCAGTGTAAGACTGCAGACCCGGGAAGCAGAAAAGACTGGTTACTTTTCACGGGTGCATCATGTTGCTTTGAACGGCGAAGCCGTGAAAAGTAACAAAAGACTGTCCAGAGCGCCGCTTGGAGAAGCGGCGTTTTGGTGTGTCCGGATTTTGGAGGGAATATTACCTATGAAGGAGAATATCATATTGATCGGAATGCCCGGCGCGGGCAAGAGCACCGTGGGCGTGGTTCTGGCAAAGAAGCTGGGCAGGGGATTTGTGGATTCCGACCTGGTGATTCAGGAGAGATACGGAAAGCTGCTGCATGAGCTGATTCAGGAGAACGGTGTGGAGGGCTTCTGGAAAATAGAGGAAGAGGTCAACGCTTCTTTTTTACAGAAAAAGTGCGTTATTGCCACCGGAGGAAGTGTTATTTACGGGCCCAGGGCCATGGAACATCTGCGAGGGATCGGTACGGTGGTGTATTTGCAGCTTCCCTGCGAGGAGGTGGCGGAGCGCCTGGGGGATCTGGATGCCAGGGGCGTGACACTGAAGCCCGGGCAGACTCTGGAGGATTTGTACCGGGAGAGGACGCCGCTCTATGAAAAATATGCCCATATTACCATCACCTGCAGCGGGAAGATGCTGAGACAGATTGTGGAGGAGACGGCAGACGCCGCAGCGCGGCACGCCCGGAGGGCGCTGCGGGGGGGAGAGGCAAAATGAAGACGAAAAACAGTCTGCTGCTTCTGACCGCTTTTATCTGGGGGATGGCTTTTGTGTCCCAGAGCAAGGGAATGGACTATATGCACCCTCTGACCTTTAACGGGATCCGGTCCCTGATCGGGGCGGCCACGCTGGGAGTCTATATTTTCTTTTCCCAGAGAAGGCAGAGAAAGACAGTAGCGGAGAAGATGGCGGCAAAAGAGGCAGCAGCGGAAAAAGCGACAGCAGAAGAGGCAGCAGCGGAAAGGGCAGCAGCGGAAAAGACAGGGGCCGGGATGAAGTTTGAGGAAACGAAAAAAACAGACTGGGCGGTTACGCTGCGGGCAGGGATCTGGTGCGGCCTGGCGTTGACTACGGCCAGCACTCTCCAGCAGTTCGGCATTAAGTATACCTCTGTGGGAAAGGCAGGATTTATCACTACTTTGTATATTATTTTTGTGCCTCTGGCAGGAATCTTTTTTAGAAAAAAGGTTTCCGGCGTGGTGTGGGCCGGAGCCGTGATGGCGGCATTTGGGATGTATCTGTTGTGTATGACCGAAAGCTTTGTACCGGGAGCGGGAGATATTCTGGTGTTTTTGAGTGCGCTGGTGTTTGCCGCCCATATTTTGATTGTAGATCACTTTTCTCCGAAGACGGACGGCGTGCTGGTATCCTGCATTCAGTTTATCATCTGCGGGGTTGTCTGTACCACAGGCGCTCTTTTTTGGGGAAGTCCGGATCCCGGCCAGATCAGAGACGGCCTGGGAACACTGCTGTACGCAGGTGTATTGAGCTGCGGGGTGGCCTACACGTTGCAGATTGTGGGGCAGAAGGGGGTGAACCCGACGGTGGCGGCACTGATTTTAAGTCTGGAGTCTGTGTTTGCCACGGTGGCGGGCTGGATCGCCTATGAGATCGGTTTTTTGAAGACGGATCAGACACTTACCGGAAGGCAGATCGGAGGATGTATCCTGGTATTTGCCGCGGTGATCCTGGTACAGCTGCCGGACAGGTGGTTTCGGCGCAAAAGGGTGCAGGAGAGCCGGGAATAGGTTTTTACAAAGAATAATTGCGGAGAAAATTTGCGTACAAAAACAGCGTACAAAAATCAGCGTATAAAAAAAGCACATTGGCAGAAACTAAGGAAGAATCGTATAACCGGCTGAAATGCAGATTTTGCGCAAAAGGGCCGGAGATAAAAGAGCCGGAGATATGTGAGTTGAGCCGACTTAGAGGAATTGTGCCGGTTTGAAAGGAGTATGTCAGTGGATTACGTGAATGCTTTTTGGGTGGGAGGACTGATCTGTGCGCTGGTGCAGATTTTAATGGAAAAGACGAAGATGATGCCGGGGCGGATCATGGTGCTTCTGGTGGTGGCCGGGGCAGTGATCAGCTCTCTTGGCTGGTACGAGCCCTTTCAGGAGTTTGCCGGCGCCGGCGCCGGCGTGCCCCTGCTGGGATTCGGGAATGTGCTGATGAAGGGAGTCAAAGAGGCCGTGGATGAACAGGGCTTTCTGGGCCTGTTTGCGGGAGGCTTCAAGGCCGGCGCGGTGGGAACAGCCGCGGCGCTGATTTTCGGGTACCTGGCCAGCCTTGTGTTCCGGTCAAAAATGAAGAAATAAAGCCGCTTTAATACCGCAGCAGCAGAAAGTTTACGGTGAGGCCTGCCGCCGTCCCCATAAGAAGGACCAGATCGTCTCTGTGGATTCTTCCTTCCTCTATGGCTTCGCACAGTGCATAGGGGATGGAGGCGGATACCATGTTGCCGTATTGCTGAACCCGGTCAATATAAGTTCCCTTTTCAAAATCCAGCCGGGACATGATGACTCCCAGGGCCTTGCTGGCCTGATGGGGAATGGTCAGGCGGATGTCTTCTCTGCGGACATCCGCTTCTTTCAGGCACTCTTCCACAAAATCGGGCAGAATCCGGGCGCAGAGGCGCAGGATCTTAATTCCCTTCATGTCAAAGTAGTAATCTTCCCGATTGTCCTCGGTGAGAGCCAGCGCCGGAAGCAGTCCGGCTCCGCCCCGGATCTCCGTGTCGTGGGCTCCCTCGGACCAGGTTCTCTGACAGCCATAAAGGATGGCGGAGGGCTCATCTGCCTGGGAGCAGGTAAGGACAGCGGCGGCAGCAGCATCGGAGAACAGCTCATAGCTTTCCTTCTGGCCGGGATTCAGCGCTGCGGAGGCGGTGTCCCCCGACAGAATCAGCACCCGCTCATAACGTCCCGCCGCCAACAGATAGGACATCGTGTCCAATGCGGACAGGAAGCTGGTGCAGGTGGTGTTGATGTCCATGGCGGGAATATTCAGTCCCTTTGCCATGCGTTCGTGGATCAGAGCCGCGTTGCAGGGAATGCCCTGCAGAGGGGTGGCCATGGCGCATACGATACAGTCCATATCCGATATTTTCATATCGGCGTGCTCCAGGGCTTCCTCTGCCGCCCGCTGGGCCAGGTCCAGGAGCGTTTCCCCCGGCGCCAGACGATATCTGATCTGGTCGTCGAAGCACACTTGTCTGCCTGCCAGAGCTTTTCCCATTCCCGCCAGCCTGACTTTTCGTTCGTTCTGTTTATTCTTCATCTGTGAGGTACCTTCCTTTCTATCCGTTTCATTTTCCGGCCCTGCTCTTGTAGATAAGGGGCGAACCGGACCTTGGGGAGAATGAATTTCTGATCCCGGGCCAGAACTGTAAATTCTTTAAGCACCCGCTGTTTCTGCTGCTCTTTGAAATCGGCATAGACGGTAATATTTCCATCCATCTCCTGGACCACACGATATTCGCCGGTCCATTTGGACGGGATCACCTCGTCGGCGGCAAACAAAATGCACCGTCGGATAAAATCGGGGAATACCCGTTTCTCCTGGCCGTCTATGCCGGAAAAGGAAAACATATCGTCTTCCCGTCCTTCTATCTTTTTCAGCGCCAGAAAGGGGCTGCCGCAGGGACAGGGCGTACCTTTTTCCACCAAAATATCATTCAGCCGATATCGGATTATGGGCTGGGTCCTTCTTTCAAAGTCTGTGATCACAGGGATAAATCGCCGTTTATCCAGGTATTCCCGGTCAATATGTACAATATTCTCATGTAAATGCAGGGTTCCCCGGGGGCAGGTGGAGGCCAGACAGCCTTCCGTGCACTGATAGACCTGGTGGATCACCGGCAGTTCGAACGCCTCCTTCAGGCGTCTTTCGTCTTCCTTCTCCAAAACCTCTGCAATGGAAATGATCGTGCGGGGATGAATTTCCAGTTCTCCCCGGCGCTTTTTTTCTGCCAGCAGAAGAAGCACCGAGGGCTGGCCTGCCAGAATCTGAGGCTTGAGCCGGTTCAGGCGTTTTATATGCTCTTCCATACTCCGGTAGATATCGAAAAAGTGGAAGCGGATATTTTTGGAGCTTACGGCCTGGTACAGATTGCTGTCGGCCCGCATGAAAAAAGCAGTATCGTAGGACCCCATAATGCCCCGGTCCAGAAAACGAGCCAGAATATAGCCCGCCCATTGGTTCTTTTCCCGGTCGGATACCAGAAAAAGGCCCTGCAGGCCGGAGGTGCCGGAGCTTAAGCCTACGGTAATTCCTGTTTTTCTCTGTGGGAGCCGCGGGCTTCGCAAAAACTGCGGGTTTCGCAGCTTCCCTGGACTTTTCAGGGTGTGTGGTCCGGGGGAAATCTGGAGCTTCGGGGAAAAATCCCGGTCCTTCTCGGCTTTTACCGCCAGGGCCGCTGCATCCTTTCGACGGATCCCCGCGGTGTTGAGCCGGTCAAAATGTTTCATCATGTATGCCTTATCGATGACCGGATATTCCTCCAGGGAGATTTTTCCTCTGTAAAGAGGAGAATGTGCCGCTACATATTTCAGGTGGGCGGATATTTTTTTCCGCTGCCAGCATTCCAGGGCCCGGCGGCTTCGGAATGTGCGAATGTATTTGTAGTAAATGTAATGCTTCAGAACCATAAGCCGGTCAATCATAGATTTGTTCCTTTCCCTTCTGGTGGGTGAATACCACCCTGATCTCGGGATGCTCTTTTTTCATACGGCAGATCCTGTGCAGGGTGTCCCGATAAGAATGGAAATTATGCTGAATCAGCCTGGGGATCAGGCGCATGCGCGGAGTGGCCCGGATAAAATCGCTGCCCCAGCAGGCGTCCGCCGCCAGAAAAAGGTTCAGATCCGGGATCCATATGCCCAGCTGTCCAGAGCAGTGGCCGGGAAGGCTGACGCCGATAATGCTGCCGTCTCCAAACAGATCATACACCTGCGGGAAATAGCGGCACAGGAAATGTTCCTTCAGAAGGATGCCGGGAAGCCGCATCCTCCTGATGCTTTTCCGGGGCGGGAGAAGGCTTTTAAACACCAGTTTCCTGACAGAAGGCCTTCGGAGCGCTTCGAGCACCTCCCGGGAAGCAATCAGCTCATAATCGGTAAATTGGCAAAGGCCGCCGCAGTGGTCCGGATGGGCGTGGGAGAGGATAATGGTTTTGATGGCCGCCGGATTGATTCCGTCCTTTCGGAGCTTTTCGGCGATGGTTTCCTCAGCTTTGAGGCTGACCGGATTCAGGAGGCGGTATAATTTTAATAATGGTCCTCCCCGGAATATCTCTTTGGAATAGCCGGTGTCAAAAAGAATATTTCCCAGGCGCCGGTGGCGGATCAGGACGGCGGAGGCAGGAAACTGCCTTTTTTCCCGGGGCATGCCCGTAAAGATCACGTCCAGACGGTTGGTGCAGAAGCCGCAGTGATAGAGGGAGGCCTTTTCCACAAGGCCCGGACTTTCCGGGATGCCCTTCTGCCAGAGGCCGTATTCCCGTATGGATTCGGCCAGGGTTTTTTGGGGCCGATAGCCCAGAAGCTCTCTGGCCCGGCTGATGTCCATGGTCTGGGCAAAGCCCAGGGTGCAGGCGGTGTACCGGGTCAGGGGCGGTTCTCCCGGAAGCTTCAGAAAGCGATACAGCCATTCCAGAAAGGCGGCCATGCCATAAATCAGAGGGAAGGGCAGGTTTCTGTAATGGGGACTCTCACCGGAGGCTTCCAGAAATTGTTCCAGAAGCGCTCGAAATTCTGCGGGCTCGCCGTTGGTAATGTTAAAGACGCCTCCTGGGGCTTTTTCTGCCGTCAGGGCCAGACGGCAGGCTTCGGCGGCATTTTCCACGCAGGTCAGGTCGATGAGATTATGACCTCCGTTAAAGAGAGGAATTCCGATTCGGCTGTTTGCCCGCATAAGCCTTGGCACCAGGCTGGTATCGCCTATGCCGATCAGTCCTCTTGGCCTCAGAATCACGGTTTCCAGACCTTTTTTATGCCAGCTTCGGATAACCTCCTCCGCCATAAGCTTGGAGCGGATATAGAAATTCAGATTGTTTTCTGCGGGCGCCTGTTCCTCCCGGATGTGGTATTGATCCCTTTTGCAGGTGTAGACACTGGGTGAGGATATGTACACCAGCCGCCGGACGCCGTTTTCCGCACAAAGCCTTGCCACCACATCGGTGCCGGTCACATTTGTCCTATAAAAATCCTCCCATTTTCCCCATACAGAGGAAAGCGCTCCTGCGTGAATTACATATTGTACGTTTTTGAAATACCGGGAACAGGCGTCGGCGTCCGTAAAATCTCCCGGGCAGAAAACTGCGCCCATAGCTTCCAGCTTTCTGCCCCTTTCCCGGTTCCTTCCCAGGGCCAGAACCCGGTATTCACCGGCAAGTCTGCGCACCAGATATTCCCCCAGAAATCCTGTGGCTCCTGTGACCAGGACGGTCTGCCTGGATTCAGGCTGTATATGGCCGGTTTTGTGATTTGCTTCCATAATAATGTCCTTTCTTTGATAAGGTTCTTTCTATTGGTAATGTCCTTTCTCCAGGAAACGCGGATGAAAGGTTTCCTTAAATAAAAAGTGTCAGTATCTGCTCTAAGGCGACGGCTGTAAGCTTCTGCCTTTTTTCCTCGTCCCACCGTGTCTTCAGCTCCATGCATGCGGCTGCCTCCTGACGGAGTCTTTTTGAGCTCCGCAGGATCCTGCCAAAGCCCAGACGCTCAATCTGCCTGGCGTTGAGAAATTGTTCTCCCTGCTGAGGGCAAAGCAGGCAGGGAACCTGGAAGTACAGGGCTTCGTGGATGCTGTTCACACCGCCGGCAGTAATGAAGAGAGAGGCGTGTTTTAAGATTTCATTTTGATTCACAAAGGGGCGCACCGTAAAATTTTCCGGGAAAGAAACGGGACTTTCGTCTTTTGCCCTGTCCCAGACCAGGACTACAGGGGGCGCGGGTCTCTCGGGCCGGCTTCCCAGCTGCTCTATGATGGCGTTCAGCAGTTTTCTATTTCTGTTGAAGATGGTTCCCAGGGAGATGTAATAAAATGGCTCCCGGGGACAGACGAAATCATTTTTTTCCGTGACGATTCTGTGCACTGACAGAGGACCCGGAAAAAGATATTCCGGTCCAAAGCTTCTGCCGCCGGGCTGAAATTCCCGGGAAAAGCCGCAAAGGTTATAGTCTCCCTTGTTCATCAGCACGGACAGCAGCCCCAGCTTTTCCAGACCGTAGGAGGTTTTCAGCTGTTTTCGGAATCGCAGCGCCGCGGGAAGCTCCTTTCCATACCGCAGAAAGTTTCGGGAAAAGCCTGCAGCATAGGCGGCCAGACTCATTTTATTGTGCCAGTCCACAGCGGCGATGCTGTAGAAGCTGAAAGATGGAATTTGTAAAAGCTCTGCCGCAGCTCGTCCCCATAGGGCCAGGGAATCGAAAATCAGGGCCCGGGGAGCTTCCTTCCCGGCCTGATCCAGAAGCTTTGGAAGCATTTCCTGTGTAAACTGTAAAAGGAGACGATATAATTTTAACAGCTTTTCTCCGTCCGTGGGGTCAAAGAGAGCATTTTCCAGAGGATAAGGGCGGTATTCACAGCCGTTTGCTTCGATTACTTTCCGAAAAGGCGGCAGGGAGTAGTAGACGATCCGAAAGCCCTTCTCCCATAGCCGCTTTGTCAGGTAAAGATTGGAATGGATGTGGCCGCAGGCAGGAATTCCATAAAAAATGATGGTTTTTCCATTCATGCAATGCTTCATAAAATGGTGCTCCCTTCGTTAAGCCGTCAAGTTTGTATCTTATATCTATCCTAGACGTTTCAGGCAATTTCGTCAATCCTTCTTTCCACACCGTGGAAATTATGGTAAAATTGGATTGCCAAGGGATTTCAGGGTTTAAAATGAGGGATCTGTTTCGGCAGAAGGGAGTCACTATGAAGGTTCAGGAAAGTAAATTTATTCGGGAAAAGAAGCCTTTGTTATCTGAATTGCTGGCAAGACTATTGGACTGTTATCCTTATGCGTCCATACTGGCGGTAGATTCCAGGTCAAAGGTTTATGCCGTATCCAAAAGGAATATGAGCGCAGGGGAGAGCAGTCTGGGCACCGCAAGAGGATTTGTGGCAAAGGTGTCCGACGGAAAGCATTATGCGGAGTATTCCTTCAACAAAATTTCTAAGGAAGAGATCGATCTTATCGTAGAAAAAATCGGAAAGCTGGCGCAATCCTCAACGCTGCTGCTTCCCACAGGCATGGAGGAAAGCGAATATTTGATTCCTGAGGAGGAAAGGACTGTGTTTACAGGCAGTACGGATTATGAGATTGATCCGCAAGCCATGGGAGACGAGGCCATTCTGGAGCATCTGCGGGGGATTAAGGAAAAGGGACTGGCATTTGACGACAGGATTCTGGATTGTAGAGTCAGATGTGAATATCAGATATATTCGAAACTGTTTCTGTCCAGAGAGAAGGACATGGAGCAGAATGTTATGTGGATGACCGGAGTTACAGCCTTTGCAGCGGCCAGGGGAGAGGAGATCAAGGACTATTATATGTCCTATTCCAATCTGGGCGGCGCGGAGGTGCTTTCCCGGATGGAGGCGGACGTGGAGAAAGGCGCGGGAATCACGCTGGAGCTGCTGGACAGCGAGCCCATGGTGCCCGGTGAGTACGACTGTATCTGTGCGCCGGATGTTACGGGCATGATCGTGCACGAGGCTTTCGGCCATGGCGTGGAGATGGACATGTTTGTGAAAAAGAGGGCGCTGGCCCAGAAGTATGTGGGAGAGTATGTGGCCTCCAGTCTGGTCACCATGCATGACGGCGCATCTGCGGCTTCTGAGACAGCTACTTACTTTTTTGACGACGAAGGCACCATGGCCCATGATACCGTGGTTATTGACAAGGGAATCCTGAAGCAGGGAATCAGTGATCTGCAGTCTGCTCTTATTCTGGGAACGGAGCCCACCGGAAATGGCAGAAGGGAAAGCTATCGCAGAAAAGCATACACACGCATGACAAACACCTATTTTGAAGGCGGGAAGGATACGGTGGAGGATATGATTGCCTCTGTGGATTACGGTTTCCTTCTGGAGAATCCCAGCAGCGGCATGGAGGATCCTAAAAACTGGGGCATTCAGTGCATGGTGAACATAGCCAGAGAGATTCGTGACGGAAAGCTTACAGGAAAGATATTTTCCCCTATCGTCCTTACCGGGTATGTGCCGGATCTGCTGAAATCCATATCCATGATGTCGGCAGACGCGGAGCTGAACGGCGGAGGCATGTGCGGAAAGGGCTATAAGGAGTGGGTCAAGGTATCGGACGGCGGCCCTTATATCAAAGCCAGGATCCGGCTGGGATAGATATGGAAGGAATCCGCAGGCAGGCGAAAAGCGGGACATTCAAAGAAGATATATTCAGGAAAGGCAGGTAGATATTTTGATCGGACAGATTAAGACTGCGTTGGAGCAGTCAGGGATTGAGGAATATCGGATCACGGAAAGTGTCCAGGAATCGCTGGAATGCTTTTTTATACGTAAAAGGCTGGATCAGAAAAGAAGAACGGATTTGACAGATTATTCCGTGACCGTGTTCAGGCCTTTTGAGAAGGATGGGCAGAAAATGCTGGGCTCCTCCACCGTGAATATTCATCCGGGAATGGAGGAGAAGGAGATGACAGACGCTCTGCAGGACGCGTATGGAGCGGCGGCGTTGGTCTGCAATCCTTACTATGAGCTTACCAAAGGGAAAAAAGAAGAGATGGTTCCTGCAGAAGGCCGTTTTGCCGGGCGGAGTCTGGAGGAAAGCACAAGGCAGATGTTGGAGGCGCTGTATGCGGCGGATAACCGGAAAGGGGTATTTATCAATTCCGCAGAGATATTTGCCAGGCGCGTGGTGTGTCATATCGTGAATTCACAGGGCGTGGATGTGAGCTATGAAACTTATCTGGTCTCAGGGGAATATGTGGTTCAGTGTACGGAGCCTCAGGATGTGGAGACCTATCATCGGTTTGCCTATCGGGATGCACAGACAGAGCAGCTGCGCCGCCAGGTGGAAGAGGCGCTTTCCATGACACAGGCCAGAGCAAAGGCCGTCAAGGCTCCGAAGGCAGGAGAGTATTCGATTATTCTTTCCGGAGAGCAGGTGCGGGAGGTTTTAAGCTATTATCTTGGCCGCTCTCAGACCGGCATGGTCTATCAGAAATATTCCAACTATGAGGTGGGAGCGCCGGTACAGGGACAGGAGATTCAGGGAGATGCCATTACCATTGAACTGAAGGCAAAGGAACCCTACAGTGGGGAGGGAATTCCCATGAAGGACCGGATCCTGATGGAGAAGGGAACCCTGAAGACGCTTCATGGGGGAAGCCGGTTTGCTTATTATCTGGGGATAGAGCCCACGGGAGACTACCGATGCATTTCGGTTCCTGAGGGAAGCAGAACTCTGGAGGAAATGAAGTCGGAGCCGTATCTGCACATTGTCAGCTTTTCTGATTTTCAGATGGATGACTTTTCCGGATATTTCGGAGGAGAGATCCGACTGGCCTTTTGGTATGACGGCGAGACGGTGACGCCGGTGACGGGAGGCTCCGTCAACGGAAGTATACTGGAGGTACAGGGCCGAATGACCTTTTCCAGGGAACGGTATCAGGACGAAAATTATGACGGCCCCTACGCCGTTCGCATTGAAGGCGTAAAGGTGGCCGGAGAGTGAGATGCCTATTACAGGCTTTCATAGGCGATGCCTTTTTTCTCCAGGTATTTTTTCAGGGCTTTGTCCCAGATATTGTCGGCTTCCTTGGACATGACAAAGGTATGATAGGCGGTTCCGGTGGTGAGTGTTGCCCTGGAACCGTCATAACGTATATTCAAAACCAGAGCTTTAACCTGGGAAGGGTCCGTATCGCAATTTTCCTTTTGCAGCAGGGCGGAAGCTTTTTCGGGCATCAGGTGCAGCACGAAACGGAAAAACAGAGGAGTGCGCTTTCCCTTGATCAGGTCAAAGCACAGCCCCTTGATTTCGCTCCAGGGACGAAACTCATGGGAGGGGACTTCGGATTCCGGTTCCTGTCCGCTGAAAAACTCCTGATTGATGCGTCCGTCTATGGTAAAGGTAGTGGCGGCGCCGATAACCGCTTCCTCCAGCAGAAAAACATCAAAGGTATCTGAGATCAGAAGCTGACTCATAAAATTTTTCATGGAAGTAATCTGTAATGCTGTCATATTTCTCCTTTGCGCTGCTTTGTATGTTTTCGGATTAAAATCACCGACAGTATAACAACAATGATTGTCATTGGGTCGCCCAGCAAAAAGACGATCCAATATAAAGCATTAAATTCCAAATATAGAATTCCCAGAATCTTAACCAGGATCTTTAACATAAAATACATGATCCATATAACATTGACACTGAACATGCTTTCTTCGGGAACCCGCTTGAGAGATTCAATCTCAAAATCCTTTGCCAGATAGTGGAGAATGCTTTTCCGCTGAATTGACAGGACGGCTGTAAATCCCAGAAAAAGGATGTTTTGAATAATGGAAGGGACATAGTATAACTTTTCTTCTCCGGCGAAAAGAATCATTACAGCGGAACTGATCAAGCCAAGAATCCCTATTATTGAGGAATTCTTTACCGTGTTGTTCCTGAGCTTTGAGTATGTAATGGAAAGGGAGCTGTATGCCGCCGAAATAATTACCGCCGGGATGATGCCTGCGGCATGATAGACAGCATAAAATAGGATCGCAGGGATGAAGATATTACATAAAGGTTTGAACCATTTCATAGAAACGTCTCCTGATTTCTCCGGATTTCCTTTAAACCGTGCATAGGGCTTCTCCTTTACTTTATGTATGGCTGGATACCACCATAATTATAGCAAACTTATTTTCCGGAATTGCAGAATATCCAGAGGTTCTTCCGCTGTCAAAAACCGTCTATACTATCCTTCATCTTTTCTCCACGTTCTAATGTTTCTTTATTCTAACATTTTCTACTGGCTTTTTCAATCCCTCATCATAATGCCCTGAATTATGCTGTTTTTCTGGTGAAAAAGGGAATATCAAAAGATATCCCCTACATAGTACAGCCGTTGTATCATTCACCGTTACTGGGAGAACCTTTCTATCTTTTGCCGCCCAGCTCGACTAATTTCAAGTAATGGGGAATATCCTCCTTTATGGGATGGAGCTTAAATGGTGCGCCACAGCATCCGCAATGCCATTTTTCTTCCTTTTCAAACTCGTATTTCACTCCGAACTTACAGCTTCCATTGATGCGGTTTTGGCATCCGGTGTCACTGCGTCGAAACATTTCTACGATTCTTTCCGGACACTTATTTAAGTAATTCAAACATTTCTCTGCATTACGGATTCTCAATTCCAGATATAGTTCTCCCTTTTCAGAGTTCAATGCATAATCATGTATTGTCGGCTTTGCAGCGTAATACCGGATCATTGGACCTTCATTCGAATCTGCCTTTTTTCTTGTACATCCCTGTTCCATCAAGATCTGATCCAGAATCTCTATCACTTCCCGATCTGCCTCGTTGTGCATCTTATCGGACACATAATCACAGCCTTCTGCCAGACTGCATGTATGCAGATCTTCCGCTAACACTCTATAATTCCATCCGATAAACGCGTTGCTGAATACGCTGATTCCGGATCCGATATTTCTCACATCCTTTAACTGTGTGTCCGTTACTTTTTTCGCTACGGCAGAAAGGACTTTTATGACATTCTGATTATCGGGATATTCGATTTCCAGCTTATTTGCCGATGTCAGGCTGTATTTTTTGATTCCGCCAAACACAAATCCATAATCACACAATGCTTCTAATAAGCGATTTGTCTTTTTGGCCTTATTCATTTTTCTGACTTGTTCTGTGTCTGTAATAAATACGTTTTCCTTCAAATCGCCATAAGCAAACAGCCAAAGCATGAGAAAGAACAAATTCCACGATACGGTTCTTGCCTCTCTTGCCTGATTGGAGAAATAGTGATATTCATCCGTTTTATATAATGGCAGCCCGAACCTTTGAGGTGACTCCGCCATGTCAGAATACATCCGATAAAACATCGCTCTGATATCCCGAAAAGCACTTTCAAATTCTTCACGGGAAAGCGTCTGCAAAAAATCAGGATGTATCACGAACTGATCAGGAATATCCACCAGCTCATTGCGGCGTATTAATGCCCATTCACTGACCAAATAAGTTTCCTCCACAATACAACACCTGCCTCTCTGTCATGCAATCTCCGGTTCATGATTCCTTACTGCGGACTTTAATGGGCACATAAATTTCCAGCTGATCGTATCCCAACGCATTCCTGATCTCGTCCGTAGGATTAATCATATGGCACATGGTTCTGTGACCCGGACGCTCATCAGGCTCAAATCCACTATCTTCCAGCCATTTCATAATCCCTGAACAAATCCTTCCCCCCATATCATCATCCCCGTCCACCGACACGGCAGCAGCGTATAATCCTCCCTCGAACTCGATCAGCTCATAGGGGGCCGTATCCTTTTCTGTAACCCAGTCCTCAACCGCCCAAATCCAGACCGCGTTTCCATCTTCCTCAAACGAGAGAAAATCCGGAGCACCATAGATCATCTTCTTCACCAAATGATTATGCGCTTCCTGCCATTGTTGAAACGTACCCATGACATTTTCAAACGAATCCACACCGGACGAAAAAGCTTTAAAAGGATTGATTTGAATGATACTTATTTCCGGCGTTTTTTTCAGCCTGTTCGACACATCCGGCAAACGGTTTATCTTTGATGTGTTTCCGTCATAGGAAATATTGGCAATACGGCTTTCTACTTTTTGCGCCCTCTCATACAGTCTTTTCACATCGGCATCTCTGCTAAAGTCCGCCCGCTTGATCTGCCCGACAAATTCCAGTATGATATCCTTTAAATCCTGAAGCAGCGCAACCTCGCCATCAATATCCTCCACTTTTTTCTCAAGAACCTCTAATACAATCTCTGAACTCGCCGTTTGAAATATTAGTTGGATATCTTTAATACTGATATTCAGTTTGCGCAGGATTAAAATTTGCTCCAACCGCTTAACCGCCTGTTTATCATACATTCTGTATGCATAATCCCCGCTCCGCGTACTGCTGATCAGCCCCATATCCTCATAATAGCGTAATGCCCGGGCGGATATGTCATATCTTGAAGAAATCTCTCTTATTTTCAGTAACTCTGCCATACAGGAAACTCCTTTTCTATTTTATATACTCTTGGAATCTCTAAGCCTTATTTTTATGCAGCTTTCCAGACCCCATTTTTATAAATTCCCCCAACTTTTTTCCAGAAAGCTATTGACAAAATGTTCAGCCAGCCGCCGAGCTTTGGCCGGCAGGTTCAAGATTCCGAGAGCCTATTTTTACACATATTATAAAGGTTTCCCTAACGGCAGAGTCAATTGCCGCAATGCTCCTCTGGTCAGAAAGATATGGTTCCTTTCCCTATCCCTCTTGTAACTTACGTATCTCCCTGTGGGCCCATTCCACAGACTCACTGTTACTATCATGAAAATCGGATGCCAGCGTGCTCAATATGAGCTCCCACGCTTCAATCGCCTCGGCTTTCTTTCCCAGCTTTGTGTAAAGAAAAGCAAGGGAATATACTGCATCAAGGTATCTGGGCGGGGTAGCCATATCAAAGGAACGCTTAAAACACGTTATCGCCTGATCATATTCATTAATCCGGTTGAATCTTTCCCCGATTTCGTACTGTACACTGCTGTCGTCCTGGGATATGGCATTCCATATGTCTTTTGCCTTATGGAGATTTCCTCTTGCCAGCTCAAGGTCGCCGAGATATACCTGGCGCAGATATTCTTTGCCATCTTCAAGCTGCATCAGGTCGATATATTGCGCTGCCTTTTCAAAATACCGCATGCGGATCATCGCTTCCACAAGCATAGTGATTAGCCTGCTATTTTGAGGAAACTTTTGGGCATAGGGTTCACATACACGGATAAACCAATCGTCATCGCTGTGAGCCTGATAGGCCCCTCCGCCGCGAACCTGACGATACAGCCCAAATATTTCCTCGTCAAGCGGAGCATGCTTCATTGCCCTTTCCAGCATTCTTCCCGCTTCCAGCAAATCATCATTTGTTTTCATTAAGTGAAGTCTGGCATATAATTTCAGAGCGTTGACATCATCTGGATTATCCTGCAAGCAAGCATCCAGAATCCGCTTTGAATAGAGATAGCTTTGTTCGGACAGTTTCTCATATGTCAAAGTGTGCTTGATCCGATTCAGCTCATCCTCATGATTCACAGAAAACAAATCATCGATTCTGACCCCGAAGAAAGCCGCGATTTCAGGCAGAAGGGAAATGTCCGGCATAGTGGTTCCTGTCTCCCATTTGCTGACTGCCTGAAAAGAAATGCCTAAATACTGTGCCACTTCCTCCTGCGTTATTTTACTGTCCATCCGCAGTTTTTTGATTGCACTTCCTATATCCATATTCATCTTTTTATTCCTCCAATATTTATCGTGACTGTCACCTGTCAGCTGATAAACAAATTTTATATTGCCTGTCACATGTTTTCAATAACTATGTATTTTAGCAACTCACCTGATAAGCGAAATATATTCACTTATCACTTTGTCCCTCCAAATATTGGATAAATTTCATGTGCTCCGCCTGTCGCCGAAGCGGTGGAGTGGCAGTGGAGTATAGCGGGAGCAGATTCAGTATAAAACAGGGGAAGTACAGCCGCCGCGCAGATGCCCTTTCCCGTATCTTCCAGGTATGTATTCGACAAAAAGACAGATTAGAATGTACAGAATAAACATACAATAGAAAACACGCTTTGCGAGTTTTCTATTGTCATAAATAATGAGCCAGAAACACTGGCTCAAGTCCGCCGGGCACGCTCGAAAAGCCTGCGGC
>CAMWUL010000006.1 GCA_947177445.1 uncultured Lachnospiraceae bacterium | reverse complement strand
TGTATATGGGCTGAGGGAGCGCCGCTCTATGAGCAAAGGTAGTTGCGCAGCAACGGAGAGTGCCGCAGGCACGTCTTTGCGAATGGCGCGGGTTGATCTGGGTACAGCCGGCCCACACAACAGCAGAAAATCGTGCTTGCACGAATTTTACATCCTGTATATGGGCTGAGGGAGCGCCGCTCTATGAGCAAAGGTAGTTGCGCAGCAACGAAGAGTGCCGCAGAGCACACAAGGTGCTGCAAGCAGCACCTGGCGAATGGCGCGGGCTGATCTGGGTACAGCCAGCCGCTCTCCTTCACTTCCTCCGCAATTTCGCATGTATCCTCCTCACTGCCTTAGGCGCCAGGGCAAACAAGGTGTGATACAGCTTATTCTTTCCGGTGAGTATGGGATTTCTCATGGATCTCAGCCAGCTTCTGCGCAGATCCCTCACGATGCTGCAATACTCTTCGTTATCCCCGGTCATGCGGGAAATGGGAATGTGAAGCATATATTCAATCCTCTGAAAGACCCCGAAACGAAACGCTACAGCTGTAAGCTCCGGATATTTTTCCTCCGTCAGCCGCGATGCCAGCTTTGCATTCTCCACGGAGTCCCGGAAAACCCTGGAAAATTCCTCCCGGCTCTCCTTCCTGGAATTACTTCCCGGCCTGTAAAACACATGGTAGGCCTGGGCAGGAAGAGAAACGATCTGCCCCATATCCTCCAGCAGCTCCAGCAAAAGGTGAAAATCCTCGTTGAGCTCGCCCGGAGGAAAACCTCTCCCTTCAAACAGGTCCCGCCGGATCAGCTTTGTACAAAAGGAGCAGTCCCCCCTGTGCATCAGCAGCTCCTCCAGAAATTTCCCGGCAGGGATACATTCCACATTTTCCGGAGGAATACAGATATCCGGAAGCCTGTGTCCCTCTTCGTCAATCTCATCCCTGCCTGCCTGCGCCGCCTTTGCCTGATACTTCTCCAAAGCGTCATACAGCTGCTCATACATTGTCGCATCTATAAAGTCATCACTGTCCACAAAGCCAAGGTATTCGCCGGACGCCTGTGCGATCCCCACGTTTCTGGCAGAGGAAGAGCCGCCGTTTTCCTTGTGAAACACCCGAATCCGGGAATCCGCCGCCCCAAGCCTGTTGCACAGCTCTCCCGTACCATCCGTGGAGCCGTCGTCCACCAAAAGGATCTCCAGGTTTTGATAGGTCTGCCTTCGAATGGAATCCACACACCTGGGCAGATAATTCATTACATTGTAAACCGGTACGATCACGCTGATCAAAGGCTTTTCTTCTCTCAAGGCTCCGTCAACCTTCCCTTCCCTTTAACATTCTTTCCCTTTAGCAGTGCCTTTTCTTTAACAGTCCCTTCTGCAGTTCCTTTCCCTCTAGCAGTGCTTTTTCTTCAACAGTCCCTTCTGCAGTTCCTTTCCCTCTAGCAGTGCTTTTTCTTCAACAGTCTCTTCCGCATTTCCTTCCCTTCAGCAGCCTGTACATCCTCCGTTCCGATATCACCGGCGCCGCGGAACAAGGGCCGTCCTGAGGCGTCTCTGTTCCTGCACCCGAGCCGGTACTCGCTTTTTTCCTGAAATCTCCTTCTTCCAGCAGCCCCAGCCGGATACAAAGCTCCCCCAGGCGCGCTGCTGCGTTCTCTCCGTTCCAGACCTTTGTGATGGTTTCATAAGCGTTTCTGCCCAGTTTTCCGGCCAGCTCTCTGTCTATGGCCAGCCTTTCAGTCAATGCAAAAAGCTCTTCTGTGTTACCGTCTTCATATACGTATCCGTTTACGCCGTCCTTTACCAGATAGGGAACCGCTCCGATCATATGATCCGCCACCAGGGCGCAGCCGCTGTTCATGGCCTCGTTGGCCACGGCCCCCCAGCCCTCCTGCCGATCACTGGTAAAAAGAAAAATATCTGCTTTTTCCATATAGTCTCTCACCTTTTCCGGCGCCTGAAATCCCAGGAAACGCACGCAGCTCTCCAGACCATATTTCCGCGTCAGGGCTTCTGTCTGTTCCCGCAGGGGTCCGTCCCCGATCAGATCCATATGGAACTCAATTCCCTTCTCCCGGAGATGCCTGGCAGTCTCCACAGCCAGCTCCGGGTGCTTCCAGTGGATCATCCGGGCGGCCCACAGCAGATAAACGCTCCGCTCTTCCTCCTGCCAGCCCTTGTTTTCCAAAAGCTGATCCACATCATAATGCCTTACCTCCGTAAAATATCCCCAGCGATACATCTTCCCGGGATAGGCTCTCACAATATGAAAATCCGAGGGCACATAAGCTCCTGCGCACAGCAGGTATACCCTTGCTTTCCCATATCGGGTATGGTCGTGATATTTTTTTAAAAGTCCCCTTGGAGAAACAGCCTTCCACTGTCCCGTCTTGTACAGCCGCTCGCTGTAACGGACCACCGGTTTTCCGGCCTCCAGACGCTCTTCAATGTAACGCTCCTCATCCGTTCCCCCAAACAAAACCACACTGGCTTCCTGGATCAGCCTCCGGCAGGCCTCCGGCTCCTGATCAAAAAGCCTCACATATGGCAGATCCTGCGTTTCCTTCCATCCCATACGGATCCGCTCCTGCTCCACCGCTTCCGTCTGTATAAACGCAAAACTGCCCTCCAAAGTTTCATACATAGCGTTGCAAAAAGGAATTTGATGATGGTTTATATAATTTGATACAAATACAAGCTTCAACCTTTAATCCTGTACCTTCCCGGTCCGGCGTCATGCCCTTAGGCCTGCGGCGCCATCTCCCCATAAATTTCCAGCAATCTTTTGTAATTCTGTTCCCTGTCGTGTGTCTTCAGCGCATGGCGGCGAGCGCACCTGCCGTATTCCTCTGCTCTGTCCTCATTGTCCCACATCTCAAGCACCGCCCGGGCCAATCCGGCGGATACAGCCTCCAGCTTCCCGGCGCCCTCCCGGGAATCCCGGAAGCCCTGATACATAATACCGTCCTCTCCCGGAGTAAAAATACTGGGAATCCCCCCCACATCGGCGCTGACGCAGGGCATTCCCAGCAGCATGGCCTCCCCCAGCGAATTGGGAGAATTTTCTATGGAAGAACAGCATACAAACAGACTGCTTTTCAAATACTGCGCCTTCATCTGTTCCACGTCCAGCCTTCCCAGAAAACCCACCTGATTCTCCAGACTCATCTCTTTTATCAGTCTGCGCAGATACCTTCCATATCCGGATATTTTCAGCTTTTCCTTCAGAGTGCCGTACCGGACCAGGCTGTTTCCGGCCACCCATACCTTTACATCAGGATATTTTTCCCGGATGGCAGGCAGCGCCTTCAGCATATAGTGCAGCCCCTTGATAGGATAATCCCCCTGACTTAAAAAAATGGAATGGGGAACGCAGGTCTCCCGGCTCCAGGTATCCCGGTAAAACTCATGTCTCAGCGTCTCATTCATGCTGTGATAGACAGCATCGGGATTCCACCGGTTTGTATAAAGCCTGTCCCACCGGGTTCTTCCGGAAACATGACCGGCCAGCCTGACGGCCTCCTGTTCCGCTTCTCCCCGGCGCACATATTTTTTCTGCTGGCGAATCATGCTGTCACGGCGCAGAATGTCACGAAGGGTCACGGACCTGACTGCGCTTTCAGGCAGATCTGCAAAGTATGCGTGGGCATATACTCCGCAAAGCCCCTGGATACCGATCAAAATCCTGTCTTTCCTGGGAAATACCCGGCACATGGCCAGCGTATGAGGATATTCCGTGCCAAAGCAATGCACAATATCCGGCCCAAAGCTCTCCAGAATTCTTTCCAGACGCTGTTCCAGGCCCTTGTCATAGACCTCCGCCCTGCGGGTATCCTCCCGAAAGCCAAAGCAGATCAGCTTTCCGCCGAATATTTCCACCGTTTTCACCGCCAGCTCTTCTCCGTCCAGCATCCCCTCCGGCGCCGGGAAGGCCGCCGCCAGTTCAACCCCGTTCTCACTGCCCTTGCCAAGCACCCGCTCCGCAAGACCGGAAAGCCACCCCTCCTTATTGGATGCCTCCAATCCCATCACAGCCGCCGCAGCCGGCAGCATAATATTACACAGCCACAAAACCTTCATAGAAAAACCTGTGCCCTTTCCTCAGTTAAAGATCCAGTTCAAATATGGCAGAAGACGAATATCCACCGCGTACATTTCCCTCAGCAAAAGGATAAAATAAATACCGAAGGCTCCCGCCACCCCTGCGTAAGCCAGCCGCCTCAGCCACCCCTTGTCCATCTGTGCCAGAAGCCTGGGCAGCAGGAATATCTGGGAAATGATCATGTAATACCCCACCCTGGATACCTCCGGTATAAAGGAACCGCAGCAGTAAACCACGAGTCCGAATATATTCAGGAAAAAATAAAAGCGATTCATCACATCCTCCCTCAGGCTCCGCTTATAGCAGATGGCGCAGAGGATCAGAACACAAATACATTTCAGAATATTAACATAGGAAAGATGCCCATTGTCAAAAGCAGAATTTCTATAATAAGGATAAAAAAAGAAAATAATTTCCCGATACAATCCCTGACAGAAGATCAGACTGCACAGGAATCCCCCTCCCACAATATAATGCCATTTTTTTAATCTGGCTGCTGCCAGAAAGCGGGCCGCAAGATACACCGGAATCACCAGAAGAATGGATTTATGAATAAATGCCCCTGCCAACACCCAGAGCAGAAATTTTTCGTATTCTCCCCGCAGCACATATTTCATGGAAAACAAAGCCACCGCCAGCGCCAGATAATACCGCACCGAATTCAGGCTGTTGAAATAATAACCACCTGTCATTAGCAGAAACAGAGAAAAGGCAAAATAACTCCCCTGATCCTCCAGGGCCTTTACATAAAAAAATACTGTTACCAAAGAAAAAAAGGCAAAAATGGGAAGATAATTGTCATACCCAAACAGATCCTGAAACAAATTTACAATAAAATTAAAGCCGATTTCTGATGACACATGCCGATTCTGGGCAATCAGCTTAAAGTTGTCCCTGTAAACCCAGTAATCATTTCCCACCGCAATCCTGCAGGCCGATACCCCGGCCAGCAGACAGTACACCGCAAACGCCGCCACCCGGTTGGCTGCCTGCTGCCTGGTGCCTCCCCGTCTTTCTCCATATCTGCTGCCTCCCCGGATATACATGGGAACAAACTCCGTATTTTTCACAAATATCCCAAGCAAAACCGTGACCACCGTCAGCCCCACATACACTAAAGCACTTTTCTCCATAAAAACGCTCCCTTTTACCCGCGCCTTCTTTGGCCCTCCCGGATTCCCTGCCGCATCCAGGAAAACGCCTGCAGGATGCCGGTCTCACCGCAAAGCTTTTCTCTATGGGCCACTAAAAACCGCACTGCCATAGCCCCGGCCAGCCTTCCGTACAAATACCGGTACAGAACTCCTCTGTCCCGGAAAAACTTTTCGTTGTATCCTTCAAACCAGGTGGAATCCCCGGGCTTTTCTCTCCCGATAGTCACCGGCGCCGTATAGACCCGGTACCCCATGCCCATGAATTCCTTGAGAAACAGACTGTCTTCCCCGCTGCTGTATCTGGCCCCGCCCCCAAACAGCAAAGAAAAGGTCACTCCCGATGCCAGCAGACTTTCCCTGCGCACCGCAAAGCTTACCGCACCGTACCTGCCGCAATTGTACCAGCGCACCCGTCGCCGGTCCGTAATATGATAAGTCCTGCGCGATTCCTCTATTGTGACATTAAAAAGTATCATATCTGCATCCGGCTGACGCTGAAATTCCTCCAGGATGGCCTGCGCATATCCCGGCTCATACACAATATCCTCATCGGAAAAAAGACAGATATCCCCCTCTGCCCGCAGAATTGCCTCGTTGCGGCTGCGCCCCACCCCCCTGTGGGGGAAGGAATAAAAGCGTATTCTGTTTCCCCGGTACAGCTCTTCCTCATATCCCAGCTGCCCGCACTGATTGATGATCACCGCCTCTGAATCCAATGCCATCTCTTCCGTGATTTTTCCAAGGGACTGATTCATTACCGATGCCAGCACCTCTACCTTCATGGCCGCCCTCCATATTGCTATATCTGCGCAGGTACCTCTGTCCTGCTCATCCTCCGCACATAGGCTTCTCATCCGTTCTCTGCCTCTGCGCACCCGGAAGCTTATAGTACCAACGGATCAGCTTCTCATCCGCCTCCCATAAAAGGGCTGCAGTCACCTGGCAGTCCTGCTGCCTGAGAAAATCCATCGCATATTCCAGCCGGCGCCCGCTGTGGCGTCCTGCCTTCACCACTGCCAGAATGCCGTCCGCTTCCCGCAGTATCCGGCAGCTCTCAGGGCAAAGCACCAATGACGGTACCGGGATCCACTGAATATCGCTTGCTTCCGTCCCGGCCTCCTCCTTTGAAGACTGCCGGCAGATCTCAACCAGCGCTTCCGCCGCCCTTCCGGGATCTGCATTCTCCTGAACCGGACAGACCGCCACCGTCTTTTTTCCCTGAAATAAGTATCCCATATTTTCCAAAAGCTCCGGGCTCTCCACAGTTCCCAGAACCTTCAGTCCGTATCTTCGCCCCAGCTCTGCCGGCAGCCAGATACTGTCGTCATTCAACTCCTTCAATATCAGGAGAATCACTGCAAAAAAGCAGGACAACAGCCCGCTGAGAACAAGGGCCCGGACCGGCCTGACATCGGGAATCACCTCCCGGGCCTCCCCGGCGGGATCCACCACCCGGATTTTATCGATCTCCCGGATCAACTCCGGAAACTCCTCTGTCATCACCGCCTCCACTGCCCGGGCAACATACTCGCTGATCCAGGGATTCGGGGAGGTGACGATAACCGAAGGCATCCGCAGATCCGTGGCCAGATCGCACTCCACATACTCCGCCAGTGTCTCGTTGTCCATATACAGAGTCATGCTGTCCATCAGGATACGAACCTGATCCAGACGGCTCTGCACCCTGTCCAGAAACTCCTGAGAATGAACATAGGTATTCCAGGTGGCCCCGTTGATATATACCTGATTTACGTCCTTATCTTCAACATTGTAATCCACCCGGTAGACAGAGGTCACCCTATACAGCTTTTCCCCTCTCAGCAGCACATTCTTTACAAAATACCCGCCGCCAAACAGCAGGGTTCCTGCCAGCGTCACTCCAAGAACCATCCACAGCTGCCGGAACAGGCGGAATACCGTCAATCTCAGATCAAAGGGTTCCTTTCCGTAATATCCTTCCCACATAAGCGGTCTCCTCACATTTCTCCCTGACATTTCTTACCTTCCGCCGGATTCCGCGCCATCGTGTTCGTTTCCCCCTCCGGCTTCTGCGTTCTTACCCGTGCTTCCTTTCCCCGGCCCGTTATCCGCCGTTGCCTTTCCGGGCTCCGAGCCGCCGCCATCGATCACCGCCCATCCTGCGCATTTCCCGGTTTCCCGCACTTCCAGCCCGGAATCGGATTCCTGCTGTCTGCGTTTTTCGTTCTGCAGAGCGGTGATCTGCTCCGTGTCCACACCCTCGGTGCTGTCCGGCCAGAACAGTACCTTCAGCGTCAACAGCATCAGCTTCAGATCCAGCCACAGAGTGTAGTTCTCTATATAAGTAAGATCCAGCTTCAGCTTGTCATAGGGAGAGGTATTGTATTTTCCGTACACCTGAGCAAAGCCTGCCAGCCCGGCCTTCACCTTCATACGAAATGCAAATTCCGGCATGACCTCCAGATACTGGGCAATAATCTCCGGCCTCTCCGGCCTGGGGCCGATAAAGGACATTTCCCCCTTTAAAATATTAAACAGCTGTGGAAGCTCGTCGATTCTGCATTTTCTGATAAAGCTTCCGATGGGCGTGATCCGGTTGTCGTTTTTCTGGGCCAGCCTGGCCACTCCGTCCTTCTCCGCATCGGTCCTCATGCTCCGAAATTTCAGAATGTAAAACTCCTTCTGGTTCAGAGTACATCTCACCTGCTTGTACAGCACCGGCCCTCCGTCATAAAGCTTGATGGCCACGGCGGTTATCAGCATAAAGGGGGAAGCGATTAACAATAGAAACAAAGAGCATGCCACATCCACCAGCCTCTTTATAAAGCGCTGTTCCATAGTCAGACTGTATTCCCTGGTAAGAAGCATAGGACTGTCAAATACATGCAGCTCCTCGGCTCCCATCATGATCACATCCGTGATTTTCGGCATCACATATACCCGAATAGAGTGTCCGTAGCAAAACTTCAGAACAGGCGCCCTGTCTTTCACGGAAATATCCCCCAGCACTACAGCATTGCATTCATTGGTCTCGTAGGTTTCCAAAATTGTCCTGCATATGTTCAGGGTGCCTTCCTTCACATGGATAGACCGGGTGATCCGATATTTGTCTCTGCGGGAGGCAAATTTATTCAGTATGTCCTCGGGAGGCCTGTCCCCATATACCAGCAAAAGCCTCCGGGGCGGAAAGATGGACCGGTAAATCCGGTTGGCAACATTTACATAAATGGTTGCAAACAAAGTCTGTTCCGCCAGCATGACCAAAAAAGCGCCGGGGTCCAAGAGCTTCCTCGCCATAATGGAAAGCTCCAGATAAATGACGATGTCCGCAAGAGCAGTGGAAAAAAACTGGGAAAAAACCACCTCCACATTTTTCTGATACCCTAAGCGCATCCCTCCGTAGGTACCGGACAAAAACAGCAGCACAATCGCATAAAAGGCAATCTCCGCAAATGTACCTCTGCCCCACAATTCCTGAAGGCCCTCCACCACGTGGAAACGAAACACGGTAGCCCAGTGATAATTAAAGATGGCCACCTCCACGCCCAGGCACACGGCGATCAATGAGAGATTGATCAAGCGTTTAAAGGTCTCCAGGCTTCTGATTCTTCTTTCATTTGTAATTTTTTTCAATGAAAAAACCTCCTACACCCTTCTCTTCACGGCTCTCACCGCCCAGAGACAGAAATGTCCCATACTGACAGGTATGCTCAGCCCCTCTGCCCTGCGGTACAGATTCCAGATCCGACGGAGCGCTTCCAGCTTGTTGGCGGACAAAGAACCCTTGGATCTTCTGTACCTGACAAGATTTTCATCCAGTCCCCAGGCGTTATAGCCGCTTCTGAGCACCTTCCACCAAAGGGCCGTATCCTCACTTTTGATCTGCGGCATCTCCAACAGCTCCCGTCCTGTCTTTTCCATATCGAACATGACTGTCGAAGTAAATATCGTAGTATTACTCAGCGCCTGCCGATAGGTCAATGTGCGGGGCACCCTGACCACCTTCCCCGTACCCTGTCCGTTTTGATCTGCAAACTCATAGCCGGTGAACACAAAGGCCGCTCCCGTTTCTTTCATGAAGGCAAGCTCCTTCTCCAGCTTCTCCGGCTCCCAAAGGTCATCCGAATCCAGGTAGGCAATATACCGGCCCAAAGCTTCCGAAAGTCCCCGGTTCCTGGCCCGGGCCGCCCCCAGATTCCGGGGCTGACAGATCAGGCGGATGCGTTCATCCCCCTTTTCCTCCATATACATTTTGATCACCTGTATGGTGCCGTCGCTGCTCCCATCCTCCACAAGAAGAAGCTCCCAGCATTGCCATGTCTGGGCCAGCACACAGTCCATGGTCTCACAGATCAGGCCTTCCACATTATATACAGGTACAATAATACTCACTAATTCATTCACAGACTTACCCTCACATGACCAACAGATAATATCCCGGAATCTTTTCCGCGCGGATTCCCAAAATCTCCTCAAAGCAGGCCACTGTTTCCTCCGCCGCCTGCTCCGGCAGCAAAATGCAGTTCACCCCGGCATCACACACAGCCTGGGCGCAGTCCCTTCCGCCGTCCGTTCCCCCTGTTTCCGGCACATTGCTCATCCACACGGCCATAGATACCTCCTGTTGATAGAAGGTATCATAGGAATATGCATTCAAAGACGGATCCCACATGTTTCTGCCGTACAGAAGCCGGATTCCGCTGTCCGCCTCTCTGGCATACTCCATGATCTCTCCGGGCGCCCACAAATAGATTTCTCTTCCCTGAAAATGTTCCTTTACCAGCGCCAGAGTTTCTTCCGCCCAAAGCCGTCCTTTTTCCTCTGCTTTGGGATTCCAGGCTTCCCCTGCATTCCCGGATCTGATCCCCATTCCTCCGCTGAGCCCCAATATCCCCAGCAAAAGCAATGTCACGGGCAGTCCCTTTTTCCAGCCGGAGCCGGGAAAATCAGGCCAGTACTTCCCCAACAGCACCGCCGCAGCCTCCGCCGTCACCAGTGTCATGGGAACCATGCTCCATATCCACTGATAATCATAAAATCTCGTCTGATACACCATCAGCATTGCAGCTGTAACCGGCAGAATGCAAAGTCCCGTCATCACTGCCGTATAAATCAACAGATTTTTCTGCTCCGCCCTTTTATAATATACCCACAAAAACACGAGTGAAGCCAGCAAAAGAGCGCAAAGCTTTCCATTATTTGTAAATTCAAGCCAGCCTCTCCAGGCATTTCCCATCAGCTCCCACATACTCCGGCTCCCTTCCGGTTTCCTGCGGCATCTTCAAATGCCTCCGCAGCTTGTCTCCTTCTTCCGTCCTTCCCTGACCCGCCAACCGTTCTGTCTCCTATATTCCTTCTCCGGATCGTTTCACTCTGTGCCGGAGAAGGAATCCGATTCCCGTCATCCCCAGAGAAACCGCCGCGCCCGCTCCCAGACCGTAAAGAGTCCAGACAATGCACGCTTCCGCCGCCACACACATAAGCATCGAAAACCATTTTTTCCTGAGACAAAGGGAAAGCAAATACGGCAAAATCACGCAATTGCGGATGGTCAGTCCCCTCCATCCACTGTATAATACCCCAAATCCGTCCATCCCATAAACATAGCTTCCTGCCCAAAGCAGACAGCCAGCCGCAATGAGAAAGGTAAGGCGCTTTTTTCTGCTTTCAGGAAAAAGACACCTTCCCAGACAGCTGTACGCCGCATAACAGCTGATCAGGGTTATCACCGGAACGACCTGCCAGACCGCCTGACGCGGATCCATCCGAAAAATACTGCATATTGCGCCATACAGCGTAGGCAGGCACAAAATTTTCAGCCGCAAGGGAATTCCTTCCCGATAGGCCCCTCCCGTCAAGGGATTTACCTGATAGATTCCATTGCTTTGAAGAAAGCTTCCCACGGTCTCCACAGTCATATCCCCCTGACGATAAGCGCTGCTTCCCGCGGCTATATAAATAATCTGCCCTATAATCAAGAAGCCAAGAATCAATAAAAGAAACCGTTCTCCATGGTTTCCCGCCAGGATGCTTTTATCCGGAAGCTCCCAGCTGCGGCCCTCTCTGCGAAGCCTTACAGCCGCCAATCCCCCCGCTCCGGCCAGCAGAACTGCCGCCAGCACAATAAATACCAATACACACTCCGAAAATGGCCTGTGCAGAAACACTCCCCACAGGTGGGCGATCTGTGCAGTTCCGATGAGCAATATCTCCCCTGTCAGCAGTCTGTCTGCCCATGAGTTATCCTTCCGCATTCTGTTTCCTTTCTGTCAGTCTCCCTGATATAGCTTAACAAAAACATAATACAATCATCACATAGCCTGTGATTGGATTCATTTTAGCACATTTGGAAAATGCTTACAAGCAAAAGCAGCCGGCTTTACACCGACTGCTCCTGCTGTTCTCGGGTTTATGTGCAGACAGCGCACAAAAACGCTTCCTTCTACATTGCCCTCACGTCCAGACGTACCTTGTCCGCAATTCTTGCAATATACTCGCTGTTGGTGGGTCTTGTCCTGCCCGACAGGGCGGAATACCCAAACATTTTCTCAAAGGTCTCCGTATTCCCCCTGTTCCAGGACACCTCTATGGCGTTGCGGATAGCCCTCTCCACCTTCTGGTCTGTGGTTCGAAACCTTCGGGCAATAGCCGGATAAAGCAGCTTGGTCACACTGCTGACCACCTCCATATCCCTTCCTGACATCATGATCGCATCCCGCAGATAATGATAGCCCTTCAGATGAGCAGGCACGCCAATGTCAAGCATGATTTCCGTAATATAACGCTCCAGTTCATAATCCTTCAGAACACTAATCTCCATAATGAAATTCCCCTTTCTTATGTCGATCCGCCTCAGCCTCCATATGTCCCGCATTTTCCGATATATATTGGCCTTTCCTTCAGTTTACCGTCAAATTATACCATATTATTACGATTCCGAGAAGCGTTTCGCCGTTAAGAAAGTGTTAAAATACAGTTCAATCAGTCATAAATTGTGCAAAGCCCTCCTACAGCTTCTCCCGCACCAGATAAATGGGGCGTTTTTTTACCTCCAGATAAGTCTTGGCCAGGTACTGTCCTAAAATCCCCGTGCAGAAAAACTGTACGCCGCTGGTCATCAGTATGATACACACCAGGGAAGGCCAGCCCGACACCGGATCACCGAAGATCAGCTTTCGCACAATGATGAATATGATCATCACAAAAGCCAGCAGGCAGAAAAGCACTCCTGCAACGGAAGCCAGCATCAGCGGCACCGTGGAGAAGGCCGCAATGCCATCCAGAGAATACAGAAACAGCTTCCAGAAATTCCACTTTGTCTCTCCCCTGGCCCGTTCCACATTCTCATATTCCAGCCATTTGGTGCGAAATCCAACCCAGCCGAAAATGCCTTTGGAAAAACGATTATATTCCTGCATGGAAAGAATCGCATCCACCATCTGCCTGGTCATGAGCCGGTAATCCCGGGCTCCGTCCATGATCTCTGTTTTGGCTATCCTTTTCATCAGGCGGTAGAACATTCTGGCAAAAAAGCTCCTGACCGGCGGCTCTCCCTTCCGGCTCACCCGCCTGGTAGCCACAGAATCATAGCCCTGCTTTATGCAGGAAAGCATCTCCGGAAGCAGGCTGGGCGGGTCCTGCAGATCCACATCCATGATCACTGCATAATCCCCCGACGCATTTTCCAGTCCTGCATAGATGGCGGCTTCCTTTCCGAAATTCCGCGAAAAAGACAGCAAATGAACTCTCTCGTCCTCTTGCCGCAGCTTTTTAATCTCCTCCACAGTTCTGTCTCCGGAGCCGTCATCAATATACAACACCTCCAGATCAATCTGGTTTTCCTGAAAAAAAGAATCATTCTTTATCAATTCCTGAAAAAAGGGCTTTATGTTTTCCTCCTCATTATAACAGGGAACGATTACACTCAGCAGACACATATCTTTTTCCTCCATAATTTTCACCTTATTCTAACATAATCCATAAAGATTTGAAAAGAGTATAATAGACTTACAGCGTTTTTTGGGGTATAATATTGTTATTTACTGCATGAAATGGCCGGGCGGCCATTCTGCCGTCACTTCACGATATACCATACCAGGAGTTATTCACATGAATTTTTTTCAGGACTTTTTACAAAACAGGCTTTTCTTTACTGCCGCCGCCGGATGGCTGGTGGCCCAGATTCTGAAGACGCTCATACACACCGTTCTCTTAAAGGAATTCCATGCGGAGCGCCTGGTAGGCAGCGGCGGAATGCCCAGCTCCCACTCGGCTACCGTATGCGCTTTGGCCGCCGGCGCCTGCTATGAGCATGGAGCGGCCAGCTTTCCCTTTACCATCTCCCTGCTGTTCGCTATCGTAGTCATGTACGATGCCATGGGAGTCCGCAGGGAAACCGGAATCCAGGCCAAAATTCTGAACGATATTCTGCGTACCTTTGAGGATATGGGACGAAGCGAAATTTCCGCCCACGACAAATTAAAAGAGTTTGTGGGGCATACGCCTCTTCAGGTATTGATGGGTGCGCTTCTGGGCATTTTAACAGCCGTTCTGGCGTACAGCTGGTAAGCATTGTTACTCTTCACGGGTAGGGGTCGCGAGGTGTTTTTGTGCGCTGTTTGCACAAAAACCCGAGACAGCACGCGCCAAAATGAGCGCTTTTTGCTCATTTTGTGTGCATCAAGTTGCTTTGAACGGCGAAGCCGTGAAAAGTAACTAAGGATTTTCTAAAAAAATCTTAATTTTTTGCCTGTCGGGTGACCGACAGGTTTTACTATGATATAATATACCGGAGGGTCAAATGTCTGCTTCGCAGCCGCTTGATTTTCTTCACACATGATATTCTATTTATATTGCTCACGGTTATTCGGGATTAGAATCAACCGGATGGCCAGCCATACCAGGAGATATGATAATGAAAAATACGAAAATATTACTTATCCTTGCCGCTCTGGCTTTATGTCTGTGTGCCTGCGGCCCGGATAATCCCACTGCGGATACGGAGCCTGATGATTCAATCTCCATGTCGTCTTCCCAGGACCCTCAGCCCACCCGGCCCCTGCCGGAGACGGAGCCTTCCGGTTCCATCACCGAAGACGATACCCTGCCTCCCCATGAAGGAATGGCGCGAAGCCGGCTGACAAATGAATGGGTGGATGCATCTGTCGCCGCCACCCGGCCTATTGCCGTCATTATTCCCAATGAGGCCAATGCGGTTCCCCACTATAACCTTTCTCAGGCCTCCGTTTTATATGAAGCAAACGTGGAGGGCAGCATGACCCGGTTCATGGCGCTCTACGATGACTGGAAGGATCTGGAAAAAATAGGAAATGTCCGCAGTCTGCGCACCTATTATATGTATTGGGCCTTTGAATGGGATGCCTGCATCGTCCACAGCGGCGGACCCTTTTTTATCGACGAGCTGATCGCACAGCCCGACACGCAGACCATCAATGACCACCTCGGCACTGACGCAGCCGCCTTCTTTGAGGATGAGACCCGCTCCAAGCCCCACAGGCTGTACGCCAATGGTCCCGGGCTGCTGGAAGTCTTTAACAGCAAAGATTATCCTCTGGAATATCGTGGTCTGGCCGACAGATCTCATTTTCAATTTGTGGGAAAGGCCAACCCCAATACCCTGGAGCAGTATGGAAAATCGGCACAGAATGCCACCTATATCGATATGTCCGGCTGTTATCCTCTGACCAGGTGCTATTTTGAATATAACGAGGAGGACGGGCTTTATTATCGTTCCCAGTATCTCTCCCGGGGTACAGACGGTCCGCATATAGACGCTGTCACCGGAGAACAATTATCCTTTCGAAATATTCTCGTCCAGAATGTCCTGCAGGAGGATCTGGGCGAAGGCTATCTGGCTCTGCAATGTCAGGATACTACTCAGGACGGCTGGTTTTTTACCTGCGGAAAAGGAATTCATGTAACCTGGGAAAAAACCAGTGATTACGGCGCCACCAGATACTATGACGACAACGGAGATGAAATTGTTCTGAATACGGGAAAGACCATGATCTGCGTAGTGGAAACCGGCGATAACTTTACGTTTCGTTGATCAAGACCATTTTCCCTGAACAGGCCTGCGATCATTGAGACAGCCAAAGACAAAAAAGAAACCGGGATATCTGTTCCATACAGACATCCCGGATCTGTTCCCTATTCTCCCAGTCCGCTTTCCACGGCCTGAACCAGCATTTTCAGAGCTTCCTGCTCATCCTCGCCTTCACATACAAACTCAATCTCGTCTCCGCACTTCACGCAGGCCCCCAACACGCTCAATACGCTCTTTGCGTTTGCTGTATTCCCCCTGAAAGAAAACGTGATCAGCGACTTAAACTGCATTGCCTCCTTGCACAAAATACCCGCCGGCCTCAGATGCAAGCCTGTAGGGTTCTTGATCACTACCTTCTGACTTACCATTTTGACTCTCCCTCCAATTCTCTCCGCCGCGTTCCGGCCTTCTCTATACTTATACTACCATGATTCGCCTTTCTTCACAAGGTGTTTTTCCTTTCTCAGAACATAACGTCCTGAATCAGATTGGCAAGCTTCTCAGCCTCCCTGCGGATTGCCTGTTGATCCTTCCCCTCGATCATGACTCTCACCAAAGGCTCCGTGCCGGACGGCCTGATCAGCACACGGCCCTCTCCGGCAAACTGCTCCTCCAGCTGTCTGACAGCATCCGCAATCACCTGATACTCCATGTATTTTTCTTTCTTGTGGTTTGCAACCTTGGCATTGACCAGCGCCTGAGGCAGCATCTCCATCACCTGTGCCAGCTCGGAAAGACTCTTTCCGGTTTCCACCATCACCTGCAGCAAATGCAAGGCGCTGAGCAGACCGTCTCCGGTGGTATTCTCATCCAGGAAAATAATATGTCCCGACTGTTCTCCTCCCAGGCTTGCGCCGATCTCCTTCATGCGCTCCAACACATAGCGGTCTCCCACCTTCGTCTGCTCCACGGTAATCCCGTTTTTCTCCCCCATGAGAAAGAAGCCCAGATTGCTCATAACAGTGGCCACAATGGTATTTTTCTTCAGCTTTCCCTGGCTCTTCATGTGATTGCCCACAATGGCCATGATCTGATCGCCGTTCACGATATTTCCGTTTTCATCCACTGCCAGAAGACGATCCGCGTCGCCGTCAAAGGCAAGACCGATGCAGGCCTTTTCATAGACCACCCTTGCCTGCAGCTCTTCCATATGAGTGGAACCGCAGTTGGAATTGATATTTGTTCCGTCGGGGCTGTTGTGTATGGCCACCACGTTTCCTCCCAGTTCCTTAAGCGCCTCCACCGAAGTGTAAAAGGACGCTCCCTCGGCGCAGTCCACAACGATCTTCATGCCTGCCAGGTTCACCGGAACCGCCCTGGTCGAGTGATTGATATATTCCTCCCGGGCATCCGTGCGGTACTTGATCTTGCCCACACCGGGGCCGATGGGAAACTTGATCCCCGGCATATTGCTGCGGATCAGTCCCTCGATCTCATCCTCCAGCTCGTCGGGCAGCTTATATCCGTTTCCGTCAAAAAATTTGATACCGTTAAATTCCACGGGATTATGAGATGCGGAGATCACCACCCCCGCGTCCACCCTGTACTTCTGAGTCAGATATGCCACTGCAGGCGTGGGAAGCACTCCCACGTACACGCAGTTCGCACCCACGGAGCAGGCGCCGGCCATCAGAGCATTGGCCAGCATGTCACCGGAAATGCGGGTATCACAGCCTACCATAATCGTAGGCTTATGCTCCTTTTCTTTCGTCAGCACATACGCTCCCGCCTGCCCCAGCTGCATGGCGAGCACAGGAGTCAATTCCTCGTTTGCAATTCCCCGGACACCGTCCGTTCCAAATAATCTGCCCATAAGCTTATAAATCCTCCGTCTCAATAATTATTATCTGCATATAAACCTGATTTTCTATGGTAACACTGTCCGGCAGGCTGAAGGTTACAGGAACCTGATAGGTCCCCGGCTCCAGCTCTTCCATCCGCCGTTCCCTCATCCAGGCGGCAATATCCGCCGTTCCTCTAATGGTATTTTGATCCAGAGGAGAAACCGCAGCCTCCAGGCCGCTGACACGCAGCTCATAAGCAGGTGCATTCTCCGGCTCCTCCAGCAAAAGCTCCTCCGGCAGGTTGAGCACATCAATCGATGCATATGGTATGAAAAGTGTCCTCTCCATCTCCGGCTCGATATAAACCGTAGCCTTGACCCTTCCGTCAAAGCTGCTGTCCGCCAGCCTTACATAATCCGGAAGATAGGGTCTGATATTGATGGTATTAACCACATTCCCGGTTGCTCCGGAGATATCCAGCTGCTCCTCCGGAATCGATATCTTTTTCACCTCCGCCAGCACAGACGAAGTGCCCGCAATGGTCACTGTGGCAGGATCACAGGTCACCAGGCCGGTCTGCAGATAGCCGTTGGCAGGATTTCCTGTTACATTCAGCTCCACCGGAACGGTCTTCACCGCCAGAATCTCCACCGACATACGAATGTAGCTGACGCTTTTCGTCACATTGGGAAGCTCCAGCACATTGCCGTCCTGGTCATAGAATATAGTCTCCACATTGGCCGACAGATTGGAGGAAGCGCCTGTCACATCGATCTCCACTACGGCAGATTTGATTTGCTCCACGGAGGATACCGGTCCTGTTACCTCGATCATGGTCTGATCCACAGAGGTGTTGCCCACCATATAGCCCTCCGCCGGTTCCCCCACCGTGCGGTGCTGCACCCGGATCCATTCGTGAACCTTGTCTTCCACATTCAGCTTTACAACCTCCGGAGACGCATCGATCTGGATGGAATCCATACTGGTGTCCGTATTTAAAATCGTAAAATTGATCGCAATCGTATTAATATCCGTAAGCTTGCTCACATCGGCTTCCGCAATAATATCGGACTGCTTCAAATCCTCTACCACACTTTTTGGCCCCCGGATACTCACCCGAACCTTATCCGTATTGTCCAGAACCTCATAAAATTTATTTTGACTGTCCAGTAATTCCGTATTAACCAGAGTTACCGGAATATTCAGAAAAACTCTTCTGTCCTGAGGGTCGCCCAGCTTGGTCACCAAAAGCCACAGAATACAGGCCAGCAAAATGGAAGCCAGCTTCAGGCCCCAGTTACGAAATATCCTTTTTTTCATTTTTCCGGCTGCTCCTTCTCTTCCATAACCCCTTGCCCTTTGCCCCGTCATCCGCATTTCTGTTCAGGATCTGCTGAAGCCTGTTCCGCAGCTCCTCGGAGCTCAGTGCCCTTTCCAGCTTTCCCTCGTAAGCTACGCTGATCCCTCCCGTCTCCTCGGACACAATTACCGTGAGGGAGTCTGTCACCTCCGAGATTCCTACGCCTGCCCTGTGTCTGGTCCCCAGCTCCTTGCTCAGCCCCAGATTATCCGACAGCGGAAGATAGCAGGTGGCGGAAACGATACGGTTCCCCCTTATAATCACGGCCCCGTCATGGAGCGGCGTATTGTGCTCGAAAATATTGATCAGCAGCTGGCTCGTGACAATGCCGTCCACATCGATCCCTGTACGCTCGTATTCTTTCAGGGATTCACCCTGCTCAATGACAATCAGCGCTCCCGTCTTTACCTTGCCCATCTCTGTGCAGGCCCGGGTAATCTCGCTGATCGTCTTTTCCGAAAAGACCTCCTGCTCCCTGCGGGAGGAATCGGAAAAGGATATGGAAGGAAGGTAATTCTTTTTACCCAGCTCCTCCAACGCATGCCGCAGCTCCGGCTGCAGCACGATAATTACCGCTACCACTGCAAATCCCAGGACATTCTGGACGATCCACATGATGGTGTTCATCTCCATCAAAGCGGCCAGAGCCAGAAATACGCAGATAACGATCAGCCCTCTCAAAAGCAGCCATGCTCTTGTGTTTTTCATCCACACCAAAATACAGTACATCAGGAATGCGATGATCAGAATCTCCAACACATCGCGCCAATCCATAAATGTACTATAAAAACTAAAGCTCTTCAGGCCATCTACTATCGTCTCAAACCACTGCATCTCATTCCAGTCCTGTCTTTTTACCTTGGGGAAGGCATCCGGAGCTCATACCGCTGCCCGCGCGAATGCACTGCCACATTTTTAGAACAATTCTTCAAAATCCATGGTACCGTCCTGATTTCCGACTTCCCCCGAAATATTTCCTATAGTGACGCTTCTCCCCGCGCCCTTTCGGCCTCCGTTCCGGCTCTGGTTCCGCCCTTTTGCACCTCCACGGCCTCCCGCAGGTTTCTTTGCCGCTGCATTTCTTCCATTTTTGCCGGACTGCCGTGCCGGCCTTTCCAAAGCCGCGCCCTCCTGGGCCGGAGCCGCTGCCTTGGATCGCTGGGCATTGATCTTTTTAACCGTCTTGGCAGACACCGCCACTGTCATTTTAGGCACTGCCTTCACATAATAGTAATACTCGTCGTCCTCAAACTGAACCTTTTCCGTGCGGCTGTAATCCACGCAAAAGCGGAAAAATTCTATGACCTTTGCCACGGCCAGAGCCAGAATGGATCCCAGCAATGCTCCTGCCACGGATATATTGGTCTCATAAAGCAAATCACCCACCAGCAGGATCACAATATCCGTCATGACACCTGCCGCCATGGCGATGGTCCACGAATGGTCTACGGAAAGCCGGCGGATCAGATAGACCACCAGCGCCGTAATGGCAAAGGCGGCAATGGTCACAAGCATGGCCTTGTTTCCTATGAGTCCGTCGATAATCAGGCGAACCTTTTCCGTAGCCTCGGAATCCGCCATGGTATTGATTCCGGGAGCGCTGGCAATTACTGTCTGAAACAGATAAAAAACTGCCACCCCGCACCCCAGGGACACAATGGAAGAGGGGCCGCAGAGCAGTCCCACCGCCAGCGGAACCACATACGGTATATTCATGGAGCAAAGCAGAGGGGTCAGCGCCACCACCAGAGAATCCTTGGGGCTGAACCGGAAAAACAGCAAAAACATAATCAGGTACATACACAGCCCTACCGCAGCAACCTCCAGCGAGAGGGCATACATGTGAGCCAGACTGAATCCGGCGGCAAACAATACAATAAAGCTGGTGGGAAGAAACGAGCAGAGCAGCGCAACAATCAGCACAATCGTCACATTGTCCAGCTGCGTCATATAACCCAGCCTGCCGTTGACCGTATTCAGCACCACAAAGGCCAGCAAAAGCTTTACAACCGGCAGGATAAACACCTCATACCTGCCATAAATCAACTTGATTTTTTCTCTTATTTCCAGTAAACCTGTCATTGAAGTCCTCCAACCGAATCCTCTTTTTTTGTGTCCTGCTAAGCATCCTCATGATACAGAGAATTCAGTTTCTTTAAATTTTGATAGTAGCGCTTCAGGCTCTTTTTTGCCCTGGCGTAGCGGATTGTACATACCACATATGTCAGAGCGCTGTATCCCAATACGCTTACGGCATACCAGGTCAGAACATTTTTTGCAAAGCCCAGCAGATCAATCTTATAAATGTCCAGCATAAACCCTTCCAGGTCATAAAAAATATACAGCGCAAACACGATCCCGAAAGCGATGGTACCACAGATCAGCGCCTTCAGCACCTGCACAGCGATGTAATCGCTGCGAAAATAGTTTCCTATTTTCACATTTCTCTTTCCTTCTCCGCACTCATATGATGCCATATGTGTCATTAGAATCACGCGGTCTTCATTCAGCATAGTTAACCTCCCGCGGCTGCAGCCTCGCTTTTACAGAAATCTCATCTTATTTTTTTGAGGTTCATCGTGTTTGGGCTCGGGCGGCGCAGGCTTTCCGGCATTGAGCACATCGTTAAAGTTCTTTGCCATGTTATCCTTGCACTTGGGACAAAACCGGCCGCTGCGGATAGGCTCGCCGCAGTTCTCACAGTTCAGTACCATGGGAGAATCCGGCGTCAGCTCCAGCCTTTCCTCCCGCAGCCACTGGCGGATCTGGGCAGATTCCACCTCACATGCATCAGCCACCTCCTGGATCCCCACGCCCCTGTTGTCCCGGATATAATCCTTCACCTGCTGAAACTTTGCTTCCAGGCTGTCACGGCAGGCAGGACAGATGGCGGGCCCAGATACATAATTGAAAATCCTACCACAAGTTCTGCAATTTCTGATATTCATAGTATCCTCCATATTGCGTTTTGTGCTTTGCGGTTATTTTGGGAAAACCGGCTTCCCTGCGGTGCCCCGCTCAAATGCCGGATCCGCCGGCCAGAGTGATGAAGTATACCTTCTCCGCACCGGCCTGCTTCAGTACCCTTGCCGCTTCCTTTATCGTGCTTCCAGTGGTATAAATGTCGTCAATAATTATAATCGTCTTTAATTTTACATCATTTCGCGCTATTTTAAAAGCCCTTTTCAAATTATTTTGGCGTTCTAAAGGATTTAGGCATTTCAGAGGGACAGTATTCCTTGTCCTCACCAGCGCTCTGCGCAAAACCGGCACTCCCATACGGCGTCCTATGGCCTCGGCCAGCAGCTCTGCCTGATTATATCCGCGCTTTCTCTCCCGCTTTTTATGAAGAGGAATGGGAATCAGGGCCTGCGGAGTAACCGATCTTATAAAATCACCCAGATAAAGCGCCGCCTGCTCTCCGAAAAAATCGGCATACTCTCTTCGGCCTCCATACTTAAAACGGTAGATGCCAGGCGCCGCACTCTGGTATTCATAAAGCATTCTTCCTCTGGCAAAGGGCTGCTTTGTCTCCCTGCATTCAGGACAATATTCCGTCTCCTCCGAAAGCTTTTTTCCGCAGCACAGACACCAGGGAGGCGTCAAAAGCTTCAATTTGCCCAGACAGGACAGACATATTTTCTCCCCTGCCTCTCTCACGATCCCGTCGCACACGGGACACCGCCGGGGAAACAACAGATCTGCCGCCCCTTCTGCTGTCCGTTTCAATATTTTGAGTATTTTCAAAAGTCTCCTCCTGCCTCCTGAATTTCCCGTATCCGCTCATTCAGCGCCGTATACCTTCGATTTTCACTGGCATTGTCGATCATTCCCCGCACCGTATCGCTGCTGCCCAGAATCGTGACGCAGCTTCTGGCCCTGGTGATTGCCGTATAAAGGAGATTCCTGTTAAAAAGCATTTTAGGTCCCGAAAGCAGCGGCAGAATCACCGCGGGATATTCGCTTCCCTGAGATTTGTGTATGGTGACGGCGTAGGACAGCTCCAGCTCCTCCAGCAGTGTAAATGGATATGTCACCCTGCGCTGCTCCTCGTATTCCACCACCAGGCAGGAAGCTGTCTCGTTGATCTCCAAAATGCGCCCCATATCCCCGTTGAACACACCCACTCCGTGCTCCACGGGAATCCCATAGCGGCTGACGACCTCCCACTCCAGCTGATAATTGTTTTTTACCTGCATAACCTTGTCGCCTTGACGATAAACAGTATTCCCGCTGACATGCTCCTTTTTGCGGCCGTCGGGAGGATTCAGATATTGCTGAAGGATTCCGTTTAAGGTCTCACATCCCAGGCTCCCCTTCCGCATAGGGGTCAGCACCTGAATGTCAAAAGGCTGTGCCTGAACATACTTGGGCAGCTTTTCCCTGATCAGTTGTATCATATGCTTGTATATTACATTGACATCCTGTCTTTCCAAAAAGAAAAAGTCCCGGGACTTATTGTCCAGCGCGATCTGCTGGCCGCAATTGATCCGATGCGCATTGACAATAATATCGCTTTCTTTTGCCTGACGGAATATTTTTTTCAATTCCACCATGGGAAAGGCTCCGCTGTGGATCAGATCCTTCAGCACCTGCCCCGGGCCCACGCTGGGAAGCTGATCCACATCTCCCACCAGAATCAGTCTGGTCCCGGGCGCCACGGCCCGAAGCAGCGCCTGAAACAGCTGAATGTCCACCATGGACATCTCATCTATTATGACCACGTCCGCCTCCAGCGGATTATTCTCGTTTCGCTCAAACCGGATCTTCCGGGTATCCTCATCGGAAAGCGCGCTGTTCAGCTCCAGCATACGGTGAATGGTTCTGGCTTCAAATCCGGTGGCCTCTGTCATCCGCTTTGCCGCTCTTCCCGTGGGTGCTCCCAGAAAAATATCCAGTCCTTCCGCCTCAAAATAGCGTATCATCATGTTTATGGTGGTGGTCTTTCCCGTCCCCGGTCCTCCCGACAAAATGAAAAGCCCGTTTCTGACGCTCTCTGTAACCGCCTGCAGCTGCAGCTGGTCCAGCTCCATCTTCAGCTCTTTAGCCAGTTGGTCTAACTGCTTTTCCAGCTCCCTGCTCTGCCCGGGCATCTCCTCGTCCTTCCACATGGGAATGCTCAGCTCCCGCAGCATTCCGGCGCAATTCATCTCCGCATAATAATAAGACGCCGCGAATACCTTCTCCCCCCTGATCACCAGCTTTTTATCCATCATCAGATTGTCCGCCTGAGGTCTGATTTCCTCCGGTGCCACATGTAACAGCATATGTGCCTTTTCCAGAAGCGTATTCATGGGCAGAAAGCAGTGCCCCTCCCCCACAGCCTGCAGAAGTGTGTACAGGATGCCGCTGCGAATACGGTACTCGGAATCTGCACGGATCCCCAGCCGGACCGCCAGCTCATCTGCCAGCTTAAAGCCGATTCCCTTAATGTCCTCCGCCAGTCGGTATGGATTTTCCTTCAGAATACCATAAAGCTCCATGCCGTAGGTCTCATATATCTTCACAGCCATGGTATTGGATATGCCATATTGCTGCAGATAAATCAGCGCATCCCGCAGATCCTTCTTTTCCTCCACCTGCAGAGCGATCTCCCGGGCCTTCTGCTGGCTGATTCCTTTGATCTCCGCCAGCCGCTCCGGCTCTTCCTCTATGATGCGCAGGGTGTCATCCCCGAATTTCCTGACAATGCGGGCAGCAAGAGATACCCCGATGCCGCGGATGGCCCCGGATGCCAAATATCTCTCGATACCGGCGGAGTCCTTCGGCGTCTCAATCCGAAAACTGCTGATCTTGAGCTGTCTGCCGTATACTGGATGATCCACATATTCGCCCTGAACAGAAACATTTTCTCCCTGGCCCAAACCGCCGCACATCCCCACGCAGACCACCTCATCCTCTCCTGCCATCAGGTTCAGGACGGTATAGCCGTTTTCCTTATTCTGAAAAATGATGTGTTCCACATAACCGCTTACGGTTTCCATTTTATCCTCCGCTCATTTAAGGAATATGCAAAAAAGCTGCCTGTTCCCAGCAGCTTTATATTTTCCTATATTTTACTCTTTTGAAGCAAACTCATTCAATCACAGAGCAGGAACCGTCGAAGAATCGGCTTCCGTCCCTTCGGCTCCGGCCTCTGCGCCGTTGTCCGGGACTTCTGTCAGCCCGTAATTGCGCTTCATCTGCTCATAAAGCATCCTCGCCAGTCCCAGACTGCTCTGGTCGGTAGTCTGCTCCGCCATACTCTGAATCATCTGATCCTTATAGTAATCCAAAAGACTGCTGGTAGATCCGGACATTCCTTCCCCGGAAGGCACCGTCTTCATCATGGACTTATACATCTGCTCGATAAAATATGCCTCAAACTGTTTACAGGCATCCAGCAGCTCGTCGTCAGTAGCCTTGGAATAATCCGTTCCGCTTACCTTGTTCTGCAGCTTTGCCGCCGACTGGTTCGCCGCATTGGCATATGTATCGCTGTACATGGCTGTTATATTGCTGAAATCCATATCCATACCCCCTGCCCATACCGGGCTGTCCTCTCTTCTATATCTCCCGTCCGCGTCCCCGGGGCCGCCGACTGCCCCATTCTTCCTTCAGGCCGAAATTATACTGCAGGCAGCCTCAAAGCGTCGCTTAGCGTCTCAGGTTATTGGCCTGCTGAAGCATTTCGTCGGAGGCAGTTACCGCCTTGGAGTTCAGCTCATAGGCACGCTGGGCCACAATCATATTGACCATCTCATCCACTACCTGTACACCGGAGCCCTCCAGATATTTCTGGAGCACCTTACTTTTTTCCACATTAGCGTTTGTAGCCTCGTTGATCGGCTGGCCGCTGGCCGCTGTCTGGGCATAAAGGCTGTCCTCCAGCCTGTCAAGACCGTTGGGATTATTAAACTGGAAAAGTCCGATGCTAATCCCGATGGGCTGGGGATTCTCATTTGCGTCAGGATAACAGATCCTGCCGTCCTTATCCACGCTCACCTTATTCAGAAGGTAATTCGTGCCCAGAATAATGGGCTGGCCCGCCGTATTCAAAACAGGCAGTCCGTCGCTGGTGGCCAGCATATTCCCCGTGGTGCCCAGTGTGAACTGCAGATTGCCGTTTCTGGTGTAGTATGTATTTCCGTCTGCTCCTCTCACCGCAAAAAAGCCCTTGCCGTCGATGGCAAATGCCGTTTCACTTTCGGAGGCCAGCAGAGGTCCCTGCTTAAAGACCGTGGTGATGGCAGAATTCCGCACGCCAAGTCCTACCTGTGCGCTGGTGGGCTTCTGATCCCCGTTGGCTGTGGTGGTTTTGGTCTGCAGCGTCTGATACAGCAGGCTCTTAAACTCATTTACCTGGGTCTTATAGCCCTGTGTATTCACGTTGGACAGATTGTTTGCGATCGTATCAATATTTGTCTGCTGGGCGATCATCCCGGTTGCAGCCGTCCATAAACTCCGTACCATGTCAATATGCCTCCCTTAAAATATCTGCACTCCTGCCAATTTAAGCTCCCATCAATGCATCAGCCGTCAGCGCCTTATACCTTGCCCAGCTGATTCACAGCAATTTCCAGAGAACCGTCATAGGTCTGAATGATTTTCTGGCTGCTCTCATAAGCCCTGGTAATACTGATCAGATTGACCATCTCGGAAACAATCTGCACGTTTGCCATCTCCAGATATCCTGACTTCACCTCCGCGGAGGCAGTTGTGGTTCTGGCCCCCTCCACAGGGCGGTAATAGGTTTCTCCATATTTTTCCAGATAGTTATAATCCTCAAAATCCGTCACCTGAATCCTGGCCACATTCACCCCGTTCTGGCTGATGGTGCCGTCGTCGCTGATCTGGCTCTCCGCGAGAGTATTGAGGCGGATTCTCCGGTTCTGGGTATCCAGCACATAATCTCCGTCCTCCGTCACCAGATAGCCTTCCCTGTTCAGCGTAAACTGCCCCGCCCGGGTATACATAGTGGAAGTCTCTCCCGCCTTGTTGGTAAACTCAACGGCAAAGAAGCCCTCGCCTGCCAGCGCCAGGTCGTAGGTATTGTCCGTTATCCGAAAAGATCCCTGGGTAAAATCCGTATAATTTTCCCCGATGCGCACGCCGGGATTGTTTCTTCCCATGCGCTCCACGTTCTTGGTTCCCACGGACTGGTCTTTGACCTTCACCGTCAGGATACTGTCAAAGGCCTGGCTGGTAGCCCCTTCCTTTTTAAATCCCACAGTGCTTGCATTTGCAAGGTTATTGGTCAGCGTATCCATTCTGTGCTGCTCGTTGAGCATACCCGTGTATGCAGTATACAGCCCTTTTAACATTTTATGCCTCCTGTTATCAGTCCTCGCGATAGCCGGACAAAAACTCTACATATCTTCCTGTACCCACAGCCACCGCAGTGAGCGGATCCTCCGCCGTCATGGTGTTGATGCCGGTCTTCGCACAGATCAGCTCCTCCAGCCCTCTCAGCAGGCTCCCGCCTCCGGTGAGCACAATGCCTCTGTCTGCAATATCCGCCGCCAGCTCGGGAGGCGTCTTTTCCAGCACGCTGTGAATGGTCTCTACGATCTGGGCCGTAGTTTCCCGGAGCGCCTCCTCGGTCTCCTCGGAGGATACCTTCACCGTTTTGGGAAGCCCCGTTACCAGGTTGCGTCCTCGCACATCCATGTAATCGATCTCGGCTCTCCTGTAGGCAGAACCGATCTTTATCTTCAAATCCTCTGCCGTCCTTTCACCGATCAGCAGATTATGCTTCTTGCGCATATAACGGACAATGGCTTCGTCAAAATCGTCTCCCGCAATCTTGATGGATGCGCTTACCACAGTGCCTCCCAGGGAGATCACCGCAATGTCGGAGGTTCCGCCGCCGATGTCCACGATCATATTGCCGCAGGGCTTTGAAATGTCGATCCCCGCACCGATAGCCGCCGCAATGGGTTCTTCAATAATAGCCACTTCCCGGGCTCCCGCCTGGTAGGTGGCATCCTCCACCGCCTTCTTCTCCACTTCCGTAACGCCGCTGGGCACACAGACTGCGATCCGGGGCTTGCGGAAGGTTCGCTTCCCCAGCGCCTTCTGAATAAAATACTTCATCATTTTCTCGGTTACCGTATAGTCCGAAATGACACCCTGGCGCAGAGGTCTTACCGCCACAATGTTTCCCGGGGTTCTTCCCAGCATAAGCCGGGCATCCTCACCGATGGCCTTAATCTTGTTTGTATCTCTGTCAAATGCAACAACGGAGGGCTCCTTTAATACGACCCCTTTTCCTCTGATGTATACTAAAATGCTGGCTGTTCCCAAATCGATTCCGATATCTGTGCACTGCATGCTATGCATACCCCTTTCTGATGTTTCGGATATTTTAATCTATAAGCAGTCATACAGTGTCCATTATAACCGAAAAATTTCAATTTTCATAGAGCTTTTATAAAAAATTTTTATTAACAGCTCAGCCTGCCCGCATACACCACAAAGGACGCCCCTGAAAAACGAATCCTTCCGTCTCCATGCAGCGTCCTTGCTCCGATATATTTTTTATCGGACTGCACCCATAAACACTTTAGTCTTTTTTCTTTCCTTTTTCTAACATTTTTTTCACATAAGTCCCTGTGTAGGATTTTTTAACCTTTATAATTTCCTCCGGAGTGCCGCTGGCGATCACGGTTCCCCCTCTGTCGCCGCCCTCGGGGCCGATATCGATAATATAATCCGCCGTTTTGATCACGTCCAGGTTGTGTTCGATGACCACCACGGTATTTCCTCCGTCCGCGAGCCTGTGGAGGATCTCCACCAGCTTATGCACATCGGCAAAATGAAGCCCTGTGGTAGGTTCGTCCAAAATGTAAATCGTCCTTCCCGTGCTTCTGCGGCTGAGCTCTGTGGCCAGCTTGATCCGCTGGGCTTCTCCTCCCGACAGGGTGGTGGAGGGCTGTCCCAGCTTTACATAGGAAAGCCCCACATCATACAGGGTCTCTATCTTTCTTCTGATAGAGGGCAGATGCTCAAAAAAGGGAAGGGCCTCCTCCACTGTCATATCCAGCACGTCAAAAATACTTTTCCCTTTATATTTCACATCCAGAGTCTCCCGGTTGTAGCGTTTGCCCCCGCAGACCTCGCAGGGCACATACACATCCGGCAGAAAGTGCATCTCTATCTTGATGATTCCGTCGCCGCCGCAGGCCTCGCACCGCCCGCCCTTTACGTTAAAGCTGAAGCGTCCCTTGCCGTAACCCTTGGCCTTGGCATCCGCAGTGGACGCAAACAAATCTCTGATCTGGTCGAAAACCCCCGTGTAGGTGGCCGGATTGGACCGCGGCGTGCGGCCTATGGGCGACTGGTCGATATCGATCACCTTGTCCAGGTTCTCCAGTCCCTGAATGTCCTTATGTTTTCCGGGTATGCACCTGGCCCGGTTCAAGTCTCTGGCCAGATGTTTGTACAGAATTTCGTTTACCAGGGAGCTTTTTCCCGAACCCGATACCCCTGTGACACAGGTCAGTACTCCCAGCGGAAACTCCACGTCAATATTCTTCAGATTGTTCTCCCTTGCTCCCAGCACCTTCAGCCAGCCCGCAGGGGTGCGGCGCACCTTGGGCACGGGAATCGCCATCTCGCCGCTCAGATATTTTCCGGTAACGGAATCGGGCACCCGCATAAGCTCCTCCGCAGTGCCGCAGGCTACCACCTGGCCTCCGTGGGATCCCGCCCCCGGTCCGATATCCACCACATAGTCAGCCGCCAGCATGGTATCCTCATCGTGTTCCACCACGATCAGGGTATTTCCCAGATCCCGAAGGCTCTTCAGTGTATTCAGAAGCTTATCGTTGTCCCTCTGGTGAAGGCCGATGCTGGGCTCGTCCAAAATATAGCAGACTCCCACCAGGCCGGAACCGATCTGGGTGGCCAGACGGATCCTCTGGGCTTCCCCTCCGGACAAAGTTCCCGTTCCTCTGGACAGAGACAGATATTCCAGCCCCACATCCACCAGAAATCCCACCCTGGCACGGATCTCTTTTAAAATCTGCTTTCCGATCAGCTGCTGCTGGGAGGTAAGGGTCATCTCTTCCAGGAAGCCGTACAGGTTTCTCACAGACATGGAAGTGATCTCGTAAATATTTTTATCGCAGACCGTCACCGCCAGCGCCTCCTTTTTCAGACGCATTCCCTTACATTCCTTACAGGGGGTGATGTGCATAAAGCTCTCGTATTCCTGCTTCATGGTCTCGGAAAAGGTTTCCTTGTACTTCCGCTCCACGTTCCTGATCAGTCCTTCAAAGGCCACCGGATAGACTCCCTTTCCCCTTTGTCCCTGATAATGAACCTCCACCTCCCTGCCGTCGGTACCATAGAGCAAAACCTTTCTGATATTCTCCGGGTACTCTCTGAAGGGAGTGTCCAGATCAAAATGATACTCTTTACAGAGCGCCTGAAGTATGGCATTGGTAAAGCTCGCCTTGTCCGCGCAGGACTGCCAGCCCACCACCGCAATGGCTCCTTCTTTAATGCTGAGGCTCTGGTCCGGGATCATCAGCTCCTCATCAAACTCCATCTTGTATCCCAGGCCGAAGCATTCCGGACAGGCTCCGAAAGGATTGTTAAAGGAAAAGCTCCGGGGCTCAATCTCACTGATACCTATTCCGCAGTCCGGGCAGGCAAAATTCTGGCTGAAGGTCAATGGCTCCCCATTGATCACGTCAACCACCAGGAGCCCGTCCGTCAGCGCAAGCACGTTTTCTGCAGAATCGGCAAGTCTCCGCTGAATACCGTCCTTTACCACCAGACGGTCCACCACGATGTCGATGTTATGCTTTATATTCTTGTCCAGAGAGATGTCCTCCGTCAGCTCGTACAGGCTGCCGTCCACCCGTACTCTCACATAGCCGCTGCGCTTTGCACGCTCCAGAACCTTGACGTGCTCACCCTTCCGTCCCCGGACCACCGGCGCCAGCAGCTGCAGCCTGGTCCCCTCGGGCAGCTGCATGATCTGATCCACCATCTGATCCACTGTCTGTCTTGCAATCTCTCTTCCACAGTTGGGACAGTGAGGGATCCCGATCCTGGCATAGAGCAGGCGGAAATAATCGTAAATCTCTGTCACCGTCCCCACCGTGGAACGGGGATTTCGGTTGGTAGATTTTTGGTCTATGGAAATGGCGGGAGATAACCCGTCGATACGCTCCACATTGGGTTTTTCCATCTGTCCCAAAAACTGTCTTGCATAAGAGGACAGGGATTCCATATACCGGCGCTGACCCTCTGCATAGATGGTGTCAAATGCCAGAGAGGATTTCCCGGATCCTGACATTCCTGTCAGAACAACCAGCTCATTCCTGGGAATGTCCACATCAATATTTTTCAGATTATGCTCGCAGGCCCCCCGGATTTTAATATACTCTCTTGGCCGCATTTTCTTGATCTCTTCCACAAATTTTCTCCTTTTAACGTTTTAACGCTGTATCCTTCCGACAGCTTCCGCACCGGCTAATCTCCGTCTTTCCCCTCAATTTCTGCCAGCGCCTTCTTCAGCTCCAGCATCTTGTCACGAAGCTCAGCGGCTGCTTCGAAATTCAGATCCGCCGCAGCTCTCTGCATCCTTTTCTGCACCTCAGTAATCAGCTTTTCCAGTTCCTTGCGGTCCATGGATTCCGGATCCTTCTCAAACTGCACTTCCTCTTTGGCGATCACCTTGGATATACTGATAAGATCCCTGACTGCCTTCTTGATGGTCTGGGGGGTGATACCATGTTCTTCATTATATTTCATCTGGATTTCCCGGCGGCGGTTGGTCTCATCCAGGGCCGCTCTCATGGAATCCGTTATGGTGTCCGCGTACATGATCACTCGGCCTTCCGCATTGCGGGCCGCCCGGCCTATGGTCTGAATCAGGGAGGTGCCGCTTCTCAGAAAGCCTTCCTTGTCCGCATCCAAGATCACCACCAGGGAGATCTCCGGAATATCCAGCCCTTCCCGCAGAAGGTTGATTCCCACCAGCACGTCAAACACATCCAACCGCATATCCCGGATAATTTCGGCCCGCTCCAGAGTATCGATGTCCGAGTGCAGGTATTTGACCCGGATCCCCACCTCCCGCATATAATCCGTCAGATCCTCCGCCATACGTTTTGTCAGAGTAGTGATCAATATCTTGTTTTTCTTCTCTACTTCTCTGTTGACTTCACCAATCAGATCATCGATCTGTCCTTCTACCGGACGTACATCCACCTCGGGGTCCAGCAGGCCCGTGGGCCGAATGATCTGCTCTGTTCTCAGCAGCTCATGGGAAGCCTCATAATCCGAGGGCGTAGCGGAGACAAACAGCATCTGGTCAATATGAGACTCAAATTCCTCAAAATTCAGAGGCCGGTTATCCAGCGCCGACGGAAGACGGAACCCGTAATCCACCAGTGTGGTTTTTCTGGAGCGGTCTCCCGCATACATCCCCCGGATCTGAGGAATCGTCATATGGGACTCATCTATAATAATCAGGAAATCATCCCGGAAGAAATCCATCAGCGTCATGGGCGGCGCTCCCGGAGGCGCCCCGTTCAGATGCCTGGAATAATTTTCGATTCCCGAGCAAAAGCCCGTCTCTCTCAGCATCTCAACATCGAAATTTGTCCTTTCGGCAATGCGCTGGGCCTCAATGAGCTTGTCCTCCCCCTTGAAGAAACGCACCTGTTCCTCCATTTCCTTTTCTATATTATCACAGGCCTCCCGGATCTTTTCCCGGGACACCACATAGTGGGAGGCCGGGAATATGGCAATATGATTCAGCTCTGCATGCACCCTGCCGGACAGAGGCTCCACCTCTGCGATCCTGTCGATCTCGTCACCGAAAAATTCTACTCTGATAAAATAGTCTCCCCCCTGGGCCGGATACACCTCCACCACATCCCCATGGACGCGAAAGCACCCTCTCTGCATATCCATCTCGTTGCGGGTATACTGAATGTCCACCAGCTCCCTCAGAACCTGATCCCGGTCCTTCACCATGCCGGGGCGCAGGGACACCACCATGTCCTGATATTCGTCAGGGCTGCCCAGACCATAGATACAGGATACGCTGGCCACCACCACCACATCCCTCCGCTCCGTCAGGGAGACGGTGGCAGACAGGCGAAGCTTATCGATCTCATCGTTGACAGAGGAATCCTTTGCTATATAAGTATCCGAGGACGGCACGTAGGCCTCCGGCTGGTAATAGTCATAATAGGAGACAAAATATTCTACTGCGTTTTCAGGGAAAAATTCCTTGAACTCGCCGTAGAGCTGCCCGGCCAGGGTCTTATTGTGGGCTATGACTAAGGTGGGCTTGTTCAGGGCCTGAATGACGTTGGCCATGGTGAAGGTCTTGCCGGAGCCTGTCACACCCAGCAGGGTCTGGAACTGGTTGCCCTGTTTAAAACCCTCCACAAGCTCGGCTATGGCTGCGGGCTGGTCTCCGGTGGGTTTGTATTCTGAATGAAGCTTAAACGGTTTTTGTTCTATGAACGATTTCTGTTCATTATACACAAAAAAGTCACCTCCATAATGCTGCTCGAAGCATCTCGTTACCATATCAGAAAAGTGGTTCTCTTTTTCCATACTTGATATATAGTAGCAAAACCAGGATGATCCCAGTCGAACAAAAGCAGTTCTGATTATACCATAGGACATTTTATTTGTATAGATGAAAACTGGAATTTTTAGAACATTTGTTCCGAATATTTGTTTCCGTATTTGTCTTTGCAATTATTCACCTGTTATAAACTGCTGTCAAAACCCAGGCTTGCAGCCTTGGCGGCCTTGACTGCTCTGCGTCACAATGTGAGAATTATGCAGGGTTCATGACAGCTCTTCCGGCAGCGAATGAATCTATCGCGGATAAACTTGACATCTGCGTTACTTGGCGATAAAATACGCCTCATCTTTGACAGCCATTCTGCCCATACCTCAAGAGGGTGCAGGAATACCTCAATACAGCGCCTGGAAGATTTGTTGTATTTACGCCAAAAGAGAAGTGTCTCCATTTTGATAGAAACACTTCCCTCAGAAGGCTATAGGTTACCTGCATCTGCCCCTTGCCGCCCTGTTCGGATACGCTGCAGTCATAAACGCCCCGACAGGACGGCAGGACAAAAGCAGTCACTGTGTCACCGGCTTTCTTTCAGAGAAAGCATGGCGCAGACCGGATAATGATCCGACAGATAAAGCCCGTTTTCCTCATCTGTCCATTTTGCCAGGCTCTCACAGCGGACAGCTCCTCTCACAAGCATGAAATCAATACTGGTCTGTTCATTTCCCTTCCAGTATCCGTGGTAGGTTACACCAATGTCTTCCGTAATATTGATAAACTCTGGATATTTTTTCAGCACTTCCATTTCCTTCCAGTCCGGTTCCATATTGAAATCTCCCGTTATAATCACCGGAACCTCCCCGAAAAAGGAATCTCCCGTCACTTTCTTCAGAATTTGCTCCAACCCCTGCCTTCTGGCCAGTTCACCCTCATTGTCCAGATGGGTATTGACCACCCGGAATACCTTCCCTGCCTGCAGATCTTCAAACACCGCTTCGGTGCATACCCTGGGACAGATGCTCTGGCCCGGGTACCGGGAACCCGGCAGATTTGGCGTCTCCGAAAGCCAGTATGTATCCATTTTCATCAAATTCATGCGTTCTTTCCGGTATGCCACAGTGACCTGCTCTCCCCGGAGATCCTCATTGCGCCCGCATCCGATGATGTAATAGCCGCCAAGATTCTCCTTCATCCAGTCCGCCACATGGGGCTGCACTTCCTGAAAGCAGACGATATCCGGCTGCTCCTCCTTAAGCTTCCGCAGGATAAAGGGCTTCCTGTAACAGAAATTGTTGTCCCCGTCCTCTCCGCAGTCATACCTGATATTAAATGTTACAAATTTCATTCCGGTTCCTCCTCATTCTTTCCGGTTGTGTCCGCTTATTTTCTTTCCGCCGTACAAATTTTACAAAAAAATCAGGGAAGGCAGCGACTCAAACGAATGACTGCCTCCCCTGAGAACGATCTATTTATTCTTCGCAAGCTGGTACGGGAAACGCTTTTATCAGCGTTTCTCTGAGCTTATCTGCTTATTTTCCGGCTTCCCATGCGTCGATCTGCGCCTGAATTTCCGCAACAATCCTCTCCGAACCATTCGCCTTCAGCTTCGCCACAAAATCATCCACCGATTTGTTCACGGCCTCCGGTGACTCCAGATATCCGTACTTCAAGTAATCGTAATACTCGCTTATCACATTATTGCATGCGGACAGTTCGTTTTCGATCGTGGACAAATCAGGGATAAATCCCATATGTGTGGCCAGAATCGCCTCATCATTGTATTCCGCCATTTTCTTAAGCATGATACTGTCCGGCCCGCCATAGGATTCAGGAGCTTCCACAATAGTCAGATTTCCATAAAAGGGGCCATACCACTGCAGCCACCCGGGATGCGCCGCATCTGCGTTGCGGTTTGCCAGCTGCATATTGCCGTCCTCATCCTTCTCCCAATGCTCTCCCTCAATACCAAAGCGCAGCATTGTCGCCACATAAGGATCGTTGTTTATGATATCCATGGCCATCATGGCCCGTTCCGGATTCTTGCTGTTTGCACCGATGGCAGTCATGGCGCCGGCATAGCCGCTTCCCTCCATGTAGGGATTGTCATATACCACCAGTTTCGAATCATAATTGTCTCCGTTCAGATCTTCGGAGATCCAGGTGTAGCCCCATCCGTTGAGCAGCAGGGTAGAAGGTTCCGCCGCTATATTTCCCTCGAAGTTAAAGCCGTTGTCCGCAAGTACGCCTGCGGTTACCAGGCGCTGCTTCATCAGGCACAGCTCCCGGAATTTATCCGTTTCAAAGAAATTATACACAGTATCCGTTCCGTATTCGGAAACGGCTTCCTTTCCCGGCACATTGCAGACTGCCAGTTCGCTGCATCCAAACTGCTCCAGCGCCACATAGTACGGGCAGAAGACATCATTGTACGGCATCAAAGGCATCCCCTGGTATTCCGGGAATTTTGCATCACGGGCAGCCACTGCCTCGATCAGGAACTCCTCCATCTCCTGGGGGCCGGACCATCCCTGCTCCATATCCAGGCCAAGTTCTTTGGCCAGGGTATCATTATAGATATACCCTATGATGTAGCAGTTATCCTTCAGTACGGGAACGCCGTAAATATGACCGTCAACTGTTAAGCCGTCCCACACATTGTCCTTGAACAGGCTCTTCAAATTTGTACCATACGTATCCAACAGGGATTCAATAGGATAAAACGCGCCCATCTTTGCGTAAGTGTAATAGGAGATATCCCCCGTTACCGCCACAAGATCCACTTCCTCCCCGGACATCAGCTTTGTGGGCATAGTTTCCGCATAGTCGCCTGCCCCCATAATGTTCAGTTTTACCTTGCAGTTGATCTTTTCCATGAAATACTCATCCAATGCAGCCTGAATCATATCCACATCGGTGATATTGCCCATCTGATAGCTGAGCACATACCATTGAAGCTCCACATATTCCAGGTCTTCCCCTGAAGAACCCTGCCCGTCGGCTTCCGCAGTATTCCCCTGGGCTTCCCCCTGCGCTGATTTCGGAGATTCCTGTGAATTCTTCTCTCCCGAACTGTCTCCACAGCCGCTGAGCATGGCGGCCATCATGGAAACGACACACAGCAATGCCGCTAATTTACGTTTCATTTGTCATCCTCCTTTTTGTTTTATGAAACTATATTGCACCATATTTACAAAACATGGATATGCAATCACTCCTTGATACTGCCCACCACAAGGCCCTGTACGAAATACCGCTGAAAAAACGGGTAAGCGAACAACAGGGGAACCACCGCCAGGACGGTACAGGCCATCCGCAGATTTGTGCCGGGCAGGTTCTTCAGCATCTCCAGTCCTCCGGGCGTGGAGGCAATTCTGGAATTTGCCTTCAGATAATCCACATTGTTCTGCAGCTGCGTCAGCAGAGTCTGCAGCGGTACCAGCCTGTTGTTTTCAATATACAGCATTCCGGTAAACCAGTCGTTCCATCTTGCCACAAAGCTGAACAGGCCGATGGTGCCAAGTCCGGCCTTGAACAGAGGGCACACAATCCGAAAGAAAATGGTAAAATGTCCCGCTCCGTCTATCCTGGCCGAGTCAAACAGAGCCTCGGGGATAGACGTCTTGATAAAGGTGCGCAGGATGATAACCCAATAAGCATTGAGCAGACCTGCGAGCAGAAGAATCCAGAAGGTGTTCTTCAGATGGTAATAACGCACGTTCAAAATATAGGATGGCACCAGGCCGCCCCCGAACAGCATCGTAAAGAACAGGAACCATGTCAGCCCCCGCTCCAGCCAGAACCTCTTCTGGCAGATAACATAGGCGTACATGGACATGACCAGCAGTCCAAGCACTGTCCCGATTACGGAATTCGCAATGGTCACCAGATAGGAATACACCAGCTGGCTTCCCATCTTAAAGGTATAGTAGTATCCTTCCAGGGACCATTCCACCGGGAAAAAATTATACCCCACCTGGTTGATGCTGTCCGTGCTGGAAAACGATACGATCACAATGAGGAGCACCGGCAGTATGAACAGTAATGCGAAAACTCCAAGCACAATATTGAAAACCAGGTTCCATTTCCAGTTTATTTGATTTAACTCTTTCCTTTTTTTCATGGCTGCACCCCTTGCGTGCTCCAGCACACGTACAAATCAATTCTTCGAAAGTTTGCTTTCAAACCTGTCTCCTTCCTGTTCAGAACATGGCACTGTCCGGATCCACCCTGGAGACAATCCGGTTCGCCAGCAGCACGAACACAAGGCCCACCACCGACTGGAACAGTCCTGCCGCCGTGGTCATTCCGATGTTCACCTGATTTCTCAGGCCCCGGTAAATATAAGTGTCTATTACATTTGTCACCGGATACAGCGGTCCGCTGTCCTTGGTCACCGTGTAGAACAGCCCGAAATCCCCGCGGAAGATACCGCCCATTGCCATAATGAGGGAGACGGCAATGATGAAGCGCAGATGGGGAATCGTGATATAGACGGCCTGCTGGAACCTTGAAGCTCCGTCCAGCATGGCAGCTTCATAATAATCACTGGAAATTCCCGAGATCACTGCAAGGTACATTACTGCCTGATACCCCACACCCTTCCAGGCATTGATAAACACCAGCAGAGGCGGCCAAATACTGATTCTCTGATACCAGTCCACCGCACCTTCCTGCCCCAGCTGCTGAAGAAAGTAATTTACGAACCCATTGGACTTTTCCAGAAATGCAGTCACTATGATCGCCACCACCGCCCAGGACAGGAAATAGGGCATCATGTAGAGGGTCTGGAATGTCTTTGCGCCCCTCTTCGAACGCAGAGAACTGAGCATCAGGGACAGAATCACCGCAATGATCATATTCAGGAAAATAAATGCAATGTTATACAATACCGTATTCCTTGTAATGATATACGCGTCCGAGGTCGAAAAGAGAAATTTAAAATTGTCAAACCCATTAAACGGGGAGCCAAAGATTCCTTTCTGCACATTGTACTTTTTGAATGCAAGAACCAGGCCTCCCATGGGCAGATAGCTGAAAAAAATCAGAATTAAGACTCCAGGCAGTGCCATGATATAAAGCGGAATATCTTCCCTTTTGAATTTTCGTGTCAATGATTTTTGCTTCTTCACCCCATCCTCCATCCTCTCCTTTTTCGTAATGTCATACCATTTTCTGACCCGCTTCTATAGCCGCCTCCCGGCTGTTGACGGCGCGGATCAGCATCATATCAAACTTGGGTTCCCGTTCATAGGTATACAGACCGTTCACCTCCTGCTCCACGTCGTAGAGCTGTGTATAGCAGAAACCGGACATCCTTGGATTGTCCAGAAGCACATCTGTCAGCTTCCTGTAACGCTCCAGGAATTCTTCCTTTGTCCTGGGCGTCTCCCCATATCCCCAGTCCCGCTCTCCCGCCGTCCCGGTGTCCCAGCGGATGCCCCCGTATTCACTGATCATCACCGGAATGCCCTTTACCGGCGTCTGGCGGTGGGGATGGGTATCCCGAAGCTCCCCTCCTGCCTTAAAGCCTTCGTAATGCCCGGCCAGCATCTCCGGATCCTGCTCGTAATCATGGAGATCGTAGATATCCGTGATCACATGGTAGCTGCCGCTGGTATCGATACAGGGCCTTGTTCTGTCATACAGCTTGGTCATTTCATATACCACCCGCAGCAGATCCTCATCCTGCTTTCTCCCATCCACATCCCATGTCTCGTTGAAAGGACACCATCCCACTATGGCAGGATGGTTGAAATCCCTCTCCACGGCCTCCATCCACTCCGGCAAAAACGCCTTCAGCGCCTCCGGTCTGCTGTAATCCAGTCCCCAGCAGGCATGTTCCTCCCAGACCAGATATCCCAGGCGGTCACAATGGTACAGATACCTGGGCTCGAAGATCTTCTGATGCAGCCTGGCTCCGTTAAATCCCGCCTCCATGGACAGCCGGATATCCCGCTCCAGATCCTCCTCCTTCGGCGCCGTATAGATGCCCTCCGGGTAATATCCCTGGTCCAGCACCAGTCTCTGAAAGACCGGTTTCCCGTTCAACAGCATTTTTTCCCCCTGAATGCGGATCTCCCGCATACCGAAGTAGCTTTTTACACGATCCTCTCCGAAGGTAAGCTCCAGATCATACAGCCTTCCGTATCCCGCTTCCCAGAGATGGGATTCCGTCAGAGGGATGGTCAGTGCCGCCGCCTGTCCCAGAACCTTCACCCGCCCGCAGCCGCAGGTTCTGCCTTCATAGGATGCTCTTGCCTCCAGTACACCCTCACCGCACACCAATGCCTTGATGGTCAGACAATTCTCTGCCACATTGGGATAATACTGCATCGAACGGATATGGCGCTCCGGAACCCATTCCAGCCAAACCGTCTGCCAGATTCCCGTAGTGCGGGTATAATTGCATCCTCCGGAGAAATATTCCGGACTCTGCTTCCCCCTGGGCTGCAGACCGGAGCGCTGGTCATCCTGGGCCATTACGACCAGATTGTTTTCCCCGTCCCGGACATATCCGGTAATATCAAAGGTAAAGGAAGCATATCCGCCCCGATGCTCTCCCACCTCTTCCCCGTTGAGCCAAACGCTGCACGTATAGTCCACGGCGCCAAAGTGGAGCAGAAGCCTTTTTCCGTTCAGGTCTTTTTTTAACATCAGCTTTTTCTGATACCACACCGCAGGCATGAAATCTGTGTTCTCCACACCGCTGCATCTGCTTTCCGGGCAAAATGGCACAATAATCTTTTGCGGAAGCTCCGTATTTTTGTATAATTTTCTATCTTTTCCACTGTTTCCGTAGTCTATGTAGAAGTTCCACTCCCCATTCAGGTTCACCCAGTCCTCCCGCTGCATCTGAGGCTGCGGATGCTCCGGCCTTGGTATCGTCTGCAAATCCATTCGCCATTTTCCTTCCTTTTTTCTGTTTTTTCTCCGTTTTCGTTTTTATATGCTATATTTTAACAGCTTTCATAAAATAATCAGGTTAAAAAAGACCTGTATATGTATAAAAAAATCCTGCTTTTAGTCTTTTTGAGAAAAACAGATTGATTTTTCCGCTCTTTATTATATAATTTTTACAAAGCCAAACCCTTTTTGCATTGAAGTTGAATAGTTGTTTTGACATGAAAAAGTCAGAGACGGGATTGGAATAAAAAAAACAGCCGAAGAACGGAGCTCATTACCGCAAGCGGCAATGAAACAGGAGGTTACAGCATGCCGGATATTTACAGAGCGGCCAGAGAGGAATATTACTTTTATCTGGGACCGGACTCTGCCGAATTTTCCCCTCTTTCCTCGGGCATCACCTTTGCGGATCCCAATTACCATATTCTGCGCCCCAACGGGGATCACTATGTGTTCGAATACATTATCAGCGGACGCGGGTATGTCTTTTTTAATGACCGGAAAGCGGCCCTGGGCGCCGGATCCGCCTACATCCTCCATCCCTGCACCTACCACTACTATTCCGACCCCCACGATCCCTGGACCAAGGTCTGGTTCAATGTCCGGGGCATGCTGGTGCAGCACCTGCTATCGGACTACCATCTGAATGCCAACTGTTATGTGGAAAATTTCAGAAACAGAGAATACCTCACCGAAGCATTCCATATTATGAAAAAAGATCCGGCCCACTGCAGAAGCGAACTGGCCCTCTTTCTTCATCATTATATCCAGCTGTTTTCGGAAACCCTGATCGGCCATCAGGAAAAAACCTCCCCTGCCTTCGCCATGAAATGCTTTATTGAACAGAATGTTCACCGCTCCCTGCATATTGACGAGATCGTCTCTCACGTCCATCTCTCCCGTTCCCGGGGCAATGACGTGTTCAAAAGGGAATACCGGACCACTCCTTACCACTATTACCTGTCCCTGAGACTTGAAATATCCATGAACCTGCTGCGCCATTCGCCCATGACTGTCCAGGAAATCTCCAATCATCTGGATTTTCCCGATTATCATCATTTTACGGCGTTTTTCAAGAAATGGTGCGGCTTATCTCCTTCCCAGTACCGGCGGGAATCTCATATGCAGCAAGATAAAGAATACCGGCAGGAAAATCATATTCCTATTGACAACTAAAATATATACTGCTAAAATTACACAAGATAAAGGAAAGATACGACCATGACTAAATTTTCAGTTACTATGAACAAAATGAACCAGCAACAGCAGCCTATTGCCAAAATTGACAACGGGCTTTTTGGGCTGTGTTCATAACAAATATCTTTACCTGGTTAATCTGAACCAAACGGTCCAAAGCTCGATACGAGTTTTGGACCGTTTTTATTTTACAATATTTCCATCTATTTCAGGGATTCAGAAAGGAACAAAATAATATGATATGTAAGCGATTAGCTCCAAATGAACGCCCCACATTTCCGAAGCGGGCAATTATTACGGCAGGTATGCCTTACGGAAATAAAAATTTACATTTTGGGCATGTAGGCGGCATGTTTGTGCATGCAGATATTTTTGCACGATTTTTAAGAGATCGAATCGGAAAAGATAATGTTATCTTTCTTTCAGGAACAGATTGTTATGGTTCTCCTATCATGGAAAGCTATCGCAGGCTGCAGGAAGCAGGGTATGAAGGTTCTTTGGAAGATTATGTACGTGTTAACCATGAGAATCAGGAGAAAACCCTGGAAAACTATGGCATCAGTTTAGATTTCTTTGGAGCGTCGGCACTGGGAGAAGCAGGTTCGATCCACAAACAGGTATCCGAGAAAGTATTTCATACTTTATACAAAAATGGATATATCAGGAAAATGTCCATGCCTCAGTTTTATGATGAAGAAAAAAAGATGTTTTTAAACGGAAGGCAGGTAACAGGGAAATGTCCTATACCGGGATGCACTTCGGAGAAGGCATATGCCGATGAGTGTTCATTGGGACATCAGTTTTTGCCTTCGGAACTTATCAATCCCATCAGCTGCTTATCCGATAAAAAACCTGTCCTCAAAGATGTGGAAAACTGGTATTTTGATTTAGAATATTGTATTCATGCAGTAAAGGAATATAATGATTTCCTGCGGAAAAATACAAATACGCGTAAATATCAGTTGGAAACCGTAGAAGAATTTTTGAAAAAGCCCTTAATATATGTACCAAGAAAGTATATAGGCAACCTGGCTGAATTGGCAGAAAAGCTGCCCCCTCATAAATTAATCGATGAGGAAAAGAAACCGTCTGTTGTGTTCGAATTTGAAAATCTGGATGACCGTGACAAGGCTAAAAATGTATTGGAAGCCGGCAGCATTCATTATACTTCCGGAAAGACACTGGTTCCCTTTCGGCTGTCCGGTAATGTAGAATGGGGCATACCATTCCCGGAGTGTGAAGGATTAAAAGACCTCACCTTTTGGGTATGGCCGGAATCGCTGTGGGCGCCGATTTCCTTTACTTTAGCGTATCTGAAAGCGGCGGGAAAAGAAGACGACTTATCCAGGTGGTGGTATGATGAGGAATCTAAGGTTTATCAGTTTATTGGAGAAGATAATATTTATTTCTATGCCATCGCTCAGACAGGGTTATTTACAGGATTACAGGTCCTCAAAGGGGAAGTGCCGGATATGGAAAAGGTACACTTATCCCACATCATAGCTAATCGACATTTATTGTATATGGATACAAAAGCCAGCAGCAGTTCCGAATTAAAGCCTCCTTTGGCCGATGAATTGCTTCATTATTACACTAAGGATCAGCTGCGGATGCATTTTATGAGTTTGGGTCTGTCTTCCAAAAGTGTAGGTTTTAAACCGCAGGTATTTATGAAAGATGAAGACCGGGTTGGCGTGGATATGGTTCTGAAAGACGGCAATTTAATAACCAATGTGTTTAACCGGCTCATCCGAACCTGCTTCTATGCTGTTCAGAATAATTGTGACGGAAAAATTCCCAAGGGCGAAGCAAGTGAACAAATAAGACTTATGACAGAGAAAACGGTTCTTAATTATGAGCGTTATATGTATAACCAGGAGTTTCATCGTATCTCTTATGTTTTAGATGACTTTATCCGAGGGGTAAACAAGCATTGGGTAAACAATGTAAAGATTGCAGATGCCACGAATAATGCGGAATTCAGAAAACAGCTTGTTATTGATTGTTTTTACGCCTGTAAGGTTATGGCAATATTAGTTCATCCAATCGCACCGGAAGGATGTGAAATGTTTAGAGAATATCTAAATTTGGGAGAAGAATTGTGGGATTGGAGTAATATATTTGAGCCGGTTTCTTTTTATATTGCAGACGTGGAGAATCATAAATTGAAGTATCTGGAACCGAGAGTGGATTTCTTTAAAAAGCATGATTGTCAACTGGTGGAAATATAAACTATAAAGGGGCGATGATTATCTCGCCCCTGTTTACACCATCAGCGCCGCTGTCTGCTTAACCGCTGCCTTCTTAACTGCTCTCATTTCAAACCTCCCGGTTAAAACTGGAAATAAATAAACGCAGAAGCATCATGCTCCGGGCCATAAATCCCAAAAATGAGAATACTGAAAATCAAGCCATAGTAGACCAGCCAGCGAAACCAGATGTTCTGCCCCGCCAAACGCCTCTTAAAATCCACGCCCCGCTTCTTCATATAATCCACCAGCAGAATCAGCGCCAGCCCTGCCAGCATAACAAAGAAATTCTTTTCGGACAAAGCTATGGTGTTGATGCCCAGCAAATTGTCCGGCGCAAAGAAAGTAAACAACCCGATATTTTGAATGCCGTGGCGGAGCATCTGCAGGGCGATTTTGAAGCCCTCCGCTCGGAAAAAGAACCACGAAAAATCCACCGCCGCAAAGGTTATAAGACGCTGGAGCAGCCGATAGCTGGCGCATTCCGTTCGAATATGCAGGCTCTCCCGCAGACGGGTGCGCAAGCGGCCGGTCAAATCGCCCACCACCTGATAAAATCCGTTGAGTCCTCCCCAGATTACGTAGTTCCATCCGGTCCCATGCCAAAGGCCGCTGATGGTAAAGGTCAGAAGGAGATTACGGTATTTCCGCCACCTGCCGCGGCGGTTTCCGCCCAAAGGGATATAGATATAGTCGCGAAACCATGTAGTCAGGGAAATATGCCAGCTCCGCCAGAATTCGCTTACCGAAACAGCCCAATAGGGGCTCTTGAAATTCTTCGTCAACGTAAAACCCATCACTCTGGCCGCACCCACGGCAATATCGGAATACCCGCCAAAGTCACAGTAAATCTGAAACGCAAAAAGAACCGTAGCCAGCAGAAGCAGTCCGTCCTTTACCCGCGCCGCATCAAACTCATGGGGCTCATAGATCTGACGCAGCAGATTTTTGCTGCGTTCAATCGGCCCGGCTACCAATTGCGGGAAGAAGGAAAGGAACAGAGCATAGCGCAGAAAATTCTTCTCCGCCGGAACCTTCCCCCGGTATACATCAATCATGTACCCGATACCCTGAAAGGTATAAAAGGAAATACCCACCGGCAAAAGCATAATACTTGAAGACAAATAAAATCCCCAGAATCAGCACAATACCTCCGGCCAGGCACAACGCCCCGCCCTCTTCGACCTCCTGTCGGACTTCCGCCCACATGCACAGATCAGCAGTCCGCCTCCCCAGGTGATCACCGTCGCGGTCAGCATCAAAAGAGCATAACCGGGATTCCAGCTCATATAAAAATAATAACTGGCGCCAAGGAGCCACAGATAGCAAACCGGTTCACTTCACAGTACCGGTTCCATTCAGATGATGGTACCCGTTAAATAGTCCCTTAGATTTCTTTCCCTGTAATTTCTCAAATTATTCTTCAACCCAACAGATCTTCATCATCTGACTGGATTATACAGGAAGCGCCCTTCTTTGCGGTCTGCTTCCAGCAGACATTTTCCTCATTGCTCACGGATAAAACGATAGCCTCCCTCATCCTGACACGTAAGGCTGCTCCGCGCCGAAATAGTCCATAAAGTCAACGGTCGTCAGGCTTTGTTCATCATGAGGAAGCTGTCCGGCTACCTTGTCCAATAAATTTTTATCCATGTTGACTTTATCCTCTTTACTATATGCCTCAATCAACAATAAGGGATTCACTCCATGCTTCAGGGAACACTTTTGAATTTCCTTTAAATAGCTTGTGTGAAAGCCCGAAACACCGCAAATAGTGTCAATGGGATTTATCCCGCCTTTTTTGATAAACGGATAAATATATTTTTTACTGTCAAGCAATAACGAAACGATATCTACCGGTATGTCATATCCCTTACGCTGCAGGCAGACCACAAAATGCTCAAGACATGTATTTCCTGAGCTGCGGCCCATCCCCTGAAGGGAACAGTCAATAAAGTCCACGCCCAGCTCTACCGCAAAAAGACTGTTAGATAAAGCGAGCCCTATATTATTATGCCCATGAAAACCCACCTTAACCTTACTGCTGCAACTACGAATCGCTTCATAATATCTTTCAATATCTTCCGGCATCATATTTCCTGCCGAATCCACGATGTAGATCAAATCCGCTCCCCACGCCTCAGAGCGCTTTACAGCCTCAGAAAACTCCTCAGGTGTTGCCGCATAGGATTTCATATAATTAGCCATTACCTGCATATGATGCTTTTTCGCGTGCCTGATATATTCTTCCGACTGGCTGACACTTTCCACATTTGTTCCGATGCGTATAAAAGAGCATCCATATTCCGCCATTAAATCAATGTCCTCAAGCGAAGCGACTCCCGGAATACAGAACATGCCATATTTCGCAGACTTCATATGATCCTGCGCACATTTCAAATATTCTTGATCCGTGTGCAGTGCAAGACCGTTTTTTAAGCTGCTTGCGCCGACACCCATTCCATGACCGATCTCAATATATCGAAATCCCTGCTTTTCCAGGCTGGTGCAAATATTCTTTTCATCATTGATGGAAAATTGAAAGTTAATCGCATAGCTTCCATCCCTCAGGGATACATCCATAATCTCAAATTTTTTCTCTTTCATGCACCCTCCTGCTCATCCTTCACCAGTATCCGCGGACGTTTCTTTAACAGCTCCCCGATATAATCCACATATTCCCTGGCGGAAAATGCCAAAACACTTCCTTTTCCCAAATGTGCCGTCTTCACAATCCCGTTTTCCCTGCATAAGGCATCTATTCTGTCAGGATGATAAGCATCTCCCGGTTTATCATAATCATAGACAAAGTGTACAGCATAATCACGTACCTGCTTTCCGTCCACAATCTTTATGCCGTTAAAGGCCTTATTGTACCGATATGCGACGTGATTCAATCTCTCAATATAGTGTATCAGAGTGGAACCCGCGTCAAAATTAACGCACATGATCTTTCCGCCCTCTTTTACAAGACGCTCCCAGAAGGAATCCTCTCCAAACGCCTCATGCACGTTACAGTCTCTGTAATAGCTCATGCTTTTGCCCATGCCGCATATGGAAAAATTAGGGTCAAGGCTTCGATTACAGCCAAAATGACGAATCATGTATTCTGAAAGCATGCCGCAGGTTGTTCCTGTTTCCAGCGGATTATATACCTCGTCATGACAAAAGGAATAGGAAAAGGCAGGCAGAATAATAGTACCTTCCTCGCCAGTCACTTCCTTAACTGCGCCGAGAAACTCCTCACACAGCTTTTCCTTTGTTCCGCAATGCTCCATCATACCCAGAAACCCAAGATTGCTGTGAATAAAAACACTGTCTCCCTGCTCGATTCCTATTTTCCGCAATGCTTCAATAACATTCTCACGTGTATAGTGATAAATCATGCTTTATCCTTCCTGTTCCTTTCAATGCATTCCGCCAGTCCGTTAATTGTGGAAAAAGCTCTGTCCTCGAACTGCTCATTATCAAATGTCACGCCAAACGTTTCTTCTATCCCGGCAATGAGCATAATAAACGCAAAGGAATCTATATATTCCTTCTCAAAAAAATTGGCCTCGCTGTTTTGGGAAATTTCTTCACTGCTCACGCCGCTGTTGTCAGCCATCCAGTCAATAATCCATTTTTTTACTTCCATTGCTAATCCTCCGTTTCCACTGCTATCACTCTCGACGGCGCTCCGTCACAGTCTTTAATTTTTAAAGGCAGCGCAAAAAGACAATAATTTTTATCTGCCATCAGGCAATCTGTATTGCACAGATATTCAATAAGCACCACTCCGCTTTCCAACAATTTCTTATGGATCGGAGAATCATCCTTACACGCAATCGCGCCTCCGTCATCCGGAGACGGCGTATCCAGCGCCATGACGATCATTCCCTGTTCTATTAAAAAGGTGACTGCCTCTTCCGAGAAAAAAGGAAATCCCTTGTAATAACAGGGGCTCTTCCAATTTTTCCACCAGTCAAAGCGAAACAGCATTCTCTCTGTTACGGAAAGCTCCTTTACATCCTCGTATTCCACCACACTCCCTGCTTTCATATGCGAAAAATCCACAACGGTCATTTCACCGCATATCTTCTGCAGGTCCGCCCTGTCTATCCCCTGTGCGGCATTATAAAAATGCAGCGGTGCATCCATGTGGGTACCCGAATGGCTTCCCAATAAAATACTGTGGGTATTTCTCCCCACCTCATCAAGCCTTCCCAGCTGCCGTATTTCCACCTTTTGATGCCAGGGCGTACCGCAGGTCATACATTCATTGTCTATTGTCAACGATAAATCAATAATCTTCATCTCTGCACTCACTTTCATATATCAGTCAACAGCCCCGCTGTTCTCTTTACTCCTTTGAAGGCTGATAATCTCAACAATTTCTCCAAAGGGACCCTTGCAGAAGCCTATATTCATCCGCCTGTGATTCACCTCCAGCTCTTCCGCCCAGGTAACCTCATAACCGGCAGCCTGCACCTTCTCTAATTCCTTCTGCACATTGCTGGACAAAAAACCCACCGAAGACCATCCGGTTTTATCCAGCCTCCACTCTACCGCATCGGCTTTTCTGACCCCAAAGGTCACTCCGCCCAGAGCAAACCTGCCCTCAAGCACCAGATCCTCCCCGGTTCCTTCTGTTTTTTTCAGTCCGAACAGGGACAGAAATTCCGACGTTTTTTCCGGATGGGGAGAATACATAATGATAGAACGATCCTCTACCGTCATACTGTCAGCGCCCGGAAAGCATGTATCATACGCTGTAATCTCAACGGGAAGATTCTGCGGTTTTTCATACATATAAATATCATGCTCCGAATGCGGCACTTTAAAAAAAGGGTCCTTGCAACTTATATTTTTCAGTGCCTGCTCCCGAAATTGCAGTTCATATCCTGCGGCAAACGGAACAGACTGTGCGAATCCTTTTTCACAGGAAAAAGAAATATGGTCAAATTTTAAAATCATCTTTTTTCAGCAGCTCCTGCAGCTTCTGCCTGTCCACCTTCCCATTCAGATTTTTGGGCATTTCCGTAAGTTTTACCAGATAATCCAGCTTATAGTGCCTTCCCAGCGCTTTCTCCAATCCTTCATTCAGCAGATGGATATCCTGTTCCCGGCTTCCCGTATAACAGCAAACGATCTGTTCCTCACCCTGCCGGACACAGGAAAGAACCGCATTTTCACTTACGCCGTCAACGCTCTGTAAATATTCCTGTATATCATTCGGATTGATATTAAAGCCTCCCCGAATAATCAAATCCTTTTTCCGCCCGTTTATAAACAGGCATCCATCCTTCATATAACCCAAATCACCGGTTCGATAATATGCATCTGAAAATTCCCCCTGCCCGTCACTGCCTGCATACCCGAGAAACATCCACGGCACAGACACCTGTATCTCTCCATCGCCGTCAAGCCTCAGCTCAACACCTGGCAGCAGCGATCCAGCCGAATCCAAGCCCTCTCCTCTTTCCCTCCGCTCGGACGTCAGAAACAACGTTTCTGACAGTCCATAGCTTTGGCAGAGACGAATACTGTATTTATTTTCGATTTTATCGCGCAAATCCTGATACAGCGGCGCTGTCCCCACACTGACTGCGGCATTTACCCTGTGCAGATAATCCTTATATGCTCCCTTTGCGTCAATAATATCTATTATTCTCAGCATAGTCGGCGACAGCCAGAATGTGTTAACCTCATACCTTACTACATTGCTCCAAAAGCCGAACGCCGATTTCATATTAAATCTTGGAAAAACAACCACCTTTCCTCCCATAACAAACGGAAGAAAGATACTGTTCAAAATACCGGCCATATATGTCATCGGCATCACGTGTGCCAGGACCGTATGCTCTCCATACTGCATGCTCTCTCCAAAGGCCGACGCTGAAAGGAACAAATTCCCTGCAGAATGCATTACGCCTTTGGGCTTACCGGTGCTTCCCGAGGTATAGGTTATCAGAAAAAGGCTGTCATAGTCCACATCTTTAAAACCTCTTGTGGTTTCCTGCCCGCCCTCGCTCAATATTTGCTCCAGGGAATCTCTTTCCATATAAATTGCGCGGGAATGGATTTTCCTGATCGCCGCAATTTCGTCCTCACTTTTCTCAGGATCCACAGGAATGACAATGATTTGATACAACAAAGCTGCGAAATACACAGTCAGCAGCTCCACACTGTTCTCCATACATACAACCAGCTCAGAAATGCCTCTGTTTCGTAAATTACTCCCAATACGGCCGGCCCTTTGATAAATGGCTTCATAGGAATATTCTGTCCCTGAAGCGGCATCTATTACAAAGGTCTGCTTCAGCTCAAATTGTTCTATCCTTTTTAAGATGATATCCACTGTATCCATCTTCATACCTTTCCCCAAATACAATTATCGCACCGAACCGCTTATGCGGCGGCAGACTCTGAAAATAAGTATAACACATACCAGTAAAATTGCACACTCCTTTTTTACAGTTACAGTTCACACGTCAGCCTGACATGGCCAAATTCCATGCCTGCATGAGAACTTGAACTGCCAAAATGGCTTGACTTTACTATGGAATCCGCTATAATGAATTCGTAAAAAAGCCTGTAACAGCGAGGATTGCTCTATGAAATTAAGTGTTATCGTACCGGTTTATAACATGATGTCCGGCGGAAAGCTGAAAAACTGTCTGGATTCTCTGCTGAAGCAGGATGTGGCGGATATGGAAATCATTGCCATAGATGACAAATCCACGGATGATTCTCTGGCATTTTTGGAAAGCTGCAGCGAAAAGTACGGACCACGCTTTGTGACCATAGCCTCCCCGGTCAACCGGCGTCAGGGAGGAGCAAAGAACCTGGGACTTCAAAAAGCATGCGGTCAATGGGTGGGCTTTATCGACAGCGACGACTGGATTTCCCCAAACATGTTCTCCCTGCTTCTGGCAAAAGCAGAAGAAACCGGCGCGGATGTCGTCGGCTGCGATTATCTTATTACGACTGAAATCGGCAGAGAAACGGGCACTGTTGTACACAATAACACCGACGCGCAAACCGGTGTGCTCGGCGAAGCGCAATATAAACAACTGATTCTGCAGCCGGGCAGCATGGTAATCAAAATTTATCGCCGGGAGCTGTTTGAAAAGTCGAATATCCGTTTTCCGGAATTCATGTTTTACGAGGATAACGCCATCGGATCCCTGCCCCTGTTGTATGCCGGCCGCTTTGAACGGGTGGCACAGCCGCTGTATTTTTATTATCAAAATGCCGATTCCACTGTTCATACGGTAAATATTGCCCGCTGCGAGGACCGCATCAAGGCAATGGAGTTTTATAAAAAGGAATGCGTGCAAAGAGACTTCTTTGATAAATATCCGGAAGAAATCACATATAAAATCATAGAGCTTGGATATAAAACTACTTTATTTTCTTATCTTCAGGCCGCAGGCTTTCCTTCCCTGGCGTTTGTCCGCAGGCTGAGAAGCTTTCTTCTGACACAGGCGCCTCATTATATGGACAACTCATATTATAAGCAATATATGGATAAAGAAAGCAAAAAGCTGATTGACCTGCATGTGAAAAGTCCGATTTTATTCCTGATATATTATAAGCTGCTGCACGGGTACCGCAGACTGCGGTATGGGCGGAAAGGAAAAAGCAAATGAGTATTGGAAATGAAATGTATCAATTGGCAAAGGAGCTGTTTCCCATTGACAGAAGCCTGACCGGCAGCGGTGTACGGCAGACACTGTCGATTCTGCGGCGGGAGCTGCCGGATATGGCTGTCCATGAGGTTCCTTCCGGCACCCGGGCTTTTGACTGGACGGTGCCTAAGGAATGGGCAGTGCGCCAGGCATACATTGAAGACGAACACGGCAGCCGCATTATAGATTATAAGGATTTGAATCTTCATGTAATGGGATATTCCGTGCCGGTAGACCGCTGGGTAGATCTGGATGAGCTGAAGGAGTATATCTATGTGCAGAAAGGACAGCCGGACGCGGTCCCTTATGTGACCTCTTATTATACGCCCAGATATGGATTTTGCATGTCAGAGAGGCAAAGAGACAGCCTGCCCCCCGGACAGTATCATATGGTGATAGACAGCGAGCTTTTTGACGGGAGCCTGACCTATGGCGAATTGGTTATTCCCGGCAGGGAGGACAAGGAAATTTTAATTTCCACCTATGTCTGCCATCCATCCATGGCTAACAATGAATTGTCCGGACCTGTACTGGCGACAGCTCTTGCCAAAAAAGTCATCTCACAGACAGACAGAAAATACACTTACCGATTTTTGTGGATTCCGGAAACAATTGGCTCCATCACTTATTTGTCCCGGCACCTTGAGCACATGAAGTCTCATACGATTGCCGGCTTTGTACTTTCCTGTGTGGGAGACAACAGAACCTATTCCTATGTTCCCAGCAGAGACGGTAATACACTGGCTGACAGAGCGGCACGGAATGTGCTGTCCTTTCATTATCCGGAATATATATGTTATTCCTATCTGAACAGGGGCTCCGATGAGCGCCAGTATAATGCTCCCGGCGTGGATTTGCCTGTTTGCGTCGTATGCAGAAGTAAATATGGCGAATATCCCGAGTATCACACCTCGCTGGATAATATGGATTTTATATCGCCGGAAGGTCTGCAGGGAATGTATGATGTATATGAGGCAATATTCAATACTATCGAGTATAATGCTTTTTACAGGATTAAGTGTTTATGTGAGCCCCAGCTTGGAAAACGGGGGATGTACCCCACTGTGAGCAAAAAGGATTCTTATGATACGGTAAAAGGGATGGTGGATTTTATTGCTTATGCTGACGGCAGGCGGGATCTGATCGACATCAGCAACATTATTCATGTGCCTGCTGCTCACTTAATTCCGATAATTACCAAGTTGAAAGAGGCTGATTTGTTGGAGACAGTAAATGAATAAACGGCAGAAGGAAAAAGGCAGAATTTATGTATGCCATACCTATTATCACGTATATGTTACATTTCTAAAAGAATTGAACAGACCTAAGCAGGAACAGGGCCGGGCAACACTTGTGCTGAGCAAAATGTCCTCGGACTTCAGTTCATTTAAGGAATGCGCAGAAAAGAGCGGTCTTTTCTGCGAAGTGCTGGAATATGATGAAAAACGTCAAAGCGCATATCCCGAATTGGACAAGTATTCCATAGACAGCGGAAATATTATCGTAAATATGTTCCGCCGTATTATGATGACAAAAAAATTCGGCAGGCTGTGCGAACGTGATATTCCGGTAGATTTTACCCAGTATGAGGACATTTATGTATTCTGCGACATTGACCCTGTGGGCTATTATTTGAACTGGAAGCATATTCCTTATCATGCGGTGGAGGATGGCTTAAATACCCTCAAGTATTGTGACGGAGCCAGATACGAAAACAGGGGCTATTTCCGGCTAAAAGCATTTATGTCTTCCAAGCTGAATCTGATTTTTGTGCAGAATGGATACGGCAGGTACTGTATCGATATGGAAGTAAACGATATCAGCGTTATCGATTATCCCTTTAAAAAGTATGTGGAAGTCAGCAGGCAGGCTCTGACCGACAATCTGACCGCAGACGATAAGAAAATTATATTAAGAGCCTTTATAAAGGATATCGACACCATAGAGCGTCAAATTCAGGAAGGCTCAGATGTGCAGAAAATATTAATTCTGACTGAACCGCTCTGTGATTTACAAACCAGAGAAAGAATTTTCAGAGATCTGACCAATAAATACAGTCAGGAAGGTGAGGTTTATATAAAGCCTCATCCCAGAGATGAACTGGATTATCAGAAGCTGTTTCAGAAATACATTCAGTTTGACGCCATGATGCCAATGGAGTTGTTAAATTTTTTCCCCGGTTTTCATGTCAAAAAAGTTATTTCCATCTTTACGGAAGTAAAAGCCATTCAATTTGCCGATGAAATGATTATGCTGGGGGCGGACTTCATGGATCAATATGAGGATCCGTCAAAGCACGCACAGGTACGAAGAGGCGATAATATTCCCTGGTGAAAGGGTTGCGGCGGCGGATCAATCTATGTTACACATCTGATGGAAAAAACAGCAATCAAAGAAGGGAGTCCGTCAAATGACCTTTGAAAGACTGAATGAAAATAATGTAGATGATTATATTGCATATTTAAAGACTGCGATGCATGAAGAGCCTGATATGATGACTGCCGAAAAAGTCGATGAGCAAGGCATAAAAAGCAGAATTTCGGATCCTTTTTTCACCAAAACCACCTCTGTTCTTGCAATGAAAAAGGGCAAAGTGGTAGGACGAATAGAGTATCATTTTTACGGCTGTATGCAGGATGGTTATCGGATGGCGTATGTAGACTGGGTCTACGTCCTGAAAGCGCACAGGCACAAAGGAATTGCGCAAATGCTTTTTGCGGAGCTTGAAAAAGATTGTAAAAAGCACAATATAGACCAGTATTATTTGATTCGCGCTACAAATGAAGCTGCAGACAGATTTTATAAAAATTTTCAGGATGCTGAGTTGAACGAAGCTCCTATCCTGCGAAAATACCTGAACGCATAGTCAGCTCTGCCCAAAAAGGGTTTCCATGACAAATTCTGTCACCTTTTGCGCGCCTGCGCCGTTCAGGTGATGATATCCGTTAAACGCATCCTCGAAGTCCACGGCAGTCAGACCAATCTCGTCATAATGCAGATTACAGTCCAGAAACAAAACTCCCTCGCTCTCGGCAAGGGCTTTAATTTTATCGGTACAGCTGTCATAATTGATAGATCGGATATATACGTCATACATGGGAGCCATGACCACGTAAAAGAGAATGCCCTCCTCTTGGCACAGCTGCGCCAGCTTATGAAAGTATACCTGATTGACCTCGGAAATAACCCATTCAGAAGGATTATATTCTGCCTGGGCATACTGCCTGGCCGTCTCCTTGGACATGACAGAGGTCAGAAGATAGCAGTTCATTCCTGTTGTCCGGGAAATAACGGCAGGATCAAAGGTGGCATAGGCATGACTGCTGCCTGCCACCAGAAGCTCCACCTCACCCTTATCCAGCGCATAAAAGCGGTGCCATGTACGAACTATTTCATTGGAAGGGTACAGCAGTAAAACCGACACTCTCAGTCCGGCCATAAGCAAAAGAACAAAAATCCGGCATGGGACTCGACGCATACTCATTGGGCCGCGAGGAATATACTTGAACCGTAAAGCGGTAGGCATTGCCCGGTCCCGAATGCAGAAACTGCTTTTCAGATAATTCTGCCTTGCCGGAGGACTGCCCCTCTATATATTCCTCAATAACCGTGGTGGAATCCTCGGAAATCAGAGTCTGATACAGCTTAGGCAGGCAGGGATGCTGAAGCTTCTGAAGCACTCGATATACCGGATGCTGTCCGGTCAATACCTTTTTCACAAATACCTGAGAGCTGCCTTTTTCACGCACCAGATATACCGTGCTCTTTTCGCTCTGCTTCAGCTGCTTTATTTCTTCGTACTCCATCATCCTTTTATCCTCTGCCGTTTTCTGCAGGCGCACCCTTACTTCATCATCTCCAGCAATACCTCCCTGGCTTTTTCCAGCTGATTGTCGGGATGCTCCTCGCTTCCATAATAAGCCTCTCCGTCAAAAGGGCATTCCACGTCGGGCTCAATTCCGATTCCATGAATATTATTACCCTTGGGAGTGAAATAAGAGCTGATTGTGATTTTCACAGCCGACCCATCCCGGAAGGAAATAATCTGCTGTACAATGCCCTTGCCAAAGGTGGTGGTTCCCACCAGGGTACCGATTCCGTAGTCCTTGATGGCTCCCGCCATGATTTCGGAGGCGCTGGCAGAATTGCCGTCCACCAGCACGGTCATGGGCACCTCCAGCTTTCTTTTGCCGTCGCAGGTATATTCGCTGCGCTTTCCTTCTTTGTTTTCCGTGTATACGATCATGCCCTCCGGCAGAATCATTCTGCACATCTCTACCACGGCATTGACGCTGCCGCCCGGATTTCCCCGCAGATCCAGGATCAGTCCCTTCATGCCGGAGCCTCTGGCAGTAGCCAGCGCATCGGCAAACTGATCGATGGATACCTCGTCAAATTCCGTAATTTCAATGTAGGCTATATCGTCCTCCATCATAGTCAGCTTTACGGTCGGCGCTTCCACCTTTCGTCTGGTCAGCGTAAACTCCAGATAATCCGTCTCGCCCTTCCGCACAATAGTAAGCGTCACCTGTGTGTTTTCCGGCCCCTTGATCAGGGCCACAGCCTCCGTAACCGACATGCCGTAGGTAGACACCCCTCCTACCTCATAGATGATGTCGTCCGTCCTGAGCCCCGCTTCCTCAGCCGGCGTTCCCTCAATGACGCCGTTAATCTTGGGAAGGCTGGAGGTAGTGTCCAGCGTCACATAGGCGCCGATTCCATAGTAAATACCTTCCGTCTGCTGCAGGATCTCTTCCAGCTCCTCGGCAGAATAATATTCCGAATAAGGGTCCTGCAGCGCCCAGAGAAGACCTCTGTAAATTCCCTCCTGGAGCTCCTCATTGGACATCTCCCGCAAGTAAAAATACTGATGGATTGTATTTTCCAGCCCCTGAAGCTTATTGATCAGCCCGGCATCGATGGCGGAGCCCTCCTTCAGATTCACATTCGCCGAGGACCCGGCATTTCCTCTGGCCTCCAGGGACTCCTGGACACCGATCCCAAGTATGCAGATGGCAACTACCAGAAGCGCCCCTGCAATACCTGTAATCATTCCTGCAAGGAACAGCCCCTTTCCGCTTCCCTTCTCGCTCTCCGGCTTCCGCGAAGGCAATTCTCCGTTCATGTGGTCAAAATACGCCCGATTCTCATCCATACAGACTCCTCCTTCATCATGATACCCCTCATCCGCCTCTTTAAACACCTCGCGGCCCCTACCCGTGAAAAGTAACAAATCGCATTCCCCGCCTGCTCCTTATTGACTCAGATAATTCCACGGCGACACATATGATCCGTTCAGCCGGACGCTGAAATGAAGATGCGGTCCGGTAGTGCGCCCCGTGCTCCCCACCGCGGCAATTGTCGTCCCCCGGGCGACTATATCATCCTTCGACACATAAAGCGCGGAAGCATGCATGTATATCGTATACAATCCGCCGCCGTGATCTATCATCACATAATTACCCATGGTAGAACTGTAATCCGCGGCCACCACAATACCGTCATAGGCCGCATAAATAGCCGTCCCCGTAGGCGCCGCAAAGTCCACGCCATTATGAAACTGATTAATTCCCAGCGTAGGATGAATCCTGTCGCCGTATGGGCTGGAAATCCTGGTATAAGTAGCCATAGGGAATTTAAAGACGCCTCCATCATATGTCAGCACCACACCGCTGGAAGCCAGAATCCTCTGCTTTTCTTCCTCTATGGCGGCCTCCAGGGCGGCAATCATCTCCTCCTGGGCCTGGATTTCCTCCTCGAACTCCTGAATAGCCTGCTCTTTGGTACTGATATCCGTCTCATATTTCACGATATCCTGTGTCTTTTGAGCGATCAGCTCCTCCAGATTCTGCTGTTCCAACTCCACGCCGGCCTTCGTCTCGTCCAGAATCTCCTTTTCCAGCTCCAGCTGTCTCTTACACAGATCCACATATTCTCGGGTCCTGATATAGTCCTGCCAGATCTGCCTGTCATAAGCCATCACTTTTTCAACGAAATCCGCTTTATTCAGAAAATTTCCAAAGCTGCCGGCCTCTGTCAGCATATCCATCAGCTGGAGATCCCCTCTCTCGTAGGTCATCCGCACATGGATCATCATGGATATCTTCTGGCTTTCCTCTCTCTCTATGGCCGCCTCCAGCTGGGCCTCTGCCTCGGTGATCTCCGCCTCCTTGTCTGTAATCCTCTGCAGAAGATCGGCAATTCTCTCCTCGATAATCGCCAGATTTTTATCCAGCTCCATCACATAATTTTTCAGATTTGCCCGCTGAGCCTCCAGCTCCTTCTTGATCCCCTGTATGTCGCTCAGACTGTTCTTAAGCGCTTCTTTTTCTTTCTCCGCCTGGTCGATCTGCGCTTCCTTCTCCTTAATGCTGTCCGAGGTCACCGCGGAAGCCTTCTGCAGAGGTGTACCCAAAATAAACGCAGCGCAAAATGCCACGCATAAAATGCGGAAAAGTCTGCTCTTCTTCTTTCTCATAAAACTCCTACCATTATGGCCGCCCGCCGGACCACAGGCCTGCGGACCAGCTGTCCTACACATGCAGATGTTTTCTTACCGTGGTGATACTGCCCAGGAAACCGATCCCCACACCCAGCAGCAGCGACGCCGGCGCCAGCACGCCGAATAACTCATCCACAGACAGAAAGTTCATAAAGCTGCTCAGCACCTCGAACCTCTCACCAATATATGCCAGCGCCTGATTATACAGACTATAGAGCAGCGTCAGAGGAACCGCCGCCCCCAGAAGCCCGATCAGCATTCCCTCCAGCACAAAGGGCGCTCTGACAAAGAAATCCGTGGCCCCGATATATTTCATGATATTAATCTCCGCAGACCGGACGGAAATGCCCACGGCAATGGTATTGCCGATCAGAAAGACGCTGACCGCCAGCAAAACAATAATAATGCCCAGAGATACATAGGCGATCAGCAGATTGACCCCGCTGAGGGTGTCCGCCGTAAGCTCCGAATGGTTCACCTGGCGTACCTCCGGAATGGAATTCAGCCAGTTTACCAGAGCACCCTGCATGGAAACGTCATTCAGATACACCTCGTAGATATTATCACCGGCCAGAGGATTCTCCGGGAAGCCCGCCGCATAATATTCGCCATAATAGTTTGAGGCAAAATCATCCCAGAGCTTGTCGTCCGAAATAAACCTGACCTCGGATACCTCTACTCTGGCGGCAATCATCTGACCGATCTCCTCAATCCGCTCGTCCGTAGGGACCTGACCCTCCGTATGGCTGGCGCAAAGATCTCCTATAGGTCCCTCCTCACTGTGAAAAAACACCGTGACGGATACGCCCTCCTCGGCCTTCATTACCATGCTCTGAAAATTTGTCACAATGGCATAAAACAGTCCAAACAGAAATAGACACACGGAGATCGTGGCGATGGATATCAGCGAATACCATTTGTTCCGGAAAATATTGGCGAAGCCCTGTCTGATGGTGTAAAACAAAGTGCTAATCTTCATCGATGTATTCGCCTCCCTCCTCGTCGCTGACGATCACACCCTTGCGCATGGTGATCACACGCTTGTGCATGGCGTTGACGATCTCCCGGTTATGGGTTACCACCACCACAGTGGTGCCGCTCTCATTGATCTCCTCCAAAAGTCCCATGATCTCCCAGGAATTTTTGGGATCCAGATTTCCGGTGGGCTCATCTGCCAGCAAAATGGAAGGTTTATTCACAAGAGCCCTGGCCAGCGCCACCCTCTGCTGCTCTCCTCCCGACAGCTCCTTCGTCTTTGCCTTGTACTTTCCCGCCAGTCCCACGGTGGCCAATATGGCAGGGACATTCCTCCTGATCTCCATGGCGGGAGTCTCCACGATCCGCTGGGCAAACGCCACGTTCTCATATACATTTCTGTCGTTCAGCAGGCGGAAGTCCTGAAAGACTACCCCCAGATTACGCCGAAACCGCGGCACCTGCCTGTGCTTCAGCTTTGCCAGGTCACTTCCCATGACATAAACCTCTCCGCTGGTGGCCGTAAGCTCTCTCAGCAAAAGCTTGATCAGGGTGGATTTTCCGGAGCCGCTGTCCCCTACGATAAAAACAAATTCTCCTTTTCCAATACCCAGGGTGATGCCGTTGAGCGCCGGAGAACCGGTGGAATATACCTTTCTCACATTATCCAGATAGATAACGCCTTTTTCCTCTATCAGCTTCTCCCGCCTCTTTCTCAGCAGTTCCTTCTTTCCCATTCAAATTCCTCCCGTTCCGCACCGGCGGACCGTATCTCACAATTTAAAAATCCGTACTTTCCATATACTTCATGTATTTGACCACCATCAGTGCAATCTTAAATGTGATGGCATCCTCAAAAATCCGCAGATCCAGCCCTGTGCTTTTCTGCAGCTTGTCAAGGCGGTACACCAGGGTATTTCTATGTATGAACAGCTGCCTGGAGGTTTCCGACACATTCAGACTGTTCTCGAAAAACTTATAAATAGTGGTCAGCGTCTCTTCGTCAAACTCATCGGGACTCTTTCCCCCGAAAATTTCCCGGATAAACATCCGGCAGAGCGGTATGGGCAGCTGATAAATCAAACGGCCAATCCCCAACTCGCTGTAGGCAATGACCTCCCTCTCGTCAAAAAAGATCTTCCCCACGTCCAGCGCCATCTTGGCTTCCTTATAGGAACGGCTTACCTCCTTGATCTCCTGTACCACAGTTCCGTATGCAATCCGCACGGCCTCAATTCCTTCCTTCTGAAGACAGGTCTCCAGAGACCTGGCCGCCTTATCCACCTCTTTATAGGCATCCCCGTCGGACAGCTCCTTCACAACGATCACATTGTTTTCGTCAACTGCCGTAATAAAATCCTTACTGTTGGCTCCAAGATGCGTTCTGGCAAGCTCCAGGGCATTATTATCCCGCCCGTTTCCCGACTCAACAATCATCACCACCCGCGGCACATCCGTCTGGATATGAAGCTTTTTGGAGCGGCTGTAAATATCTACCAAAAGCAGGTTATCCAGCAGCAGATTCTTGATGAAATTATCCTTGTCAAAGCGTTCCTTGTAGGCCACCAGCAGGTTCTGGATCTGGAATGCCGCCATTTTGCCGATCATATACACATCCTCGCCGGCGCCGCCGGCTACCAGCACGTATTCCAGCTGCTGCTCATCAAAAATTTTGAAAAACTGGTATCCCTGTATCTCCTGGGAATCTGCAGGCGAGGCAGCGAAATCCATTGCTGCCCTGGAACTGCTGCTCATATCCGTGGTAAAGGCCACCTCTTTTCCGTCCACATCCATAACGCATAGTTCAACCCGTGCAATACTCTTCATTCCATCGATGGTATTCTGCAAAACCTGATTTGATATCATATAGCCCCGCTCCTCTGTTATGATGATTTTTCTGAACTTCCATATCACAAATAGAAACCACACATTACAAATGTACAGAAAAAAATGCAAAAAAGCAAGCATTTTTTATGGAAAATGACGTAACGGTTCTGCCATGGTGTTACTTTTCACGGCTTCGCCGTTCAAAGCAACATGATGCACACAAAATGAGCAAAAAGCGCTCATTTTGGCGCCATTCGCAGACTGCACGTAAAATGGCAAAAAGCCGCCTTGGGGCTATTCGCCAGGCAGCTTTCGAGTCCTTCCCAAACTATACGCGCATGTCAAAATTAGCACCGATATTAGGGTTCACACTCTGCTCCATTGCCGCAGAATCGATCATCTGTATCAATCCGGCGCCCAGCGCTTCATTTGTGTCCATCGCTTTGTCCAGTACTGCCATCCCCACCTGAGACTGCAGTCTGCCCTGTGCCATTGCCGCGGAAACACCTGCGATATCCATATCCATACCTCCCTGCCGGCGCCCCTTTAAAAGGCCGCCTTCAAAATCATAAGCTTAGTTTACCACATAAATCAATACATTTCCAGTTCCACATGCATATTTCCAAAATTATCATCCCTTCCTTCGGATGGCCTTTGGAGTGATCTCGATCCGGCCCTGTTTGAGAAGTCTTCCCACCGCCCTTTTAAACTCGTTTTTGCTCATGCCGGTCTCATACCGGATCACCTCCGGATCCGCCTTGTCGGTAAACGGAAGCGCTCCCTCGTAGCTGTCCAAAAGCTCCAGCAGCTTCTCCGCATCCTTATCCATCTGCAAATAGGCCTTATCCCGGATACTCAGGGTCAGTCTGCCGTCCTCCAAAACCTGTACGACCCGGGCTTCCACATCCGTTCCCGGCTCCGCTTCCCCGTACAGCTCCCTTTTGGGAATCAGGGCGGAATATTGGTTATCCACCGCCACAAAGGCTCCGAAATTGTCGCTGGTCTCATAGACCCTTCCCGCCACTCTGTCACCGGGCTTATAAGGACTGTCCGTCCGAAGGCTCCGGTAAACGTTCATGGTGGCACAAAGCCTCCTGCTCTTGTCAATGTACAGGGACACGAGTACCTGATCTCCCTGCCGGACGCTTCCCCTCTGCTCCCGGAAGGGAAGCAGCAGATCCTTTTCCAGCCCCCAGTCCAGAAAGGCGCCGTATTTTCCCATCTGGGCCACCGTCAGCAGAGCTGCCTGCCCCATCACCAGCTTCGGCTCTCTGACCGTGGCGATCATCCGATCCTGGGAATCCCGGTAGATAAAGACCTCCAGCCTGTCTCCCGGAACGCTTCCGGCCGGCACCTGCTTTATCGGGAGCAGCACCCGCTCTTCGTCCTCCTCCCCGGGAACGGCCAGGTACACGCCAAAATCCACGGTCTTTATAATGACAAGCTCCTGTCTTTCACCCAGTCGTATCATTTTTATCCCCCTCCATCCTGGCAAATTCCGCCGCGGCGTAGGTTCCTCCCTCTCCGTCCGTCAGAGCCACGATAACCCTTTCCCCGTCTGCCGCCACATACGGGGTCAGCACATCATCCAGGAATGCCTGCTTTTTATATTCTGCCCGCACCTGGCCGATTACAAACCCCTCGGGCAGATAGTCCATGGCAATATCAATAAACTGCTGATTATTCACATGACGATTCATATCCAGATGGTGGGGACGGATCCGCACGGCTTCCCGGCTTGTGCCGTTTTTCGGAATACTGATCTTTCTGGGCGCATACTCCATGTCAAGCCGGGGCTCCAGACGATACTTTTCTGTCATATATTCCGGCACCGCCCTGGGCTTTCCCGATTCGGTATCCAAAAGACTCCACAGAGAATTTGCCCTGGCCAGGTACCTGCCCTCTCCGTCCAAAAGACAAAAGTTCCTGTATCCCAAAAAACCTTTCATGTCATAGGGATGCGTACATGAGGTAACCTTTTCGCACAGTGACGGATATCTTTCCACCACAATCTGCCATGCGGACAATACCCATACCAGGTGTCTCTCCCTGAGATATTCCACACCAACCCCCAGCTCCTCCGACTGAAAGGTGGAGCAGTCCTGAAAATAATTGATAAGGGAAGCCATTGTCAGCTTCCCTCCGCTGTCTGTCTCGCTATACCGGACTCTGCTATCAAATGTATACATTTTTATTCCTCAATACCAGGCCGAAGCCTTCGTCCATGCAGCCTTCACCTGTGACAGCCTAACCAAAAAGCAGCTGTACAAGGATCACGCCGATCCAGAATACACAATAAATAATCATTCCCAGGTTCAAAAAGATCGTGCGGAATTTCTTTCCCTGAGGAATGACTACCGTTCCCTGCTTCAGCGCAAACCGCTTTTGAATCAGGAAAACGATAAACAGGACGGCGGCGGCGATAATACTTCCGAAAACAAAGATACAAAGCAGCAGATAGCCGATCCAGCCCGCCAGATGTTCCATCATATAGGGCACCAGACGCTCCATATCCATTCCCTGGGATACAATCTCCATATACTCATCCAGGTTGATCGCCTTGACCAGCTGGGAGGAAACCACGCCTCCCATAAAGTTGACCGCCATGTGAATGGCAATCGTCAGCTTAAGTTTCCCTGTCTTCACATAAAGAAACGCCAAAAATGTCCCCATGGCAAAGGCATAGATAAACTGATTCAGGTTTCCGTGGAACAAGCCGAACATGAGTCCCGACACCAGCACTGCCACGCCCTGGCCGTATCGGACGGTCCGGTCCACGATCAGCTTCCGGAAAATATATTCTTCCATAATCGGCGCGCAGATTACCATAAAAATAAATACCACCACTACATTGGTGGAGGTGGCAATTTCCGCCACCAGATTCTGTACCTCGCTGCCCTTCAGGGTGCCGATGACGGTGGTCACCATGGTCCCCAGAAAATTCATGGCATACATAAGCCCAAAAGTCATAATCAGCGCCACAACAAACTGCCCCGGTCTCATATCATGCTTTTCCACCGTCTCCGCAGGCAGACGCCTGACCAACAGAATCAATATGGGCATGCCCACCAGATACATGGGCAGCATACTGACCAGCAGACTTATGTTGGGGTCATACAACCAGTACGGCACCAAAATTCCAACCACTGCTCCCACACCCAACTGTATGGCATAGATCACAATCGTACCAATGATAAACATTCCGCCCAGCTTTGAAAAATGTTTTCTGGACATCTTCAGTTCTTCCATGTCCTCATCCTCCCGCCTGTATGCATTATATATCAGCTTACCACAGGTTTGGGATTTTGTATAGTAAGAGATTTCAAAGTTTCGCATGTTTCTGCGCTTGTTATGGTTTATACCGCGCCATTCGCAATACGCTCCTACGGCGCTTTTTCGCTGATTCGCAGCCTCAGCTGCTCCTCCGTGACGGCATAGGCCTCCCAGCCCAGGGTGTCCCGGGGAAGCGGATCCGGAAGCCTGACACCCCGCCGGGTCAGGACCGCCGCAGCCACCGTCTCCAACAGCCTGGGATTTTTTACCAGGATCGGGCCCGTCAGCTCGGATGCAAACACATTCCCCTGATGAAAGCCCTCGGGACCGCCCTCCCTTTCATTGCCCCAGCCCAGCTTAAGCCGGGTGAGCAGAGGCGACTCCACCCCCCGGATTAAACCGCTCTTATTCATAAATCCCACCATGGCCTGAGGGTAAAGCTCCGTATAGCCATATACATCTCCTGTCATGCCCCTCTCCTGGTGTTCTGTAACAAATTCCGCCAGTCCGATGCCCGGATAGACGCTGCCGTCCGGCTCCCGGATTTCTCTCCCCAGAAGCTCCATGGCCGTTCCTGCAAAAAGCATGGCGATTCCATCCCGGGCCCAGCTTTTCAGGCTGGTGTCAAAACGGGCCAAATCTTCCATGGCCGCCCGGGCGCTTCTCTCTGTTCCGGCTCCCATGAAAACAAAATCCGGCTCTCCCTCCCCGGAAATAAGCGGCTCCTTCTCCCCGGGCGAAAGCCTTTGCACCGTTACGGTACAGCCCATATTCTCCAGGTATCGCCGCAAAACCTTTACATTTGCATGGCTTCCATAGAGATTCATCAGATCCGGATAAAAATGTATGATTCGTATTTCCATCATTATGCCCCTTTACACGCTTATAATCAGGCGTTTCTCACCCTCCTGCACACATGGCCGGTCAATGCCTTTCCACATGAGCCAGCAGCTTATCCCTGTCCGAAAAGCAGGTAACCGCATATACATCCTCGCTTCCCCGAGTTCTGATTCCCGCCACCGCCCTGCAGATATCCGGCTGTACGGACCAGTTGTGCAGGTCCGTAAAGGAAAAGCATTCCGCCAGATCCTTGCAGTAGCGTCCGGAAAGAATAATCTTTTTCACATGCAGCTGGTTCAGCTGATCAAAATCAATGTCCCACAGCCAGCTGGTCTCACAGGTAAAATATTTTCGACTCACGGCATCCACGATAATCAGAACCACACAATCCCTTTCCGAGGAAGCGATGTAACGCAGGTTCGTGTCATATGCGATACTGTTTTCGTGCTTACTGGTAAGCAGCATACCCCGATGACTGCCCAGAGTAAAGGGCTGTACCCGTCCGCTTTTCAGCCGATAGCAGCTCAGAACCGATGCGGCAGCCTCCTCCGGAATTCCGGCGTTGCAGCAGACCGCCCAGGCCGTCAGAACATTATAGCCGTGGTAGATACTGCGCAGGCTCAGCCGGATCCGGACTCCGCTTCCGGTAGTCAAATATCCGGCCTCCAGATCCACATCCGCCCCCAGGTAATCCGGTGTGGGCCTTGCATGTCCGCATCTGGGACAGCGGTAGCTGCCGATATGATTGTAATTTACATAATCATATTCCATGGGCCCCTTGCACACAGGACAGTATGCGCCGTCGTGGTAAGCGCCTGTGGGATGGTCTGCGGATACGGAGCATTTCTCCACTCCAAACCACTTCACCTTCCCCCGTCCTCTTGCCAGACAGCTGGACAGAGGATCATCGGCATTTAATATCAGCTCGGTCTGAGGGTGGACGGCAGACAGAATATCCTCATAAACCTTTTCCGGATGCCTGTTGCGGGTAAGCTGGTCTCTGCAGAGATTTGTCACCACCAGCTGGGTAGGGCAAAGATACTCGAATATTTCGGCGGCATAACGTTCATCTACCTCCATCAGAAGCACCTCTCCCTTTACCCTTCCGCCAAGGGAAGCATGGGACAGGGCCAGCGTAACGATTCCCTCGATCTGGTTTGCGCCCTCCTCGTTCCAGACCACCTTTATTCCCCGGGCCTTCAGAACAGCCGCAATCATTTCCACCGTCGAGGTTTTTCCGTTGGAGCCGGTGACGGCGATGATCCGCTCAGGCAGCTCTATCCTGCCCAGAATATCCCTGCAGATTCCAAGCGCCGCCTTCCCCGGCAGAGAACTTCCTCTTCCCGTCAGTTTCCCCATAAAATGAAGCATTTTGCACAATATAACAGCAAAAAATTTTTTCAAAGAAATACACCTCCTGTTTGGCTTCACATCTCTTCTGATGCTATCCTAAACAGCAGGTGTATCATAAATGTATATTTTCTTTTAACACTTCTTTTGGGCAGTTTTGCTAAAGAAATGACTTCTTCATTCTTTTCACACTGCAATTTCCTTGATCAGAAATTCATTCCCTCTTTGCAGATACGTATTCGCGCTGCCGCAGTGCGGACAGCTCTTGGCATACTGCACCGTGGAATACTCCTGACCGCAGTCCTGGCAGAAGGAGACTGCGTCAATCTGCTCGATCAAAAGCTCCGCCTCCTCCAGCACAGGCTCCTTCTTCCTTGCCCAGTTCCAGCAGTCGATCAGGTATTCATGGACAATCCCCGACACCTCTCCGATCTGCAGTGTCACGGAGAATACCTTTTCCACCTGGTTCTCCTCCGCCACCTGCAATACATCCCGGACAACATAAAAAACCACGCCTATTTCATGCATCTCAATACCCCTGCCGCCGCGGCGGCACAAACCGGCTCCACGGCAGCTTCCTTTTACGCTTTGTCCTTCTTATGGGTTACAATCTTCACCGCACGCTTCAGCTGGTAAGGAATGATCTGTTTAAATTTGTCCTCTGCGGTAACCATATTGGTGCACTCCGGATGATCTCTGTGCAGCGTGATAGCGTCAAACTGGCACTTGGTGGTACATACGCCGCAGCCGATGCACTTATTCTCATCCACTATGGTGGCGCCGCAGCCCAGGCAGCGTGCTGTTTCCTTTCTCACCTGCTCCTCGGTCAAAGTCAGATGAGCATCCCGGAAGGATTTCTCCGGCACGGCAGAATCCACCCCTTCCGTCTGGCGGGAGGAACGGTCATAGCTTTCCACGGAAATATTATTCTTATCCAGCTCGTTAAACTCCCAGGTATTGCGTCCGATGGTCATGTGGCCGTTATGTACATAGCGGTGAAGAGATTCCGCCGCGTAATGTCCTGCCGCTATGGCGTCTATGGCAAACTTCGGCCCGGTATATACGTCGCCGCCCACAAAGATATCCGGCTGTCCGGTCTGGAAGGTGAGAGGATCGGCCACAATGGCAGGCCCCTTAAACTCCACCTTTTCTCCCTCCAGAAGGCTCCCCCATACGGTTCTCTGGCCGATGGCAAAAATCACTCTTCCACATTCCACCGTCATGGTATCCTTCTCATCATACACAGGCGCAAATTTTCCTTCCCCGTTGAACACGGAAAGACATCTCTTGAATACGATACCGGTAACCTTTCCCCCTTCTGTAAGTACTTCCCTGGGACCCCAGCCGCATTTCACAATCACACCGTCTTCTGCCGCTTCCCGCAGCTCCTCCGCCGACGCGGGCATCTCCTTTTCAGACTCCAGGCTTACCTGCACCACCTCCAGGGCGCCGCTTCTGGCACTGACCCGGGCCGCATCCACAGCCACGTTTCCGCCGCCCACCACAACAACCTTTCCTGTGTAGGAGGTATTTCCCGTGTTTGCCTCATGGAGATAGTCGATGGCAGTCATGGTTCCTTCCGCCTGGTCTCCCTCTACGCCGGGAAGCCGTCCCGCGCTGCACCCGATGGCAATGTAAAAGGCCTTGTAGCCCTGTGCCCGAAGCTCCTTTAAGGTGATGTCCTTTCCCACCTCCACGCCGGTGCGGATCTCCACGCCCATTTCCCGCATCACATCGATCTCCGCCTCAATCACATTCTTCTCCAGCTTATAGGAAGGGATTCCGTAGTGCAGCATTCCTCCCGGTTTTTCATTCTTTTCGAACACAGTGGGCCGGTAGCCCTTTTCCGCCAGATAGAAGGCCGCACTTAAGCCTGCGGGACCTCCGCCGATAATTGCGATCTTTTCCGGGAAATGATCCATATGAATACTGGCAGGGATCACCACAGGGGGAATATACCTGGTCTCCGCCTTCAGATCCTGTTCCGCGATAAATTTCTTCACTGCGTCGATAGCCACCGCCTCGTCGATGGTTCCTCTGGTACATGCCTCCTCGCAGCGCCGGTTGCAGATCCGCCCGCAGACCGCAGGGAAGGGATTCTGCTTTTTGATCAGGGCAAGCGCCTCCTGATATTTTCCCTGAGAGGCCTTCTTCAGATAACCCTGGACCGCAATATGGGCCGGACAGGCGGTCTTACAGGGAGAGGTTCCCGTCTTATGACTGTTGATCCGGTTGTTGTCGCGGTAGTCGGGATCCCACTTATCCTGTCCCCATTTTACCTCATCCGGAAGCTCCTGCTTGGGATACTGAACCTGACTTCCATCCTTGGTGCAGAGCTTCTGACCCAGCCTGGTGGCTCCCGCAGGACAATACTCCACACAGCGTCCGCAGGCCACACACTTTTCCTTATCCACATGGGCCACGTAAGCGGAACGGGACATATTCGGCGTGTTGAACAGCTGCGAGGTGCGGAGAGCGTTACAGATATTCACATTACAATTGCAGATGCCGAATATCTTGTTTTCTCCGTCTATATTGGTGATCTGATGCACGAAGCCGTTCTCCTCCGCCCTCTGCAGAATCGCCATGGCTTCCTCGTAGGTGATATCATGCCCCTTGCCCGTCTCCCGGCAGTAATCCGCAAAATCGCCTACGCCGATGCACCAGCCGTAATCATCGTCCGCAACGCCCTCGCCCAGAACCTTTCTGGATGCCCGGCAGGAACAGCGTCCCACGCCGATATGTCCTTCATATTTTTTCAGCCAGTAGGAAAGATGCTCCAGATCCACCGACTGATTTTCCATGGAAATCGCTTTTTCCACCGGAATTACATGCATACCGATGCCTGCGCCTCCCGGCGGCACCATCTGGGTGATTCCTGCCAGAGGAATAAAGGTCATGCGCTCAAAGAAGGACGCCACGTCCGGATGGTCCCGCAGTCTGGGATTGCTGCCGTCAGGAAGCTCCTCCATGTTAAAAAGCTCCGCAGAACCCGGCACAAACATGGGCAGAATATATCTGCGCTCCGTCTGCTCCTTTGTGCGTCCGTTATGATCATAATGGTAGCCGTAATCGTACTCCAGCAAGCCGATATAGCTCATCTCATCCAGAAGCTTCTGGAATTTTTCCTCTCCGGCCTTGTCGATCTTATTCAGCCTGCACATCTCGGCAAAGGTATAGGGCGTTCTCTTCTTCATGGCCAGGCCCACCTCCGCCATCTCTTCGGTGATAATCTCCGCAAGCCCCCAGTATTCCGGGTCCTCCACCTTCACCCCGCCGATCATATGGGCGGCCACATCGGTGATCTTTTTGCCCAGCGCAATGATCTTTTTGCTGGGCTCTTTGTCATGCTTGTGATTCGCCGGCCACCTGTTGTACTGCTCCATGTCAAATGCCATATCGTTCCCTCCTGTACGTTTTTAATATTATAATAATTTCATTTCTGAAAATGAAGCTCCCTTAACCCCTCCACCTCATCGCAGACCCTCTGCAGTCCACAGGAAACACAGTCCATAATCCCTCCTGTCATAATGTGGTCGATGGTCCTGGTAATATCCTCCGCTTCTCCGGCACATTCCGCCAGCGCTTTATAGTCAAATCCGGGCGCAAGTACACCGGCCTGTCCGGACCCGCCCCGGGCAGACTGCCGAGGGGCCTTCTCCTCTAGCGTTACATAATAAATATGCACCGCCTTCACGGACGCATTTTTGTGAAAGGCGGATATCATTCGGTTTCCCGTTATGGTAAAATCCAGTCCCTCCGCCAGTGCTTCCTTCCCCACCCGAACGCTCTCTCTGTGCCGGGCTGCAGATATCCGCAGCATAAAGCCCTTGGGATAAAAGTGATAGCGGGTATACTCCAGCGCCCGGACTGCCTGGTACAACGCCTGGCCCTCTCCCAAAGCCTCTCCGTCTACCTGGACCAGGGCGATCCGCCCGTAAGGCACATCCTCTTGGATCCGGGGCAGGTCTCTTCCCAACAGGGTAATTCCGTCCTCCGGAACAAGCCTTTCGTCAGCCGTAATCACCGTGCATCCAATAGCGGGAAGGCCTTCTCCCCCCAGCTCATAGGCCATATCACTTCTCAGAATCATGCTCCGGTCCGACACCTCCGGCCAATGGGTTTCCCCCACAGGCAGCCGCAGACCCTCCCGGGCCCCCAGAACAGCCAGTATTTTTTCAATGACCTGGTCATACAGCTTCATCCGGATCATAAATGCTTATCCCTGTCTATCTTATCATAATGCTTTTCAAATATGGGCGCAAGCATTGCCGTCAATTTCATATCAAGGTTAAAGAAATAGACCAGAAAAGACAGCACAAACAGACATGCAATAACAATCGCCGCAATACATATCACCTGTATAAATACGGACATTCTGCTCCCTCCTATCCCGCCAGCCCTTTTTGTCTGGCATATTCCGCGGCGCCCAGCGCCCCCATCAGCTGCGGGTCGATGTGAAGCTCAATGACCTTCAGCTTCAGAACCTGCTCAATGGCCGCCTTCAGACCCTCGTTTTTCGCACATCCTCCGGTCAGCGCCACGTTATCCACAGCCCCTGCATTTTTGGACATGACAAAGCACCTCTTTGCCACGGACAGTTCGATGCCGGCGGCAATCTCGTCCATGGGCTTGCCCTCTCCCACCAGCGATATCACCTCGGACTCCGCAAATACCGTGCACTGGGACGTAATGGGAATCACATTTTTTGCCTTCAGAGAAAGCCTGGAAAATTCCGTCAGATCCATCTCAAAGGCTCTGGCCATGGCCTCGAAAAAACGGCCTGTTCCCGCGGCACATTTGTCGTTCATGGCAAAATTCAGCACGGTTCCGTCCTGATCCACGGAAATCCCCTTCACGTCCTGTCCGCCGATATCGATAATCGCCCGGACCTTTGGATCTGCCACGTGAACTCCCATGGCATGACAGCTGATCTCGGAAATGTTCTCATCCGCAAAGGGTACCTTGTTCCTTCCGTAGCCCGTTCCCACCAAATATGCCAGGTCCTCTGGGCTGTTCAGCTCCGGAACCTGATCCACTGCCTGCTTTAAGGCATCCTCCGCGCTGAGCACGGAATTGATCCTGCTCCGAAGAGTGACGTTTGCCGCCATTTTTCCGTTTTCGTCAATAATCACGCATTTTGTATAGGTACTTCCGGAATCACATCCGCCATAATATCTCATTTTCCTGTCCCTCCTTGTCAAGTCTTCCGGTTTATCCGCCTTCGGCAGGCGCTGATTTCAAAATTCCGGGCCCCTGGAGCTCTCCTTTTTTATGGATATGCCGCCTGACCGGATGCAGGCATTTCCTACCAGGAATGCTCATCCGTAAGTACCTCCAGCGTGGGATCCAGCGGTTCCTCCCTGAAAACCGTCCGCATATAGCGGTTTACCTGATCCCGGATTCCCTGTCGGGAAATTACCCGGGGATCAAACAGATCATGATCCACCCAGATCAGGTGAATTCCCTTCTCCCTGGCCTTTTCCTCAAATTGACCGTGCATGCCGTCCAGCGCCTTGCAGCTGATGTGCTCCCACAGGATCACTGTATCCGCCCGGAACTCCTCGCAGAACTCCCACAGCTCATCCAGCAGCACCTTATAGCCGCCATGGGTCCTGTTCCGCATAATCATGTTCTCGGTGAGCCACGCCATGTCGTAAATGGCCTGTTCCCTGTCATCCTCCGAGATCATCTTTGTGGACACCATGGAAAGCATATCCGTAAGAGGCAGAATTCCCCAGCAGTTCTGCAGCCAGATCAGAAAGTCAAAATAGAAGTGAGACTGCACTCCCCAGATAATGGCTCTGTGACGGTATTCCTTCACCACCATATTTTTCTTTTTATACGCTTTTTCCGCAATGGCGGAAATTTTCCGGTCAGCCTCCACAAATTCCGGCACCTTGCCGCAGATAGCCATATAATTGGTCTCCGTATAAAGAGCCAGATTGGAGCCGAATACCTGGGGATAATCGGTTTTGTTCATCTCCAGCCATTCCATCCGGTGGCGGGTGGACTCGTTGACCCTCTTTGCACATTCAAAATAATAATCCCAATCCCACTTTTCGCCGGTGTGCTCTTCAATAAAGCGAATGGCGTTGCGGATCTCCTGGGCCGCATACTCCTGCACATCCTCCTGCCGGTGGCGCAGAGGCGCCGCAAGCTGGAAGCAGGGAACCCCGTCCTCCAACTCCAGACGCTTGGAGATCACGCCGTTTCCCATCAGGGATCCGTCACAGGTGGTATTGCACTGAATGGCACAGGCTCCCAGAACAGGGAAATCATCGTCAATGGATACCCCCGCCTCTGCCTCCGGCATGGGACACACATCCCCCGGAAGCCCGAATTCCTGGGCAACATCTATGTAATGACAGGCCGCATATTGATTCAGAAGAACAGAAACATACACCGCCGGCGTCTCCCGGCTTAAGCCCTTCAGCGTGGGAAATCCCATCATCACCGCCGTCATTTCATTCTCGTCCATCAGGACTACCTTTTTGGAAAACTCCTCATCATTCCCGATCTTCCGGTCTCCCCGGAATAAATTGTCCAGAAGCTTGGCGATATCCTCCATCACCAGATCAAACTCCGTGTGAGCAATCCGAAGCTGAGGCCCCCGAAGCCCCTGGGTATGCCGATCCACCATCATAGGTGCCGCCAGATAATTGGCCATCCATCGATAGCGGAAAAAGGCCTTGATATTTCTGGGCTTTACAATGAACTTTGTCAGAATCCCCATAATATGCAGCCATCTCCAATAATCGTACAGAGTGTCCCTCACGCCCCTCCACTCCCGTCGTCTCCTTACCCTTCCCGTGGTATACAGGCTTCCAAGCTTCTCACTTCCCACTTTTTTTCCCACTATCTGCCACCTCCCTGGAGCTTTTTCAGCTCCACGCTTTCTACAAAGGCCTGAACCCGCGTCCGCAGCTGACCGGAATTACCCACCGCGTAAGGACGGTCCACAGACAGCACAGGATAATGATATTCCTCCCGCAGAACCTGTGTGCCCACCATGCGCTCGTAAGCCCAGGGGTCGCAGAACTTCATCTGCTCATATATGATGCCGTCCGCATGATACTCCCTGGCCAGCCGGTCCACATAGCTTCGCCTCTCCTGAATCTTTGCCTGATTCATGTATCGGGCACACTGCCCCCCGTACATGTATTGGCGGCAGATCTGGGTCAGTGCATCTTCCTCATTTGTCAGGCAGATCTCGTCCCGCCCGGGAAAGGATCCATAGCAGAAACGATCCGCGCATACATAAGCCCCGCATTCTTCGATCAGCCTGATGAAATCCACGTCATCCGCCTCAGAGCCTGCCACCACCACTCTGGCCCTCCAGGGCTTTTTTGCATCCGGCCTTCTGGTTTTCAGCTCCTCCAGCGTCTCCTCCAGCCGGTTCACCAGCAGATCCTTTGGCGCCGTATAGGTTGCCAGGGTAAGAATGTGGAATTCATAGCCGGTGATCCTGGGATTTTCCTCTTTGCGGTATTCTCCGATCTGCCGGATCAGCCTGCAGACCCTGTTGTGCTCCTCCACCGCACTGCGGATTGCCGCATCTGATACGTCGATGCCAAACCTTTCTGCCAGCGGCTTCAGAATATGATTCCTGCACTGAAGTACATAGAGATTCAGTCCGTTATCATCGGCCTTCATGGGAATTTCCATATATTCATAAAAAAAGACTTCCTTCTGCATGGTTTTTAAAAGCTCCATATTTTCCACGCAGCGGTTCAGCATGGAGCATCCGTCAGGAGCGATCATGCAGTCTGCAAAATTGTAGCCTCCCTCCATGGCACGCTCCAGCAGCGCCTTGGTATACTCGCACAGAAAGCTGGTCAGATAATAGCCCGCCATCTCCGTGGTGCCGGTTCGGGGGGCCCGCAGCCGAACGGAAAATACTCCCGGCAGGTTCAAAAGCGGCTCGGGAATATTCTCGCAGACCGTGGCAGCGCATCTGCGTCCCTCCGCCTGGGCCTGCCGCACCAGATCATTATGGGCATCCTCCAGCAGCTTTTCAAAAAAATACAAATGCTTTAAATCCTTCATTGGTTTCCCCCTTCTTCGATGATCTCCAGCTTTTCCAGGGCTTCTCTTACCCCCATGACCATACAGGAATTCTCCGGCAGATAAAAAACATTTTCCCCCTTCAGGTCAAATTCGGCCAGCGAGGCGTCCGAAAGAATACTTGCCAGCACAGGAATGCCCCCTGTATCTATAAATTCTGTCACATCCAGGGAGGGAAGCCGATTCAGTATCGCTCCTGCCTGCCGGTACATAACCAGCTCATCCGCCACGGCCCGTATGGTTTGAATCACCTGGGTTCCCTTTTTGCTGGAATCAGTCACCAGAATCAGGTGGGTGACCTTTTCCATAACCCGCCTGTTTATCTGCTCGATGCCGGCCTCCCCGTCGATGACTACATAATCAAAGTTCTCCGCCAGTATACTGATTACTTCCTTCAGGTATGCATTGACCTTGCAGTAGCAGCCGGCCGACTCCGGGCGGCCAATGGCAATAAAGCTGAAACCCGTCGTCTCCACAAGGGCGTCGAAGATCTGATACCGGGCCTCGCTCAATAGTTCCACCGCCGTTTTGGTATCCCCCTCCTCCGCAGCCTCCACCACGCTCCTGCGAATATCATCCACCGTAGTTCCCACCTCAATGCCCAGGGCGGTGGATAACCCCACCGCCGGATCCGCGTCGATGGCCAGGATGCGCTTGTGCGGACAGGCCTGCGTGAGCAGACGAACCATTGTGGCGGCAACTGAGGTTTTCCCCACCCCGCCTTTTCCCGCCACCGCCAGGATCTTTGCTTTTTCACCCTCCATAAATTTCCCCCTTCATCCTGCGTCTCAGCGCCTTGCCTGCTCATGCCTTTCATTTTCCGGCGCTTCTCCTGTTTATGCCTTCCAGTCCTTTACCTGCTTTACAATCCAGTCCGCCAGCTCTTCCATTCCTTCCCCGGTTTTGGCGGAAATATAAATAATATGAATATCCGGATTTCTCTGTCTGGCATATTTTTCCACCTTGTCCTTGTCAAAATCAAAATAGGACAGCACATCCGTCTTGCTCACTGCCAGCAGATCACACTTTTCGTACATCAATGGGTATTTCAGCGGCTTATCGTCTCCCTCCGGAACGGACAAAAGCGTCATGTTTTTCACCGCTCCCGTATCAAATTCCGCGGGACAGACCAGATTTCCCACGTTTTCCAGCACGATCAGCTCCGCGTCCTCCAGACCAAACTCGTACAGTCCCTGTCTGGTCATGTCCGCGTCCAGATGGCACATTCCTCCGGTATGAATCTGTATGGACCGGATGCCTGCCTCCATAAGCTTCTCTGCATCTACCGCGGAATCGATATCCGCCTCCATGACTCCCATCCTGACTCTGCCCTTCAGCGCCCTGGAGAGAGCCAACAGCATTGTAGTCTTTCCGGATCCCGGAGAAGACATCAGGTTCAGCAGAAAAACCTTCTTTTCCTTCAATTCAGCCCTTAACCGGTCCGCGTCTCTGTCATTATTTTCAAAAATGCTTCTCTTCACCTCAATGATCCGCACATTCTTTTCCATATAAATGTCCCCTCTCCAATATATTTTGTCTCCGCCTGTAAAATCCTTTTTTCAGAAAAGCAGACTATTACTTTTATATTTTCCGATACAATTTCGTCCTTGTAAATTGACAAAACCTCCAAAAAGACGACAACGTTTTTTCTGGTCGTGGTCGGACCATATTTCCATTGACTTTTTTATTCCGACAGTGATATATTTGAAAAAACAAAATCACTATTTCCGTATGCTTCGCAAAACCGCATGGAAATATAATCAGAACTTCGATATTCAGCAGAAAAGAGGAATACCATTGACTTTTAAAAGAATTGACGCTCCTTCTATCAAGGAATTATTTTTATCACAGGTGGAAGAAATGATTTTATCCGGTGAACTGAAGCCCGGAGATCGTCTGCCCACCGAGCGGGAGCTGGCCGACACCATGGGAATCAGCAAGACCATTGTACATGAAGGCATCCGGGAGCTGGCGCGCACAGGCTTTCTGGACGTGGCTTCCCGAAAAGGTGTTTACGTGGCAGATTACACCAGCACCGGCAACATAGATACTCTCTTTGCCATTATCCGTTACCGGGGCGGCATGCCGGACACAAAAATGCTGATCAGCCTGCTCAATACCCGGCTCTATCTGGAATGTCCTGCCATTGAAGAGCTGGCCTCAAGGCAGGATCCTTCTCACATCAAAAAGCTGGAAGAACTTCAGGAAGAGGTGCGCAAAGCCATATCCTCCGATATCAATACCTTTGCATCCGCACTCTTCCTGTACCGCAAGACCATTGTTTCTCTCACCGGAAACTGTATTTCTCCGCTGATTATGAACGCCTTTTTCACTGCCTCCATTTCCGCCTGGGCCAATTATTGCGAATATATCGGCCGTCAGGACACCTATGAGGTACTGGCGCGGACCACAGAATATATCAAAAACGGGGATTCCCAAAGCGCCATCCGCCTGTTCCGGGAATGCATCGAAAAATATAAAAGCTGCCTGCTGCACGCTCAATAATGCCCGGTACGGCTCCGACGGCCCTGGCTGAAGTATCATGGAATCAGCTGATCCAATTGGACAATCATTGTCACTGCACCGGCTATATAGATCCCCACACCTCCCGCAAATGCAGCACATACCGCCCCGGAAGCTGCCGGACTCTTTTGTCTGATCCTGTCCGCCGCCTGCGCCGCCACAGCTCCCAGCACCAGAAACGCCAGGTACACTGCCCCTATAATGTAGCGGATATTCATGGTGCACACAAAAGGATAGTCAAAGCAAAACCGAAGGTAAGAATAAAAATTCACAGCGATCACCAGTCCCAGGAACACCTTCTCCATGACCGTATTCCTTTTTTGGAAAAACCAGATCACAAGAGCCGCCCCGGTCAGAATCCCCAAAACCAGAACAAACCAAAACAGGACTGTGCCCGCCGCAGTCAAAACCGGATTAATCCGATAGAAATCCCCTTCTCCAAACACTGCATATTTTACCATGGATACCGGAATATTATAGTCTGCCCGCTCTGTATTCACCCAACCCAGAGACAGACTTTGAAACGCATTTTTAAAATCAAACAAGCGATCCCACGTCATATGCATTCCGATAAACTGCCCTGCATCCTCCGCCAGCCGCGGCACAAAGCCCAGAGGCATCCCAAACTGCCAAAACCGAAGCAGGGAATACCAGAGTCCCAAAGGAAAAGCAATCACTCCAAAACACAGAAACTGCTTTAAATACACTTTCCACCGTATTCTGTCCTTCCAGGCCTTTTGCAGCATCAGCGCCGCCATGGCCGGAGCCGCCAGTACTCCCGACAGTTTTGTCATCATGGCGCAGCCAATGCACACAGCCATCACTGCGATTTTTCCGATGCCGGGATATTCGTACCAAACCAATGTATAATACAGCGCCATCACTACCAGCAATGTCATGAGTCCGTCATTGTTCAGCGCGCCTCCCAGCAGAATACTCAGAGGAAGAAAAGATGCCAACCCCAGGGCAATTCCCCTTCCCAAAGGGGAAACTCTCAGACGGATCCCGATCCTGTTGATAAAAAACAATGTAAATGTTCCACACAGCGCTGCCGGCACCTGAAGCATCTCCTGAGCCTCGTTCAGATCGCAGCCAAAAATCCGAAAAATTTTCAGCAGCAGCGCACAGACAGCATAATGCAAAGGCGGCTGATAAAGCTGGTAAAATTCCATGGGATTCACATCAGGAAGCCTTCCCTGAGAATAAAGATAGTAGACATATCCCATATGCCCGTAGTCCCCCGGAACCAACGCCCCCAGGTCATTTTGAAATATATGGGCCTGGGTCAGAACGATATAAAAAATCCGGATCAAAAACCCTCCGAACAGAATCAGCAAAATCACATTTTCCGTGACGCCTTTTTCCGTCCATACGCAAAAAACACACCAGGAAAATACGATCAGAAAGACAAAGATACCCTCCCCTATCACAAGTCCCTCGTGCTCCTTTGTATAAAATTTCAGCTTCCCCGCCAACATAACAAGCGCCGCGGTAAACAGACCCATACCGCTGCATAAGAGCGTAAAACGCCTGTCCGTCCAGGGCTTCTTTTTTAAAGACAGAAACCCGTTATAGCCTGCTGCCACAGCCGTAAGCAGACAAAATCCCCAAACTGTCAGCTTCGTGTCTCCCTCCTGAGAAAATACGAAAAGGAATAAAACGGACAGCATCGCCAGAATCGCCATCATCTTATTATCTTTCTTCATGATATTCCTGCTCCGTATTCACACTCCATACATTCGACTTGTCCTCTCTGCCGGTGAAAATATTTTCCACCGCCTCAAAGGCCGTGGCCATGGAGTGATCCATATTATTATAACGGTGCTGACCGTTCCTTCCGATACAGTAAAGGTTGCCGCAATTCCGGTTCAGGTAGTCGATTACCTGATCGATCCTGTCATAAGTGTCAAAGTACGCCGGATACGCCTTTTTCACCCGCTCCCGATGATATCCCAGCACATCTTCTCTTCCTGCCAAAATACCCATACGAACCAGCTCCTTGATAGCGAAATCCACGCACTCCTCCGCTGTCATATTCCAGAACTCATCCCCCTCCTGACAAAAATATTCCAAACCCACAAACGCCCGGTTCCCGGCTTCTTTTACCATATAGGGTGACCAGTTGTTAAAAATCTGAATGCGTCCCAGCTTCACCCCGGTATCCTGTACATAAATCCAACAGTCAGGAGGCAGATTATTCAGAGTAGGGATTTGGGTCTCATTCTTCAGGTTCAGCGCAGGTACCAGCAGACCTACGGTCACGAAATCACGGTAGGGCAATCCTTGGGCAATCTGCCGCACATCCTCCGGCACTCCGGGCATACCGGCGATCAGGTCCTTCAACGGCATACTGGAAAGCACAATATCCGCTTCCACCTTTTCCACCCTTTGGTCCTTCTCATATACCACTTCTGTTATTCTGCCGTCAGACCCTCTCCCCAGTCCTGTAACCCTGCTGCCGAAAAGGATCTCTCCTCCCATTTTCCGAACCTCTTCGGCCGCTGTTTCCCACAGCTGTCCCGGTCCGAATTTAGGGTACCAGAACTCTTCGATCAGGGAGGTCTCCACCTTTCTCTTCCTGTTTCCCGGTAATATTTTCCCGCACATATCCTTCAAAATAGCGGTCACGGAAAGTCCCTTCACCCTCTGGCTCCCCCAGTCTGCAGAAATAGCGCTGGGATGCCTGCCCCACAGCTTTTGCGTGTATCCCTCAAAAAACATGGAATACAAGGCCTTTCCGAAACGGTTTCTATAAAAATTTTCCAGAGAATCCTCCTTCGCTTTATGAATACAGCTGGCCAGGTAGGATGCGCCCGCCTTCAAAGTACACAAAAAGCCCATCTGCCGTATGGTCTGCCACTTCAGCGAAATGGGGTAATCAAAAAATTTTCGTTGGTAATAGATCCGACTGACCCTGTTCCGGATCAGCATTACCCGATCTGCCTGCTCCGGATCGGGCCCTCCTGGCTCCAGGTGCGCCGGACGGCCCAATGCCTTATCATCATAGGAAGGGCTGCCCTGAAGAGGCATCATTTTTTTCCACCAGTCGCTTACCCTTTGATCCTTGGAGAAAAAGCGATGTCCCCCGATATCCATCCTGTTTCCCTGGTATTGAACCGTCCGGGAGATTCCCCCGATAGCTTCGGTTTCCTCCAAAATCACTACATGATACTCTCCGTCCCTGTGCAAAAGCTCATATGCCGCCGTCAGCCCGGCCGGCCCCGCTCCGATCACAATTACGTTTTTCACTGGTTTCTCCACCCTCTCAGCCAAATTCTGCCTGTCCTTTGCTAGAGATACTATAGCACACCCTTCTGTCAAATGTAAACATCACTTTCTTCAAGATATTATTTTGTGCAGCCCCTGACTGTCCAATTCATAAAGCACCGTGCACACCTCTCCTATATATTTTCTGTCGTGAGAGACACTGATAATGGCCCCCGGAAAAGAGCACAATAATCTGCGGATCACCGGCCCGGATAAAGGAGAAAAATTTCTGGTGGGCTCATCCAGAATCAGCACATTTCTCTGCTCCATGCTCATTTTCAGCAGCAACAGCTTGGCCTTCTGGCCTCCCGACAGCTCCCGAATCTGATGGTCCATCTCATCTGCCGTATACTTCATGCTCCCCAGATAGGTGCGGACCCTGGAAGTCTCTTCCCTGTCAAATGTTCTGGAAAGATATTCCACAGGCGTCCTGTCCAGTTCCAGCAGCTCCTCGTAATTCTGCGGCATATATGCGGCCCGGATGTCTTTTCTGGCTAAGAGCTCCTTCGCCAGAATCCGGAGCAGCGTAGTTTTACCTGCACCGTTTTTTCCTATAATACAGACCTTTTCCGGCCCCCTGACCTGAAGCTGAATGTTTTCTGCAAGCGCCCTGTCCCCTGCACTCAGCCGCTCCAGATGAAAATCCGCCACCCACTTTCCAGCCGGAATCCCTTCTCCCTGGGCAAATCGAAAAAAGATGGCCTCCTCCGTCTCCGGCATCTGCGTCATATTTTCCGCCTGTCTTTCAAATCGCCGCTCCATGGACTTTACCGCATGCATTTTTTTCTTCAGCAGCCGCCCGCCGGACGGATTCTGCCTGCTGATGTTGTTCTGAGCCCGTTCCACCTTATCGTGAATCCTGCGGAATCTTTCCTGCTGCTTTTCATACTCCGCCCGTTCTTCCCTGGCCAGAAGCTCCTGCCGCTCCAGCCCCCTTTGTCTCCTGTCCACATAGGTTCGGTAGTCTGCCTGCAGCACGCTGCATCGGCTCTGCGTCTTTCGCCTCAGCTGTTCCATATGGAGGATCATATTGGCCGTGTGCTCCAGCAGGGTCTCATCGTGTGATATAAACAGCACCGGAAAGGGACAGTCGTTGATAAAATCCTCCAGCCATCTTAAGGTTTCCACGTCGATATCATTGGACGGTTCATCCAGCAGAAACACGTCCGGGTTCATGGATAATATCCTGATCAGCTGAATCTTCACCTTTTCGCCGCCGGAAAGCGTCTCCATCCTGGCAGCGCTGTAGAGCATATCCATGGAAATTCCCAGCCTTCCCGCCCAGGAAACCAGCTGGCTGTAATCCGCTTCCAGAAAGGAAGGCTCTTCCGCTAAATATTCATAAACGGTCTTTTCCCGGTCCTCCCTTCCCAGCTCCTGAGCCAGATATCCGCAAATGCAATGATTCTTTATAATCTCGCCCGTGTATTCTGCATAATCCTCCACCAAACTGCTGTCATATAGAAGCTTCAACAGTGTAGATTTCCCGTTTCCCTCCTCCCCTATGACAGCCGCCTTGTCGCCGTCGTTCAGAACAAAGGACAAATTTTCAACCAGTGGACGCAGATCCTTTTTGTGATATAAACATAGATTTTTTACCTGCAGCATATAACCTCCCGAAAACTTCCCGCGCACAGGCTCCCGTTATTTTTGCCGACAATCTTCACCAGATGCCCGTGTGCATAAAAAAACTGCTTCCGGTCCCCTACACCGAAAACAGTTTTCCACATACTTATTCCGTCATACAGGCACAGATAAAAATCTGTTCCTTCAAACAGGCAAGCCTGGACTGCTATGATCGGTGCACAATGGAGCATGGCGGCCTGATCCGCCCGCCTTTCCGGAAATCCATGTGCCATTTCGATTCATAGCTTATCTAAACATTGCCTTCCTCCTGTCTCTCTTTATAGCTGCATTATATCAACTGTCAAAGCACAAGTCAATACATCATTCCCCTGCCGCTTCCATATTTTGTATGATTTGTGCCACCTTATCCAAATCGATCTCAAGCTCTCCTCCATAGATCGCCACGGGAACCTTTCCTCGGATACCATACACGGCGGGAATCCCCTCGTTTTCCAGCGTATATATGATCAGCTTCCCCTGATCCGGATCGATGGCCCAGTATTCCCTGACTCCCGCCTCCAGATACTTTGACATTTTAATGCACAGATCCTTCTTCCTGGTGGATGGAGACAGAATCTCCGCCACAAAATCCGGTGCGCCCAGAACTCCCCATTTTTTGATCCGGTCAGGCCTGCACAAAATCAGCACATCCGGCTGAACCATCGTCCGTTCATCACAGTCCAGCTTCACATCCACCGGAGCAATCATGGGAATGCATTTTCCCTGTTTCTTTTCCAGGAAGAGCCTGATTTGGAGGTAAAGCTCTCCCGCAATCCATTGATGGGTAAATCCCGGTGCACTCATGTCATAGATGACACCGTCAATCAGTTCTGCCCTGCAGTCCTCGGGCAGAGCGTAATAATCCTCCAGTAAGTAATCCCCCTGGCGCCTTTCGGCCTTGTAGGCCGCTTCCTCCCGAACCAGCCATCCACTCTTCTGTTTTTCAAAAAAATCCTCCAGCGCCCTCAGTGTCTCGTACCGGGGAGCCCCCGTACCGCCTCCCAATACCTTCTGAACGGTTCCCAGCGGAACCCCCGACATCTCTGCAATCCGCGCATAGCTGAAGCCCTTCTCTTTTTTGATCTCAAGCATCTCATCAATCGTCATTGTTTTCCCCTTTCATCTTTTTTTGTTATAATTATATTCTTTTTATTTCCATTTTTCAACCGTTTTATCATGATTCTTTTATTTATGGTTACTTTTCACGGCTTCGCCGTTCAAAGCAACATGATGCCCAGCGCGTGCT